>JBBRUZ010000061.1:0-15223 GCA_038247355.1 Rhodobacterales bacterium
CATGCCGAGCGCCGCGATCAGTGACGTCATCGCGGCGATGATCAGCGCAGTGCGCCACAACTGGCCCATGCGGTCGCCGGCGGGCACTGCGATCCGCCGCCCGATGGCGCGGGCCAGCGCCAGCGCGATCAACCCGGCCGAAAGATAGCGCAGAAAAGCGATCATCAGCGGGGAGTGATCAGCCGAAAGGCCCTTCGCAACGCCGTCGACCGCGGGCGTGAGGAGCATGGCGAGCACGAGAAAGACCACACCGACCCGCATCTCCCTTACACCTCGCAATGTCCCGCCTCCCGGCGTTATACCCCCAATAGTTGCAAAATCGTTACGATCGGCGCATCAGGACACGAGAGCCGTCACGTCCGCCCCGTCCCGGAGCACCGCGCGCGCGCGCGCCCCGTAGCGTTCTGTCTGCTCGAGCGGGTTGGGCTCGTGCAGCGTCAATGGCGCATGGAGCTTGAACGGCGCACGCCTGCCCTTGCGGGCCCGGACGAGGATGCGACCAGCCGGCGCGCCGCTCCGGGGCGCGACCGGCAGTGCTTCGATGCCGCCGGCAGGTCCGTCGAGCGCCGCGAGGATCGCGGGAAGACGGTCGGCGCGATGGACCAGCACCAGCCAGCCGCCCGGCCCGAGGCGGCGCAAGCCCGCGGCGATCCAGTCCGAAAGCTCGGCTCCGCTCTCGCGCTGGGCGGTGTCGCGGCCAACGTCGGCCGCGCCGGTGGACCGTGCCGGGTGGTAGGGCGGGTTCATCAGCACCGCGTCGAACGTGCGGCCGCGCAGGGCCTGCGGCGGGCGGCGCAGATCGCCGTCGTGGACGGTGAGGGCGAGGCCGTTCGCTGTCGCGTTCCGACGCGCGAGGTCGGCGTAGCCGGGCTGCACCTCCAGACCGTGGAGCTCGAGCCCGGTCGTGCGCGCCCCGAGGCAAAGCGCCGCGGTGCCCGCGCCGCATCCGAGGTCGAGCACGAGCTGGCCCGGGACCGCAGGGGTGAACGCGGCGAGCAAAACCGGGTCGATGGCGGCGCGATACCCGGTGCGCGGTTGCCAGATCCGCAGGCGTCCGTCGAGAAAACCGTCGCACGTCAGCTCTGCGTCAGCGAACCCCGTCACGTCACGAGGCCGTCGACGTCGTTGTCGGCAAGGATGGCGCGGGCGCGGAACGCGTCGCGGTCAGCGACGGTCAGGCGGCTCGGAAACAGCCCGATCCCGCCCTCCATAACGCTCATGTGGACGTCCAGAACGAAGCAGTCTATACCCTCCGCGCGCAGCAGCGCGGTGGAAAAGGCAATGGTCGTCGGGTCGGTAGTGCGCAGGATTTCCTTCATGGCCGACAGGTTATCCAGCCGTCTGGGCGAGGTCGAGAGGCAAGCGCGATGAACACGCCGGTCCGGGTCGAGTCTCCTTTCGATCGCATCACCAGCTTGCTGGCGGACGACATGGCCGAGGTCAACACGCTGATCCGCGATCGGATGGCGAGCAGGCACGCCCCGCGCATCCCCGAGGTGACAGCACATCTCGTCGAGGCCGGGGGCAAGCGGCTGCGCCCGCTGCTGACGCTGGCGGCGGCGCGGCTGTGTGGCTATGACGGCAACCATCACATCCGTCTGGCGGCGACGGTGGAGTTCATCCACACTGCGACGCTGCTCCATGACGACGTGATCGACGAGAGCGCGCGGCGGCGCGGGCGACCGACCGCGAATTTGCTATGGGACAACAAGTCGAGCGTGCTGGTCGGCGACTACCTTTTCGCCCGGTCGTTCCAGCTGATGGTCGAGACCGGGTCGCTGAGGGTGCTCGACATCCTGTCGAACGCGGCGGCGGTGATCGCCGAGGGCGAGGTCCTGCAACTGACGGCCGCGGCGAGCCTCGCAACCACCGAGGCCGTCTACATGCAGGTGGTCCGGGGCAAGACGGCGGCGCTGTTCGCGGCGGCGACCGAGATCGGCGGCGTGATCGCAGGCGCGCCCGACGCACATGTCGCGGCGCTTCGCGATTACGGCGACGCGCTGGGCGTCAGCTTCCAGATCACCGACGATCTGCTCGACTACGGCGGGATCAGCGCCTCGCTCGGCAAGAACACCGGCGACGATTTCCGCGAGCGAAAGATGTCGCTTCCGGTGATCCGGGCGGTGGCGGCCGCCGATGCCGACGAACGGGCGTTCTGGCTGAGGGTGATCGAGAAGGGCGCCCAGTCCGACGGCGACCTCGAGCGCGCGCGCGCGATCATGTCGCGACGCGGCAGCCTCGAGAGCACGCGCGAAACGGCGGTGGCGCACGCGGCGCGGGCGCGCGCGGCGCTCGCGCCGCTGCCCGACAGCGCGCTGAAGGCGCATCTGGCCCACCTCGCGGATTTCGTCGTGGCGCGGATCGTTTGAATACGGTCACCGAATTTTTGGTTGCGTTCACCCAAGCTGGCGCCTCGATCACTGCGCCAATTAACAACTTCGGGTCACGCAGATTATGTTACTCATCGGCATTTGAGCGGGGCAGCGTCGTGGTCAGCGGCTATTATCGAAATCGGAACTCGCTTCTTTCGCCCGAGCCTGACCCTCAACATACAATCGTAAACTGTTTTTGCTACCGGTAGCTCAAGGCTCCGACCATTTGAGGTGCAAGCTCCACGACAGGCTCTCGCCCGGTAGCAGCTTCGACAGACCAGGCTGGCCGGGCAAGTTGTGCGCGTTCACCGGATGCGACACCGGCTCGAGGCAGAAGAAGCCCGCCTCAGATGAGGGCGCATAGAGGATGATGGTCGTCAGGTTGTGCGCGGACAGGCTTACGGAAACCGCGTCGGGGCCCTGACTGACCTCGGCCGAGCCGTTCCAATCCGAGAACCCCGCGTTGATCCAGCCCGCAGGAAGCGGGGCGGGCTCTGACCAGCGCCAGTCCGCAGGCGCCGGCTCCGGGGTCTTCGACGCGGGAAGATGTCGGGCGTCCTCGGGCCAGTGACCTGCCGCGTCAAAGCGCAGGCGCGTCGCCGCGCTCCTTGGAAACCAAGGATGAAAGCCGCCTCCATAGGGCAGGGGAACTCGGGCCCGACTGGTCAGCCGCAGGGTGATGGCGAGGTTGCCGGGCGCGAGGCTGTATTCGACCTGAGCTGCGTATCGGAATGGGCCGAACTCGCCGTCCGGCAGCGCCAGCGTCATGCTCCGACCGGACCGGGCGGCGACCTTCCAGGCGCGCTGAAAGGCGTCGCCGTGGATCGGAAGAGGCTCGCCCGCGAGATTGGGCGCCAGATCGTGGCGGCGACCGTCGAAGTGAAAGCCGCCGTTGATGCGGTTGGAGAATGGCGCGAGCAGATTGAGCGCGAGCGCGAACGGGCCGTCCTCGGTCCGGCCCGACCACGGCCGCAGGACCGGACGACCGGCGACGCCGAGCGAAGCGAGGCCCCCGCCCATGTCCAGCGCGACAACGGCCTCGGCGGCTCCGGCGCGGAGTGCGATCACACCCAACCGCCGTCGATGGCGATGTTCTGGCCGCAGATCATCCGCGCGCGGTCCGAGCAGAGAAAGACCGCGAGTGCTGCGACATTCCGCGGCTCGATCCATGCCTTCACGCTCTGGCGTTCCAGCACCCAGGCGTTGTACTCGGCCAGACGGTCGGCAAAGACGCGGTTCTCGGCCTCGGACATGACCGCGCCGGGAGCGATGGCGTTGACGGTGATCCCATGGCGGCCGAGTTCGCGCGCGAGGCCCTTGGTCAGCCCGAGCATCGCGCCCTTGGAGGCAACGTAAGGCACGTAGCCGTCCAACTGGCCATTCAGCGTGATCGAGGTGAGGTTGACGATACGCCCCAAGCCAGCCGCCTTCATGCCGGGCCCGACCGCGCGGGCGAGGGGTTCGCGCCGAGATAGGCGCCCACACGGTCGCCGACGGTCGCAAGGTCGGTGCCGCTGTCGATGCGCTCCCAGGTCACCTCCCGGTCGGGGTTGGCGACCTTGTACGCCTCGATGAAGTTGATCACGCCTTGCGCGCGTTGTTCGGACCAGTTCTGGCCAGAGGCGGAGACGCCGACGAGAACCTTGATCGGGCCGTCCTCGGGGAAGTTCGCGGACTGCGCCTCACCGGGCGAATAGCCTGCCGGCAGGAAGCCCTGGCCCACGAACGCCTGGCGCGCGTTTCCCGCGGCGCCCTCGAGATCATCGACGTTGACGCCGATCACGACCAACCCGGCGTCGCGGGCGCGCTCGATGATCTCGTCGAGCGCCGTGTTGTCGACGATCGAGGTCAGGATCGCGTCCGCCTGCCGCGCGAGCGCCGCCTCCATGTTGGCGAGCTGCTCCTGCACCGAACCTTCGGTCTGGGTGAAGATCATCTGGCACTCGGCCGAGATCTTGCCGCAGGCGTCCTCGAAGCCCTTCTGAACCGCTTGCCAGAACGTGTTTGACGCCGAGGAGTGATGCGTGAACACGATATCCAGCGGCTGCTGCGCGAATGCGGCGGACGCGGCGCCGGACAGCAGGCCTGCGAGTGCCATTCCCTTGAGGCGGTTTCTCATGGTGCTTCTCCCTGCGAGCGGTTGTCGTTCTTCGGTTCAGAGCGCCGCGGCGTCCGAGCGCCGTCGCGAGGTCGTGAAGGCCCGGTCGGGAACCGGGTTCAGTTCGAGTCCCAGCCCCGGCCCGGGCGGCACGGTGATCATGCCGTGCTTCGCTTCCGGCAGCGCGGTCACGAAGTATTTTTTTTAACTCGCGCAGCAGAATCTAAGATGTATCATCGCGCAATTTTATTTAAGAATTCGTGTTGAACGCCGTTCAAACTGTAAATGCATGACGCCGCGAAAATGATAAGGCCATCAAGGCCCCGCCGTGGCGCGGCCCAACGCGAATCGACCAGGTTGCCGGGTTCTGGACCAGGGGCGCAAGTCGCACGCCCGCCGAACGCGCATTCGACTTGCGCCCCCGCAAAGACGACGCGCATCACCCGATTTGCCCCCGATTGCAGGCCAGGCTTGCGATCAGTCGCCGAACCGGGCGCAATCTCCGCTACTATATATAGCGTTTTAGACGCAGTTCTAATACCATATTTTGTGCAATCCGGACTGATGAGTGGTGAATGCCCGCTCAAAGCCTCAAGGGAGGTCTAAATTCGTGTAAGTTACATAGAATACCATTGTTTCCCATGCACTCCCATGATACACCAATTTCACGGAAGGCGGCGGCACTCACTTTCAGGGCGCAAAGACCCGAAAAGGAAACGCGGCAGGTTTCATACAGGCCCGCTGACTTCCCGAAAGACCGAAGGCTACCCCCCCCAGTCTTCGACAATGAACGAAGACCCGACGCGGAAACGAGCAGGCACGCAGATCAGGCGACGCAGTCGGGCCAATCGCCCATTCGGGACTAAACGGCGGGTCGTGCTTTCAGGCAGCACGACCCGCCTTTGTGTTTGCGAGCGGCGTCAGAGGACAGGAGGGAAGCCGGGTGGCACGGCGTTTCAGGGGCGGTTCTGTCCACAAGGTGGATGCAAAGGGTCGCGTATCGATCCCCGCCCAGTTCCGCCGCGTCCTCGAAGACGGCGATCCGGACTGGAAGCCCGATCAGAACCCAAATCTCGTCATCGTCCACGGCCGGCCGGGGCGGGCCTGCCTCGAGTGCTTCACCATCCGCGCGATGGAGGAGATCGACGACATGATTTCCGCCCTGCCCCGTTTCAGCCGCGACCGCGAGAAACTGGAGCGGCTGCTGAACACCCGCTCCACCTACGCGCAGGTCGACGAGAACGGCCGCATCGTCCTCGGCCAGGCGCTCCGCGACATGATCGGCGTGATCGACGAGGCGACCTTCGCCGGCATGGGCGACAAGTTCCAGATCTGGGCGCCGGAGGCGTTCGCCGCCGACCAGGCGACGCTCGACGCGGAGCTCGCGCTGGACGGCCCCGAGAACGATCCCTTCGCGCTGCTCGACCGCCTTCGCCTCGCGGGAGGCGCCGCATGATGATGGCGCCGCTCGGACCGCATGTGCCGGTTCTGCTCACGCCGATCCTCGCGGCGACGGCGCCGGTGCGCGGCGTCTGGCTCGACGGCACGTTCGGCGCCGGCGGCTATGCCCGCGCGCTGCTCGACGCCGGCGCTGACCGTGTGATCGGTGTCGACCGCGACCCCATCGCGCTGGCCGGAGCCGCCGCATGGGCGGGCGCCTACGGCTCCCGGCTGGAGCTGCGCGCCGGCGTGTTCGGCGATCTAGACCGGATCGCCGGGGCGCCGCTCGACGGCGTCGTGCTCGACGTCGGCGTCTCCTCGATGCAGATCGACCAGGCCGCCCGCGGCTTTTCGTATATGAAGGACGGTCCGCTCGACATGCGCATGGGTGGAACCGGACCCTCCGCCGCCGACATCGTCAACCACGCGCCCGAAACCGAGATCGCGGACATCCTGCACCAGTACGGCGAGGAGCGCGCCGCGCGCCGCATCGCCCGCGCCCTCGTCGCCGAACGCAAGACCGCGCCGTTCGGGACGACGCTGCAACTCGCCGCCGCCGTCGCGCGCTGCCTTCCCCGCCCCAAGCCCGGCCAGCCCCATGCCGCCACCCGCAGCTTCCAGGCGCTGCGCATCGCCGTGAACGACGAGCTCGGCGAACTCGCCCGCGGTCTCGCGGCGGCCGAGGCGACGCTGGCGCCGGACGGATGGCTGGCCGTCGTCACCTTTCATTCGCTGGAGGACCGCATCGTGAAGCGTTTCCTGCAACTGCGCTCCGGCGCCGCCCCGCACGCCAGCCGCCACGCGCCCGAGACCGCCGGCGACCCGCCCGGCTTCCGCCTCGTCACCCGCAAGGCGATCACCCCGTCGGACGCGGAGGTCGCCGCCAATCCCCGCGCCCGCTCCGCGAAGCTACGCATCGCCCGACGCCTAGCCTCGCCCGCGCTGCGCCTCGATCCCGCTGCCCTCGGCGTGCCGCCGTGCGCGCGCGCGCGCACGGCGTCATGAGGTTCGCGCTCCACCTGTCGGCCGCCGTCATGGTCGCGGTCTGCGCAACCTGGGCCTACCGCGTGAACTACGCGACCCAGGAGGCGCTGAACCGCCTCGCCGATCTGCGCGCCGCGATCGCGCAGGAGCGCGAAGCGTTGTCGGTCCTCAACGCCGAATGGGCGTATCTCAACCGCCCCGACCGGCTCGCGGCGCTGGTCGCCGGGCCCGGTGCGGCGCTGGGCCTCGCGCCGCTGACCCCCGAACAGTTCGGCGAGGCCGCGATGGTCGCGTTTCCTGTCGAACCCGACCTCCTCGAGACGACCGGCGCAACCGGGGTCCATCCCGAGGCCGAACCCGCACCCGCAGGAGAAACCGAATGATCCGCCGCCCCTTGCGCCCGCTCGCCCGCATCCTGTCGGCCCGCGCAGAAGGGCGCGACCCCGACCAGATCGAGGCGGAGATACGCGCCGCCCGCCAGCGCGCACTGCACCGCGTGGAACGGGCCCGCGCGGAATCCCGCCTTCTGCTGCTCGGCGTCGTCTTCATCCTCGGCTTCACCACCATCGCGGGCCGCATGGCGCTGATGGCGGCGTCCGTGCCGGTCGAACCGCGCGCCGACGCGACTGGCGAGCCGATCCTCGCGCAGCGCGCCGACATCACCGACCGCAACGGCGCGATCCTCGCCACCAACCTCGTGACCGCCTCGCTTTACGCCCAGCCCCTCGACATGATCGATCCCCGTCGGGCGTCGAGCGAACTCGCCCGCATCTTCCCCGACCTCGACGCAGGCGCGCTCCACGCCCGCTTCACCGACGGGCGGAAGTTCGTCTGGATCAAGCGAACCGTCTCGCCTGAACAGCGCCAGGCCGTGCACGATCTCGGCGAACCAGGACTGCTGTTCGGCCCACGCGAGACGCGCCTCTACCCCAACGGCGGCGTCGCCGCGCATATCCTCGGCGGCGCCGCCTTCGGACGCGAGGGGGTCCATGCGGCGGAGGTCATCGGCACGGCGGGCGTCGAGCGCCACGCCGACGCGCGGCTGCGCGACCCCGGACGCACCGCCGAGCCGCTGCGACTGTCGATCGACGTCGCCGCCCAGACCGCGCTCGAGGAAGTGCTTTTGCAGGGCATGACCGACATGAAGGCCAAGGGGGCGGTCGGCATCCTGATGGAAGCGGCCACCGGCCAGATCCGCGCCATCGCGAGCCTGCCCGACTTCGACCCGAACACGCGCCCGCCGCTGCCGACCTCAGGCGATCCGGCCGACAGCCCGCTCTTCAACCGCGCGGCCCAGGGGCGCTACGAACTCGGCTCGGTGTTCAAGATCTTCGCGATCGCCCAGGCGCTCGACCGCGGCTTGGTGACGCCGCAGACGATGATCGACACCTCCGGGCCAATGCGCTGGGGCCGCTTCACCATCCGCGACTTCAAGAACTACGGGCCACGCCTCTCGGTCGAGGACGTCATCGTGAAGTCCTCCAACATCGGCACCGCCCGCATCGCGATCGCGATGGGCGGGGCGGCGCAACAGGATTTCCTCAAGCGTCTCGGCCTGATGGACGTCCTGCCGCTCGAGGTCACCGAAGCGCTGCGCGCGCCGCCGCTCGCGCCCCGGCGCTGGTCGGAACTGACGACGATGACCATCTCCTACGGCCACGGCCTGGCCGTCTCGCCGCTGCACCTCGCAGTGGGCTACGCCAGCGTCGTCAACGGCGGGCTCAAGGTCACGCCGTCGATCATCGCGAACGACGCCCGGCCATCCGAAGCGGACCGCATCGTCTCCGTCGCGACCTCGATGCAGATCCGCGACATGCTGCGCAAGACCGTCCAGCGCGGCACCGCGAAGCAGGCCGACGTGCCGGGCTACGACGTCGGCGGCAAGACCGGCACCGCCGACAAGCCGACGGCCTCGGGCGGCTACGCCAGGAACAAGGTCATCTCCACCTTCGCCGGCGTCTTCCCGGCCAGCGACCCGGAATACGTGATGGTCATCGGCCTCGACGAGCCCGAGAACACCGTCAACGGCACGGCGCTGCGCACCGCTGGCTGGACGGCGGCGCCGGTTTTCGCGAAGGCGCTGCGCCGGATCGCGCCGATCCTCGGGCTGCGGCCCGACGACCGGCCCGATGGCGCCGAGCCGCCGCTTTACACGCTGGCGGTTAACGACTAGCCCGGTCGCCCGAAGCATGCCGCAGGCTGGCGGGGGAGCGATGGTCTCGGAACTGGCGGACAAACTGATGGGCTTCGAGGCGCTCGGCCTTCTGGCCGGCGCGAAACGCGCCGGCGACTGGTCCGGGCCGCTGCCCGATATCACCGGCCTCTCGGTCGACAGCCGTCGCACCAAACCCGGACATCTGTTCGCGGCGCTGCCGGGCCGCGTGATGCACGGAGGCGAGTTCATTCCCTACGCGCTGCGCATGGGCGCCGCCGCGATCCTGACCGACCCGGACGGCTTCGCCCGCGCGGTCGCGGAAATCGGACAGCTGGGCGTCCCCGTGGTCCTTCACGACAACCCCCGTCGCGCACTGGCCCAGGCGGCGGCCCGCTGGTCGGGCGCGCAGCCCGAGGTCGTTGTCGCGGTGACGGGCACCAACGGCAAGACCTCGGTCGCGAACTTCACCCGCCAGATCTGGGAGAGCCTGAACGAGCGCGCGGTCAACTTCGGCACCACCGGCGTCGAGGGAGCGGTCGCGGCGCCGCTCGACCACACCACGCCCGAGCCGATCACGCTGCACGCGCTGCTCGCCGATCTCGCGGGCAAGGGCGTCACCCACGCGGCGATGGAGGCGTCGTCGCACGGGCTCGACCAGTGCCGGCTCGACGGCGTGCGGCTCGCCGCCGCGGCCTTCACCAACATCACCCGGGACCACCTCGACTATCACGCCGACTTCGACGCGTATCGCACCGCGAAGCTCGGCCTCTTCGAGCGGGTGCTACCGCGCGGCGCGGCGGCGGTCGTCAATCTCGACGATCCGTTCGGCGCCCACGTCGCCGAGACGTCGCGCGCCCGCGGCCACCGGCTGGTGACGGTCGGTCGGTCCGAGGGGTGCGACCTGCGCCTTACCGGCCAGCGCTTCGACGCGACCGGGCAGGAGGCGCTCTACGTCTGGCGCGGGCGCGCCCGGGCCGTCCGGCTCGACCTGATCGGTGGCTTTCAGGCGCACAACGCCCTGATCGCCGCCGGGCTCGCATTCGGCTCGGGCGAAGCGCCCGAGGCGGTGTTCGACGCGCTCCCGCACCTCGTGACGGTCCGCGGCCGGATGCAGCGCGCCGCGACCAGAGGAAACGGCGCGGCTGTCTTCGTCGACTACGCCCATACGCCCGACGCGCTCGCCACGGCGCTCGCAGCGCTGCGGCCCCACGTGCTCGGGCGGCTGATCGTCGTCTTCGGCGCCGGCGGCGATCGCGACCGGGGCAAGCGCCCGCTGATGGGCGCGGCGGCGGCGGCCGGCGCCGACGTGGTGTTCGTCACCGACGACAATCCCCGCTCGGAAGACCCGGGCGCAATCCGCGCGGCGGTGCTTGCGGCCTGCCCGGAGGCGACCGAGATCGGCGACCGGGCCGAAGCGATCCTGACGGCGGTCGACGCGCTCCAGCCCGGCGACGCGCTGCTGATCGCGGGCAAGGGCCACGAGACCGGCCAGGTGATCGGCGATGACATCCTGCCTTTCGACGATCTCGAGCAGGCGAGCGTGGCGGTGGCGGCGCTCGACGGTCTGGGCGCATGATCGGCGGCCCGCCCCGCGTTTCGGCCGCCTGCGCGGCCGACCCGGCCGGCGCGACGACCGCTCCGCTCGTGGCGGCGTCGCGCCCGCGCCGGAGTTCGCGCGGCGGTTCTCGTGAAAAACAAGAAGGGAAGACCTGCGATGAGGCGCTTGAGAAAGCGGCTGCTTCCTCCAGCGCCTCCACCAGAGTTTTGCGATTCGGGGCGGCGTCAAGGGCAAGCGGCGTGCCGCCGCGGCTGGCGCCACCCTTGACCCCGCCCCGAATCGCAGCAGGGGGACGAACGTGAGCGCGCTCTGGACGCGGGACGACGCGGTCGCGGCGACGGGTGGGGTTTCGGCGCCGGATTGGGCGACACCGGGCTGGGCGGCGACAGGCGTCTCGATCGACACGCGCAGCCTCGCGCCCGGCGACCTGTTCGTAGCACTCACGGGGGTCCGCGACGGCCATGAGTTCGTGGCGGAGGCCTTCGCCAAGGGCGCGGCTGCGGCGCTTGTCTCACGGATACCGGACGGTCTGACGCAGGACGCGCCGCTGCTGATCGTCCCGGACGTTCCGGGCGCGCTGACGGCGCTCGGCGCGGCAGGGCGCGCACGGTTCGCGGGCAGGCTCGTCGCCGTGACCGGCTCGGTCGGCAAGACAGGAACCAAGGAGATGCTGCGTTCGGCCCTTGGCGCGCAGGGCGCGGTCCATGCGGCGGAGAAGAGCTTCAACAATCACTGGGGCGTGCCGTTGACGCTGGCGCGGACGCCGCCCGATGCGGATTTCGCGGTGATCGAGATCGGGATGAACGCGCCCGGCGAGATCCTGCCGCTCGCCCGCCTCGCGAGGCCGCACGTAGCGCTCGTCACCACGGTGGCGGCGGTGCATCTCGCCGCCTTTCGCGATATCTCCGCGATCGCCCGGGAAAAGGCGGCGATCTTCGCGGGGCTGGAGCCGGGAGGCGCTGCGGTGATGCTGCGCGACCTCGCCGTCTATCCGATCCTGCTGGCGGCGGCCCGCCGCGCGGGCGCGCGGGCTGTTCGTTTCGGCGCGACCGGGCGGCCCGAATTCCGCCTGACCGAGGTCGCGGTCTCCGAAACGGTCACCGCCGTCGCCGCGCGCAGCCACGGCCAGCCCTTCTTCTACAAGCTCGCCGCGCCGGGCCGGCATCTCGCGATGAACGCGCTCGGCGTTTTCGCCGCGGTCGAGGCGCTCGGCGGCGACATTGCCCGCGCGGCGCTGGCGCTGGCGCACTGGAGCCCTCCCGAAGGCCGGGGGTCGCGCTGGCGAATCGTGCTTGGGCCCGGGGGCATCGACGGCGCGGTCACGCTGATCGACGAGAGCTACAACGCCAACCCCGCGGCGATGGCGGCGGCCTTCGAGGTTCTGGCCGCGGCCAGACCCGAGGACGGGGTCGGCCGCATCGCCCGCGGTCGCCGTGTCGCGTTCCTCGGCGACATGCTCGAACTTGGTCCCGAGGAGCTCGCGCTTCACGCCGGCCTCGCAGCGGCGCCGGGCCTCGCGTCGGTCGCGACCGTTCATTGCGCGGGGCCACTAATGCGCGCGCTCCACGCGGCCCTGCCTGGGGCGCGGCGCGGCGAATGGTTCCCCGACGCCGCCGCAATGGCCACGCGCGCCGGCCGCCTGCTCGACGCGGGCGACGTGGCGCTGGTCAAGGGCTCGAACGGCAGCCGCGTCAGCCTTGTCGTCGACGCCATCAAGGCCATGGGCGACGCGCGCCGACCTGAAATCCAGACCGAAATCCCCGCCGAACCTCAGGAGGGGTGAACGCCCGATGCTCTACTACCTGGCCGAACTCTCGCAGAACCTTGGCGTCTTCAACGTGTTTCGCTACATCACGTTTCGTGCCGGCGGGGCGTTCCTGACGGCGCTGATCTTCGGCTTCATCTTCGGCCGCCCGCTCATCGACCTGTTGCGCACCCGTCAGGGCCGTGGCCAGCCGATCCGCTCGGACGGGCCCGAGAGCCACATCCTGACCAAGGCCGGCACGCCGACGATGGGCGGCCTGCTCATCCTGTCGGCGCTGTTCTTCTCGACGCTGCTTTGGGCGCGCTGGGACAACGGCTTCGTCTGGCTCGTGCTGTTCGTCACCGCGGGGTTCGGCGTGATCGGCTTCGCGGACGACTACGCCAAGGTCACCAAGCAGACCCACGCCGGGGTCTCGAGCCGCATCCGCCTCGGCATCGGCCTCGCCATCGCGCTCGCCGCCGGCGCCTGGGCCATGCACCTCCACCCGACCGACCTCTCCGGCCAGCTCGCCTTCCCGGTGTTCAAGTCGTTCCTGCTCGACCTCGGCTGGCTGTTCCTGCCGTTCGCCATGCTCGTCATCGTCGGCTCGGCCAACGCGGTGAACCTGACCGACGGCCTCGACGGGCTCGCCATCATGCCCGTGATGATCGCCGCAGGCAGCCTCGGCGTCATCGCCTACGCGGTGGGCCGCGTCGACTTCACCGACTATCTCGACGTCCACTACGTGCCGGGCACCGGCGAGATCACCATCTTCGTCGCGGCGCTGATCGGCGGCGGCCTCGGCTTCCTGTGGTACAACGCCCCGCCTGCGGCCGTGTTCATGGGCGACACCGGCAGCCTCGCGCTCGGCGGCGCGCTCGGCGCCATCGCGGTCGCGACCAAGCACGAGATCGTGCTCGCCATCGTCGGCGGCCTCTTCGTCGTCGAGGCGCTGTCGGTCATCATTCAGGTGCTCTATTACAAGCGCACCAAGAAGCGGGTCTTCCTGATGGCCCCGATCCACCACCATTTCGAGAAGAAGGGCTGGGCCGAGCCACAGATCGTCATCCGCTTCTGGATCGTCTCGCTGATCCTCGCGATGATCGGCCTCTCCACGCTGAAGCTGCGATGATCCCCGTCCGCGGCTATTCCGGCCACAAGGTCGCCGTCATCGGCCTTGGCCGCTCGGGCCTGCCCACCGTCGCCGCCCTGCAAGCCGGGGGCGCCGACGTCATCGCCTGGGACGACAACGAGGCCGCCCGCGCCCACGCCGCCGCGGCGGGCGTCCCGCTCGCCGACCCCACCCGCGGCCGCGCGCTCGACGGCGTCGCGGCGCTGATCGTCTCACCCGGCATCCCGCACCTCTACCCCGCGCCGCACCCCGCCATCGCCGCCGCATGGGAGGCGGGCGTCGCCGTCGACAACGACATCGGCCTGTTCTTCCGGTCCTTCGCCACGCCGGACTGGGACGATTTCGACAAGGCCCCGCAGGTCGTCGCCGTCACCGGTTCAAACGGCAAATCCACCACGACCGCCCTCATCGCCCATATTCTCGCCGCCGCGGGCCGCCCGGTGCAGACGGGGGGCAACATCGGCCGCGGCGCGCTCGACCTCGACCCGGCGACCAGCGGCATGACCGTCGTGCTGGAGCTTTCCTCGTACCAGACCGAGCTCGCCCGCGCGCTGCAGCCCGACATCGCGGTATTTCTGAACCTCACCGACGACCACCTCGACCGACACGGCGGCCGCGGCGGATACTTCGCCGCCAAGGCCCGCCTGTTCACCCAGGGCGGCCCCGCGCGCAGCGTCATCGGCGTGGACGAACCCGAAGGCGCCTACCTCGCCAACGTCATGCGCGAGGAGGGCGCCGGCGACCCGGTCATCGCGCTTTCCACCACCCGCAAGCTCACAGGCTTCGGCTGGTCCGTCACGGCGCGCAAGGGCTTTCTCGCCGAGACCCGCCACGGCAAGCAGACCGCCGCCATCGACCTGCGCGGGGTGGCGGCCCTCCCCGGCGCCCACAACCACCAGAACGCCGCCGCCGCCTACGTGGTCGCCCGCAGCCTCGGCCTCGGCCCCCGCCCCATCGAGGACGCGCTGCGCACCTTCCCCGGCCTGCCGCACCGCGCCCAGACCATAGCCACCTGGCGCGACATCCGCATCGTCAACGACTCCAAGGCCACCAACGGCGAAGCCGCCGCCCGGTCGCTCGGGACCTACGACCGCATCCGCTGGATCGCCGGCGGCCGCCCCAAGGCCGGCGGCATCGAGCCGCTGCGCCCGCTGTTTCCCCGCATCGTCAAGGCCTACCTGATCGGCGAAGCCGCCCCCGCCTTCGCCGCCACGCTCGGCGACACCCCCCACGCGATCACCGACACGCTGGACGCCGCGACCCGCCTCGCCCTCGCCGAAGGCCAACCCGGAGACACCCTCCTCCTCGCCCCCGCCTGCGCCAGCTTCGACCAGTTCGCCAGCTTCGAAGCCCGCGGCGACGCTTTCACCGCGTTGGTACGCGAGATCACCGGCACGGAGTCGCCCAAGCCCTTGACACGCGCGAGGCTGGACGGGCCTTGATCGCCCACTCGTTTATACAAACATCTGAATGAAATTCGACTGGGACGACGGCAGTCGGACCAAACTCACTTGTGGCCTGACCCTGCCCGAAAAATAATCCTTCGATACGCCGAAGCCCGGCGGCAACGCGCCGGGCTTCTGCGGTCAAACGTCTCGTTTGCAGTGAACGCCTACTTGCCCTTGCGGGGCTTGGCGCCGACTTCCTCGATCTCGACGTCGGTCTTGCGGACCGTTTCGCGCACGGTCTCCTCCCGGTCCTCGATACCCTTCTCGATGGCGACTTCCCCAACGACCCGGG
>JBBRUZ010000062.1:0-15162 GCA_038247355.1 Rhodobacterales bacterium
CCTCCACCGGGTCGACCGTGACCCGCGCCGATGCAGCGGTCGATCCCGCCAGCCGCCGCGCGGACCTTGCGGATCAACGTCGAATTCGCGCCATCGCGCGAGATCGTGATGCGTCCCGCCGATGGCGCCACGCCCCCGACTGCGCATATACAGAATGCGCGCCGGCCGCATTCGGAGGAGCCCGTGACCAGCCCGACCACCCTCGCCGCGATCCGCTTCGGGACGGGCCTTTCACCGGGCGCAGCGCGCGGTGACGACGCCGGAAGCCTTCTGGCCGCCCTCGCCGAGCCCGATCGCGCCGCCGAGACGTACCCGGTGCGACCTTTCGCCTATTGGCGCGGCTACGCCCGCGAGCTTTCGACCGCGAGGACCGCCCGCCGCATGAACGAGCCGGGGGCCGAAGCGGCGTTCGACGACCTCGCGAGCGCCCGCGCGCTGGTCGTGCACGCCGACATGACGGCGTTCCTCGCGCGCACCGCCTACGGCCCATCCGGCTTTCGCGAACGGCTGACGCTGTTTTGGGCCAACCATTTTACCACGGCCGGCCGCGGCGCCTACCGCACGCCGACGGTCGCCCACATCGACGAGGCGATCCGCCCGAACCTGACCGGCTCGTTCTCGGACCTGCTGCGCGCCGCGGCGTTGCACCCGGCAATGCTCTACTATCTCGACCAGAGCCGGTCGGCCGGTCCGAATTCGGAGGTGGGCCTGAAGGGCCGGCGCGGCCTCAACGAGAACCTCGCCCGCGAGCTCTTGGAGCTGCATACGCTCGGCGCCGCGGGCGGCTATTCGCAGACCGACGTCGAAGGGCTGGCGCTGCTTCTGACCGGCGCGACCTTCACGACCGATGACGGCTTCAAATTCAGGCGGAGCATGGCCGAACCGGGCGAGATCGCCGTGCTCGGCCGAACCTACGGTCGCGAACAGCCGCGCCTCGCCGACATCGAGACGGCGCTCGACGATATCGCCGCGCATCCCGACACCGCGCGCCACGTCGCGACGCGGCTCGCGCGCCATTTCGTCGCCGACGATCCGGACCCGGATCTCGTCGCACATCTCGAAGCGCGCTACCTCGCAACGGGGGGCGCGTTGACGCCGGTCTACGAGGCGCTGCTCGAACACCCATCCGCGTGGGCGCCGGACCTGCGCAAGGTCCGGCCGCCCTATGACTTCGTCGTGGCCTCGATCCGCGCGCTCGGCGTTTCTGCCGAGACGCTGACGGGCATGAGCGCGAAGGACGCCGCGGCGCAGCTTGGCCGACCGATGGGCCGCATGGGCCAGCCGTTCCTTCAGGCGCCGGACCCGGCCGGCTGGCCCGACAGCGGAACGGAATGGATCACGCCGCAGGGCCTCGCCGCGCGGATCGCGTGGTCGATGACCGCGCCGCGACGGCTGGCGGGCGAGCAGGACCCCCGCCTGCTGCTCGACGCGGCGCTGTCGGACGCCGCCGACGACGATCTGCGCCGTGCAGCCGCAGGCGCCGAGACCCGCTGGGAAGGCGTCGGGATCATCCTCGCCTCGCCGGCCTTCAACCGTCGCTAGGAGCCCGCCGATGTCGCTCGCCGCCCCCCTGAGCCGCCGTGGCCTCCTCGCCCGCGGCCTCGCCTTCGGCTGTTCCGCCGCGGCCAGCCCGCTGTTGACCCCGATCGCGCTGGCGAGCACGCCGGGCGAGAACCGCCTCGTCGTCATCATCCTGCGCGGCGCGATGGACGGGATGGACCTGCTGCGTCCGGTCGGCGACCCCGATTTCGCCGGCCTGCGTCCCACGCTCGCCGCGAACGGCGACGGCTACGCGCTCGACAATTTCTTCGCCCTCCATCCCGACCTCGGCGGACTCGCGTCGATGTGGGGGGCAGGCGAACTTGGGTTCGTCGCCGCGGTCTCGACGCCCTACCGCGATCGGCGCAGCCATTTCGACGGCCAGGACCTGCTCGAAGCCGGGACCGGGGCCGACCTGCCCCCCGCCTCGCAGCGCGACGGCTGGCTGAACCGGGCGCTCGTCCATCTCGACGGCGCGCACCAGCGCACCGCGTTCGCCGTCGGCGGCGACCGGATGCTGATCCTCGAGGGCGCGGCGCTGGCCACCGCCTGGGCGCCCGACGCCCGGCTCGACCTGTCCCCGCAAAGCCGGCTGCTGCTGTCGCGGCTCTATGGCGCCGACCCGCTGTTCGCCGAAGCCTCCGCCACCGCGATGGATCTCGCCGACGATCCGCGCCCCCCCGCCGCCGCCGCCGACGCGCCCCGGCAGGACCCGTCCGAGGTGCTCGCCGCGTATGTCGCCGCGCGCCTGAACGAGGACACCCGCATCGCCGCGTTCTCGCTCGGCGGCTGGGACACCCACCAGAACCAGGCCACATCGATGCGCCCGGCGCTGACGCGGCTGGAGGCGACGCTGCTCCGACTCAGGGCCGACCTTGGCCCGAACTGGCGGCGCACGGCGGTCCTCGCGATGACCGAATTCGGCCGCACCGCGCGCGAGAACGGCTCGGGCGGCACCGACCATGGCACCGGGGGCGCGCTGGTGCTCGCGGGCGGCGCGCTGCGCGGCGGGCGGGTCCACGGAGCGTGGCCCGGCCTCGCCGAAGGCGCGCTCTATGATGGCCGCGACCTGATGCCGACCCGCGACGTCCGCGCCCATGCCGGCTGGGCGTTGCATGCGTTGTTCGGCATCCGGCGCGCCGACGTCGAAGGCGCGGTGTTTCCCGGCCTCGACCTCGGCCCCGACCCGCGCATCGTCGCCTGAACGCCGGTCGGCGCGGGAGAAACATCGCGCTTGCCACGGGCCCGCGCAACGCGTGCAAGACAGAGAGACGTCAGCGTGATGCGGGGCGCAGCTCACCGCGCGCGTCTGATCGCCTCAGCGGGGCAGGGCGGGGATGCCCTCACGGATCGCCGCGGAAAACCCCGGCTCGGCGTCGGCGGCCTCCACCGGCCCGGAGATGCGCGCCATCGTCTGCAGTTCCGGCAGGTCGAACCGCATGGCGAGCGCGCCGATCCCGTAAAGGTACTCCGGCAGATACCCCGACAGGATCAGCCGCCAGTCGAGCGGCAACCCCGGCACGATCCGCCGGACCATCTCGAAAATCACCGTGGTGCAGTTCGCCGTGACGGTGTTGTACCACCGTGGCTGCGCCGCCAGATCGTCGCCAGTGGCGACGTAGGCGAGAAACAGCTCGCGCATCACGTCGGGCGGCATCGCGACCCGGTAGAGTCGAACGTCCTCGCGTTGCACGTTGGTGCGCCGCCGCACGACGTCCCGCTCATCGGCTGCGATCAGGATCAGCTCGAACTCCTTGAAGAACCCGCCGATTTCCGAAAACGTCTCGGTGTTATCGCGCCGGATCTCTCCCGAGAACGCCAGATGGCCGCCATCCGCGAAGCCAAAGGACACCATCGTATGCGCGATCGCCGGCCCCGCCCAATAGCTCAACAACAGATCGACCGACGTCAGCGCCCCGAGGTCGTAGCTCCGCGTCTCCCAGCGCGCGTCGAAATCCTCGAGGCTCCGCCAGTCGAAGTTCCGCACCCCGGTCAGCGTCACGCGGTCCCGGTCCGCCGGGTCCTCGACGCCCGTGAATTGCACCGCCAGCTCCGGCGCCCATTGCCGGTCGCCGCGCGCCGGGATGCTCGCCCACCACGCCAGCAACACGCCGAACGCGGCGCCCATCGCCACCAACCCCTGCAGTGGTCGTCGCCATGAATGGGTAAGCGTCACCGCCGCGAAGCCGATCCAGCCGCCGATCAGCGCCGCGTCGCCGACGTCGCCGGGCGGGCCGCGATACCAGAGCGCCAGCACGCCCCAGACCCCGAGCCCGACGATCACGAGCCCGATCAGCAGGGCGCCGCTCAGCCGAAGCGCCGTGCGCCCCGCCGTCGTCCGCGCCATCGTCACGAACCGCCGTTCCCGCCCGGGAGCGGCGCGCGATCCGCCGGTTCCGCCGCATGCGCCGTGATCCCCCTGGCCGCGAGCACCGCCTGCAACGCTCGCACCCACGCGGTGTAATAGCCTGTGGCTCCCGGACCTTGCGCCGCGCACTCGCGGGCGAGCGCTGCGGACCATTCCGGCCAGTCGAACGCGCCGCGCCGGTGCAGCAGCACCGTCAGCGCGAAGGCGCGGGCCTGCCACGGCGCCTCGAACACCGGCCCGCCCGCACCGTCGCCCGGCGGGTCCGGCAGAAGAAGCCGATCCCCGCGCGCGGACTCAAGGCCGCTCAAGATAGCTCTCCCACGCGTCGATCGACAGCGCAGCCCCCGGCTCGGCGTCCCGCCCCCAAATCCCGGCCGCCTCAAAGACCACCGAATAAAGCCATTGCGGCGCCTCGCCCCTGCCGCAGGCGTTGGAGTCGGGAAAGACATGGAACCCCTGCACCGCTTCGACCACGCCGGTCTTGCCGCGCGCGTAGCGGGGCAGCCGCGTATGTCCCGCCGGATGCATCACCGCCGTCCGCACGAGGTCTCCCGGCGCGAAGGCCGGCTGCACGTCGCCGGGCGCGCGGTCCACTGGCGCGCCGCGCGAGATCACAGCGGGAACCGCAAGCGCCGCGAGCACCCGCAACGGCGCCGCGCCCGGCGCGAGCGCCCGACCCTCCGCCAGCTCCGCCTCCGTGACGAAGCCATGCCGCACGAGCAGCGCTTCGAGCGCGCGGATCCAGATCTCGTAGTAGCTCGCCCGGAGATAGACCGCCGGCGGCAGGCTCTCGCGGGCATGGCGGCTCTCGTCGATGCTCCAGGTCCCCATCGCCCCGGCGGCGAGCGTCAGCGCCATCGCCCGGCGCTCCCAGTCCGCATGAAAGCGCGGCTCGTCGGGCTCCGGCGCGACCGGCCCGAAGCCATGCTGCCCGCCGAGATCCTGCGGCCCGTTCACAGTGCGAGCGCCAGCCCGGCCCCGATCATGCTGTCGCGCGTGACCAGCGCCGCCAGCGCCTCGGCGTCCAGACCATCCGTGCCTTCGGGCCGCACCGGCACCACCAGATAGCGGATCTCGGCGGTCGAATCCCAGACCCGGATCGCCGTCCCCTCAGGCAACACGACGCCGAACTCCGCCAGCACCTCGCGCGGCGCGATCACGGCGCGCGCCCGGTAAGGCGGCGACTTGTACCAGACCGGCGGGAGGCCCAGCACGCTCCACGGGTAACACGAGCAAAGCGTGCAGACGACGAGGTTGTGCATGGCTTCGGTATTGAACACCGCCCGCATGTGCTCGCCCTGCCGCCCGGTGTAACCCAAATCCGCGATCGCCGCCGTCGCGTCCCGTCGCAGCCAGTCCGCGTAGTCCGGATCGCTCCAGGCCCGAGCGATCACCCGCGCGCCGTTGCGCGGCCCGATCCGGGTCTCGTAAAGCTCGAGGATCGCGTCCAGCGCATCCGCCTCCACCAGCCCCTTCTCGGTCAGCACGGCCTCGAGCGCCGCAACCCGCGCGACCATCGGGTCGGGCCCGTCTTCATGCCCGTCTTCGTGCGGATGGTCGTGATGTTTGTCGGTCATGGATCGGGCTCCTTTCTCCCGGCGTGATTGCGACTCCCCCGGGCGGTCTCTATAATAATTATCAAACGCATGGCGCGCTGAACAGGACCATAGTCCCCGTGACCGACACCCCCGACCAAGACGAGCCCGAGACGCCGCGCCCGGCGCATTCCGGCCCGACGATCTCCATCGAATCCGAGATGAAGACGTCATATCTCGATTACGCGATGAGCGTCATCGTCAGCCGCGCCATCCCCGACCTGCGTGACGGGCTGAAGCCCGTGCATCGCCGCATCCTCTACGCAATGCAGGAGAGCGGCAACACGCCCGACAAGTCCTACCGCAAATCCGCGAGGCCCGTCGGCGACGTGATGGGCAAGTACCACCCGCACGGCGATAGCGCGATCTACGACGCGCTCGTGCGCATGGCCCAGGACTTCTCGATGTCGCTGCCGCTGCTCGACGGCCAGGGCAACTTCGGCTCGATGGACGGCGACGCCCCCGCCGCCATGCGCTACACAGAGGTGCGCATGGACAAGCCTGCGGCCTACCTGCTCGCGGACATCGACAAGGACACGGTGGCCTTCCAGCCGAACTACGACGGCAAGGACATCGAGCCCACCGTCCTGCCCGCGCGCTTCCCCAACATGCTGGTCAACGGCGCGGGCGGCATCGCGGTGGGCATGGCCACCAACATCCCGCCGCATAACCTCGGCGAAGTCATCGACGCCACGCTCGCCCTCATCGACAACCCCGGTCTTACCGTGGCGGAGATCATGGAGCACATCCCCGCCCCGGATTTCCCGACCGGCGCGATCATCCTCGGGCGATCCGGCGCGCGAAAGGCCTATCACGAAGGCCGCGGCTCGGTCATCATCCGCGCCCGCACCCGCATCGAGGACATCCGCAAGGACCGCCCCGCGATCATCGTCTCCGAGATCCCCTACCAGGTGAACAAGGCCACCCTCGTCGAGCGCATCGCCGAGTTGGCGCGGGAGAAGCGCGTCGAAGGCATCGCGCATGTCCAGGACGAAAGCGACCGCCAGGGCGTGCGCGTCGTCATCGAACTCAAACGCGACGCCACGCCGGACGTCGTCCTGAACCAGCTCTTCCGCTTCACGCCGCTGCAGACGTCGTTCGGCTGCAACATGCTCGCGCTGAACGGCGGGCGGCCCGAACAGCTCGACCTGAAGAAATTCCTCACCGCCTTCATCGCCTTCCGCGAGGAAGTCGTCGCCCGCCGGACGGCGTTCGAGCTGCGCCGCGCCCGCGAACGCGCCCATATCCTCTGCGGCCTCGCCGTCGCGGTCTCGAACGTCGATGAAGTCGTCGCCACCATCCGCACATCGGCCGATCCCGCCGAGGCCCGCGAGCGCCTGATGACCCGCAACTGGCCCGCCGCCGACATCGCGCCCTACATCGCGTTGATCGACGACCCCTCGCACCGCGTGGCGGAGGACGGCACCTACCGCCTCTCCGAGGTTCAGGCCCGCGCGATTCTCGAGTTGCGCCTGCAGCGCCTCACCGCGCTCGGTGTCAAGGAAGTCACCGACGAGCTCGAGGACCTGGCGGGCAAGATCACGGACTACCTCGACATTCTGCGCTCGCGCACGCGGATCATGGCGATCATCTCCGACGAGCTGCGCGAGGTCAAAACCCTGTTCGCCGTGCCGCGCCGCTCCGAGATCGTCGAATACGACGCCGACCTCGACGACGAAGACCTGATCGAGCGCGAGGAGATGGCCGTCACCGTCACCGCCGGCGGCTACATAAAGCGCACCCCGCTCACCGAGTACCGCGCGCAACGCCGCGGGGGCAAGGGCACGCAAGGCATGGCGACCAAGGACGAGGACTTCGTCACGACGCTCTTCGTCGCCAACACCCACACGCACCTCTTGTTCTTCACCACCGAGGGCATGGTCTACAAGCTCAAGACCTGGCGCCTGCCGCTCGGCGGCCGCAACGCGCGGGGCAAGGCCATCGTCAACATCCTGCCCATCCCGATAGGCGCCTCCATCGCCGCCATCACCCCCGTCGACATGCCCGAGGAGAACTGGGCCAGCCTCAACATCATGTTCGCAACCTCGGACGGCGACGTGCGGCGCAACGCGCTCGACGATTTCACCAACGTCATGCGCAACGGCAAGATCGCGATGAAGCTCCCTGACGGCGTCCGCCTGATCAACGCCCGCATCTGCTCGGAGACCGACGATGTCATGCTCACGACGCGGATGGGCAAGGCGATCCGCTTCGCCGTCCCCGACGTGCGCGTCTTCAAGGGCCGCGAGTCGACCGGCGTGCGCGGCATCCGCCTTGGCGCCGGCGACGAGGTCGTCTCCATGGCCGTCATCCGCCATTTCGACGCCACCTCCGAGGAACGCGCCGCGTACCTGAAGATGCGCCGCGCAGTCGCCGGCGCCCCCGATGAGGAAACCGACGACGAGGAAGAAGCCGTCGCCGACGTCTCGCTCGGCCAGTCGCGCTACGTCGAGATGTCCGAGGCCGAGGATCTGCTCCTCACCGTCACCGAAAACGGCGCCGGCAAGCTCTCCTCCTCGCACGACTACCCGCTGCGCGGCCGCGGCGGCCAGGGCGTCATGGCCATGGACAGCGCCTTGCGCGGCGGGCGGCTCGTCGCGTTGTTCCCCGTCGAGCAGGACGACCAGATCATGCTCGCCACCGACGCCGGCCAGTCCATCCGCTGCCCCGTCGCCGACATCTCGTTCCGCTCGCGTTCGGCAGGCGGCGTCCGCGTCTTCAACACGACAGGCGGCGAGCGCGTGGTCTCGGTCGCGCTGGTGGCCGAGAACGGCGAAGAAGTGGAAGGTCAGGAATGATATGAGGCTCAGGCGTAGTTCTGACCAACATTGGCATTCAGACGGCTATTTGGGTCTTTTCTGGGATCACAGGGCGCATAGTAAACGCCGACGGGTTCTTTGCGCTGACGCTGATAGCGGAACCTGGTTTCAGTCGTCCGTGCATGCGTGAGACAACTGGAGCGCTTGTTGGGGAGAACGGCGACGGGGTGGAGGCTGGTCCAGATGCTGCGGAGGGCTGACGCGGCCGTGCTGGTCGGGCGGCTGCTGCTGGCCGTGCTCTTCGCCGTTGGGACCTGGCAGAAGCTCGACGACCCCGGCCCGACGCTGGCGCTGCTCGGCGACCGCGGGCTGCCCGGGGCGCTCTACTGGCCGGCGCTCGCGATCAACGCGGTCGGGGCGGCGGCGCTGGCGCTGGGTTGGGCCGCGCGAGCCGCTGCAGTCGGGCTCGCGGTCTATTCCATGGCGACGAGCGTTTTTCACCTGATCCCGGACGATCCGTGGCAAATTTCGATCTTCGTAAAGAACTGGGCGATCGCCGGCGGCCTGCTGGTGCTCGCCGCCCACGGACCCGGGCGCTACGCGCTCCGGCCGTGAGCCGCGCGCTTTCCATTCGCCCGCTCATCGCCTAAACCTCGAACATGACGTCAACCGACCCGATCCACATCATCGGCGGCGGCCTTGCCGGGTCGGAGGCCGCATGGCAGGCCGCCAGCCTAGGCGTGCCCGTCATCGTCCACGAGATGCGCCCCGAGGTCGCCACCTTCGCCCATCGGACCGCCGGCCTCGCCGAGCTTGTCTGCTCCAATTCCTTCCGCTCCGACGACGACGAACAGAATGCCGTCGGCCTGCTCCACTGGGAGATGCGGGCCGCGTCCGGCCTGATCATCGAGATGGCCGACCGCCACGCGCTGCCCGCCGGCGGCGCGCTCGCGGTCGATCGCGAGCCTTTCTCCGCCGCCGTCACCGCCCGCTTGGCGGCTCACCCCCTCATCACCATCGAACGCGCCGAGGTTGCCGGCCTCCCGCCGCCCGATTGGACCAGCGTCATCGTCGCAACCGGCCCTCTCACCAGCCCAGCCCTCGCCGAGGCGATCCGCGTCCTCACCGACGAGACCGCCCTCGCCTTCTTCGACGCCATCGCCCCGATCGTCCATTTCGACAGCATCGACATGTCCAAGGCCTGGTTCCAGTCGCGATACGACAAGGGCGAGACCGAGGCCGACCGCACCGCCTACCTGAACTGCCCGATGGACCGCGCCGGGTACGAGGCGTTCATCGACGCACTCCTCGCCGCCGAAAAGACCGCATTCAAGGATTGGGAGGTCGACACGCCATATTTCGAGGGCTGCCTGCCCATCGAAGTCATGGCCGAGCGCGGCCGCGAAACCCTCCGCTTCGGCCCGATGAAACCGGTGGGCCTCACCAACCCCCACGCGCCGACGATAAAGCCCTGCGCCGTCGTCCAGCTCCGCCGCGACAACGCGCTGGGCACGCTCTACAACCTCGTCGGCTTTCAGACCAAGATGAAGCACGCCGCCCAGGTCGAGGTGCTCCAAACCATTCCGGGTCTCGGATCGGCCGCTTTCGCCCGGCTCGGCGGCATCCACCGCAACACCTTTCTGAACTCCCCGCGGCTTCTCGACGCCTCGCTGCGTCTCCGGGCCGACCCCCGCCTGCGCTTCGCCGGCCAGATCACCGGCGTCGAGGGCTATGTCGAGAGCGCCGCCATGGGCCTGCTCGCCGGCCGCATCGCCGCTGCCGAGTGGCTGGGCCGGCGCCTCGACCCGCCGCCCGGCACCACCGCCATCGGCGCCCTAATAGCGCATGTCACCGGAGGGGCCGAGGCGAGCATGTTCCAGCCGATGAACGTCAACTTCGGCCTTTTTCCGCCGCTCGACGCGGCGCGTGGCGGACGCAAGGGGCGCAAGGACCGGTATCGCGGCTATACCGACCGCGCGAAGGCCGATTTCACCGCCTGGCTTCGACAACCCGAGGTACTGCGGCGGGTGGGGTGAGGACGCGTTTCGCGCCGTCGCCTACGGGAAGGCTGCACTTCGGCCATGCCTTTTCCGCGCTGACCGCTTGGGACATGGCCGTGTCCGCGGGGGGCGATTTCCTGTTGCGGATCGAGGATATAGACGGCGCACGCGCCCGGCCCGAGTTCGAGGCGGCGATCCGCGCGGATCTGACGTGGCTGGGGCTTCGCTGGCCCGAGCCCGTGATGCGCCAGTCGCAGCGGTCGGAAGCATACGCGGCCGCCATGTCCCGGCTGCGGGATCTCGACGTCCTCTATCCGTGCACCTGCACGCGCCGCGGCATCTCGTCCGCACTCGGGGCGCCGCAGGAGGGTGCCGCGGCCCCGGTCTATCCGGGGACGTGCCGCGGCCGACGCGACGCGCCTCCCGACGCGGCGTGGCGGCTCGACCTCGCACGCGCGCGCGCACTGGCCGGACCGGTCGGATTTCGCGAGACGGGACCGGACCGCGCGGCTTGGGTTGTTGCGTCGGGCGAAGCCTTGGGCGACGTCGTGCTGGCGCGGCGCGACATCGGCGTCGCCTATCATCTGGCGGTGGTGGTCGACGACGCGGCGCAGCGGATCAGCCACGTCGTGCGGGGGTCGGACCTCTTCGAGGCGACCGGCGTCCACCGGCTGCTTCAGGCGCTGCTGGGGCTTCCGACTCCGGTCTACCATCATCACCGGCTGATCCGCGACGCGGCCGGGTGGCGTTTGGCCAAGCGTGACGACGCGGCTTCGATCGCCAGCCGTCGCGCGGCGGGAGCGACCCCGGCGGACCTGCGGGCGCTGGTCGGGCTATGACGGGTCGGCCAGGATCACCTCGGCGCCGTCGCGGACGGCGGTGAAGAAACAACTCGGGCGGTCGGTGTGGCAGGCGGGACCGGTCTGGTCGACGATCAGCAACACGCAGTCGCGGTCGCAATCGACGCGTAATTCTATCAGGCGCTGGACATGGCCGGAGGTCGCGCCCTTGCGCCAGAGTTCCGCGCGCGACCGCGACCAGTAGGTGACCTGCCCGGTCGCCAGCGTCTCTGCGAGGCTCGTGGCGTTCATCCACGCGAGCATCAGAACCTCGCCGGTCCGCGACTGCGCGACGGCGGGGATCAGGCCGCGGTCGTCCCAATTCAACGTGGCGGGATCGAAAGTCGGCATCGGGCGCCCTTTTCGTGCGGTGGCGTCGGCGCTATCTATGCGGTTGGGCGGCATTTGCATAGGATCGGGGCGATGAGCGGCGAAAGCGATTTGATCAAGCTCTACTCGCAGCGAATCCTCGCGCTGGCGGCGGATATCCCGTTGTCCGAGCGGCTCGCGGATCCGCAAGTGACCGCGAAGAAACGCTCGCCGCTCTGCGGATCGACGGTGACGGTGGACCTGCGGATCGAGGACGCGCGGATCGTCGCGTTCGGCCAGGACGTCAAGGCCTGCGCGCTTGGCCAGGCCGCGGCCTCCGTGCTCGGCTCGGTCGCGATCGGTCGCAGCCGGGACGAGATCGCAATCGCCCGCGACGAGCTGGCGGCGATGCTGAAGGCGGGCGGACCGGTCCCCGCGGCGCCGTTTGACGGCTTCGAGGTGCTGCTGCCGGCGAGGGATTACAAGAACCGTCACGCCTCGATCCTGCTGGCGCTCGACGCGACGCTGTCCGCCTGCGACGAGGCGCTTGAAGTCGCGTAAGTGCCGCGTCAACGCGATATCGGATCGCGATCGTAAGTCGGTCGATCAATGCTCCACCTTGATTTTCGGAGATGCGGTCTTGTGCGAAGCGTTTTGTCGCACGGATGGCCGGCCAGGTTGGGTGGGCGGCACAAGTGTCCGCATGCGTGACGACGCCTGACGTGACGGATAAAAATTCGGGTTACGGCCCGGTAATGGAGGCGATTGAAACGGTGATGCACCGTCCGGCGTGATTCGCGCGCCGGACGGCGGAGAATGGCTGGCGTCCTACATCGCCTCGATGGAGCCCAAGGGGAAGAAGTACGTCTCGCCCGAGCTGTCATCGACGCCGTCGTTGTCGGTGACCATGTAGGAAAAACCCGCGTCGTCGATCGCGAAACCTTCGAGCTTGTCCATGACGTAGCCGTTGCCGGAGGCGAGGTCGGGCAGGAAGTCGCGAACGACCTCCTTGGTGACGAGCGGCAACTCGCCTCCGAGCGCCGCGGGGACCAGATCGGCGACGGGCACACGGGTCAGCCGCTTGATTTTCGCGTTCGCTCCGATCTGGTTGTCACGCTCGATCAGATATACGTAGTCGCCATGGGCGGTGATCTCCGAAAGCCCAACCCAGGCCCCCTCGGCGGCGGGCTCGAGCGGATAGCGCACGGCGCCCCATTCCCCGGTTTCGAGATTGTAGGCGACGAGTTTTGCGGTATTCTCCGGATCATCACCCCAAGGCCGCTGGATCGCAATCCACAGCGTGTCGCCTACCTTCGTCACGCCTTCGGCGCCGAAACGGATTTCCTGCGCGAGAAGCTCGGCGGGGAACGGGACCTCGTCCTGGATTTCGGCTTCCGCGTCAACGTGGTAGAGCGCGTGCGGGATCAGCCGGTCGGTGCGGCCTTCGGAGGCGAGCCAGAAACCGCCTTCCCCGTCGAGCGTGACGCCCTCGATGTCGAGTTTCTGCGCGGGTTGGCCGCCGCGGGTGATGCGCAGCGCGCTGGTGATCCGCGCCGGCGCAGCCGAGGCGTCTATGGTGAAGATCGTCGGCTGCATGCCGTAGTAGCTGTCGTTTACGGCGTAAAGTTGGCCCGGCGCCTCGGCGTCGGCGACGAGGCCGGACAGTGCGCCCCAGCCGATGAGTTCCTCCGTCCCCGCCGAGGTGATAGTCGGATAAGCGGGCGCCGCATCCTGAAGCTCGTAGATCATCACATGGGAGCGGGCGAGGCCATCCTCGACGAGATCCAACTCGTTCGCGGTGACGAATAGGTTGCGGGACGGGATCGCCATGGCGCCTTCGGGCGAGACGCCGGACGGCAGCAGCTGGTGCAGCGTCGGCACGAGGTCCTCGACGGTGTAGACGCCGACGACCGAGGCGCGTTCGGCGAGTACGAACAGATAATCGGTGCCGCCAAAGTTCGCGAACTCCATGCCTTCGGGCTCCACGCCCTTGGCGTCCGAACGGCCTTCGGGATAGTGGCCTATGGCGACGACGGAATGCTCGAAGACGGCGCCTTCTTCATGGCTGACGCTGCCGTCGCGGTTGAAGATGGTGAAGCTGCGCGCGCCGCCGTCGAGGTCACCCTCGTTGGCGATGGCGATATGGTCTGCGCCGATCCACTGCACGGCGTCGGGTTCGCGCAACCGGCCGGGCTGGCTCTCGGTGAAGATCAGCGCGCCGTCTTCAGTGGCGTCGATGCCGGTCAGGTCCACGGCGCCGGCGGGGAAATGCGACAGGACCGCGCCGTCCGCGCCGAGGATGACGATGTGGTTGTTTTCCTGCAGAGTCACGGCGATCTCGCCATTGGCGTTCAAATCGACGAATTCAGGCTCGGGATCCTCGGGGGCGATCTCAGCGAGGCCGGTGACGTCCGCGCGGATCACCCCGTCGCATTGCATCACGCCGTCCGCGAGCGGCACGATGGCGACATAGCCTGCGGGCATCTGCGGCATCGCGCCGTCGTTCAGGTCCTCGTCGCGCTCGTTCTCGATAGCGACTACGACGAAGCTGCCGTCGGGGGCGGTCGCCGTGCTATCGGGCTGGCCGCCGAGATCGCAGGAGGCGATTTCCGCACGGGTGGCGAGATCGACGGCGGCGATACGGCCGGAGGGTTCGGTGAAACTCGCGCTGGTGTTCACGCCGATGAAGGCGGTCGCGCCGAGGATCGAGACGGCCGTCGGCTCGCCCTCGAAGGCGAGGCTGCCGAGCGCGGCCGGGGCGGCGGGGTCGGTGATGTCGATGAAGCCGATCGCCTTGTTGGGGCTGTCGGTGTAGACCAGCGTCATGCCGTCGCCGCTGGCTGCAACGATCTCGGCGGAGGTCACAATGTCCGCATCCGCGCCCTCCGGCAGGTTCAATGCAACAGGGAAGGACGCGATTCGATTGAAATGCGACTGCGCCGCCGCGGGCATGGCGACCGCGAGCGCAATGACAGAGACGCAACCGAACAGTGTATGTTTCATGGGGGCTCCGGAGATCATTCGGGGCCTATGTCATGCTTCCCGCAGATGACGGGATGATGACGGAAATCCGACGTTTTCATGTCAGCCGCTTTAAATTTCCTGCGTCGCACCCTCGCGGCATGGGCGCAGACCAACGGGACCTGCGCCGTCGATCGACGAAAAAAGGATCGCCGCGATCCCTCGGGATGCGGCGATCAAGTTGCGGCGTGGCCGAGGCAACAGGCCGGGACAGGCAGGGTCCGGGACGCCGCAGGCAAAGGCGGCGCTCAGGCGAACGCGGGCACGAACAAGGCGGCGAGGATCGCGACGACAAGGCCGGCGAGGCCGAACGCCTCGCGGGCGAGGATGTCTGGATCGACGGCGATCAGTTGGCGGAAGCCGGCGAGCATTACGTGTTCTCCTTTGTATCCGTTACGTTCCGTTAACGTTCGCACGAGTCGCGCACCACGTCAACCAATTACGAGAACGGATTGAGAACAAATTTTAGCCGACGGCCAGGAGGCGGATTGCCTTGTCGCGCTCCAGCAGATGCAGCAGCGTGCGGATCGCGGCGCCGCGCGGCCCGGCGAGATCGGGATCGCGGGCGAGGAGCAGGCGGGCGTCGTCCTGGGCTGCGAGCGTCAGGTCGGCTTGCGTCTCGAGATCGGCGACGCGAAACCTGGGCAGGCCTGATTGCTGCACGCCGAGCAGGTCGCCGGCGCCGCGCAGTTTCAGGTCCTCCTCAGCGATGCGAAATCCGTCCTCGGTTTC
>JBBRUZ010000063.1:0-15131 GCA_038247355.1 Rhodobacterales bacterium
CGCGCGGCGCGGCGGCGCCGGTCGTGTCAAGCGGCGCGGCGGCGCCGGTCGTGTCGCGCGGCGAGGCGGAGCCGGTCATGCCTCCGGGCACGGCCGCGCCGGTCATGCGAGCGGGGCCTCGCGCGGCTTGCGCGGCTCGAGTTTCTCGACGCGGCCGGGCTCGGCTGTCGGCGCCTCGAAGGCCGGGGGGTCGGGCGGCGGGCGATCCGCGGCCTCGAGGCTGCGCAGCGCCGCGACGGCGGCCCGCATCTCGGCCAGCGTCATCCGCTCGGCCAGCGGCACCGGATCGCGGCTGGCGCGCGCCGCCGACCGGGCCACCATCAGGATGAAGACGAGGACGGCCGGGAGCAGGTCGATGGCGATGGCGCCGGCCCAGGCGGGAACGAAGTTGCCGGCGTAGCGGATCACCGCGTCGGCGCTGGAGATCGGGGTGTAGGTGGTCTCGGCGGGCGCGGGCATGGCGAGAACCTCCGCCGCGGCGCGCCCGAGGGTCTCGGCGCGCTGGCCGAGCAGCGTCAGCACCGACTGGATCGTCGATTGCTGGCTGGTGCGGATGTCGGCCGTCGCGCCGTCGAGTTGGGGCAGCACGACCGACTGCGCGAGGTCGCGCGCCGCCCGGTCGACGAGGGGCGCCACGGAGAGCTGGCGCAGTTGCGCGATAAGTCCGGCGAGGCGGACCGATTCCTCGGAGAACTCGACCGACCGCGCCGCGACCGGGCCGGTGGCGACGGTCAGCGCGCGCATCCGGCTGAGAATGGCGTTGCCCTCGACGAAGGCCGCCTCGACCAGCGGACCCTGCGCGTCGATCTGGGCTTCGAGCGCCGCGAGTTCGTTGGCCTTTTGCGTCAGCACGCGGAACACCGCGCCGCGACCGCCGATGCCGGAAAGATCCCCGGTGGCTTCCTGCGCCGACAGATCCTCGAAGCTCTGGCGCACGCGCGCCACGTCGCGGCCGAGCGCCTGGCCCGAGACCGCCGCGGCGTGGGATTGCTCGAGCGCCGCCTGGTAGTCCTGGACGGTGTGGGCGAGGTGCTGCTCGACCGCGGCGCCCCCCGCAAGGGCCGCGGCGTTGAGCCAGGCCGACATCGCGACGATGGCCGCCGAGCCGAGCGCCATGCACAGGACGAGGCCGGTGCGCGCGGCCGCGGTGCGGACCGCGGGCAACAGCCGGATCATGTAGGACCAGAACACGAAGATCGCGACCGAAACCGCGACCGAATAGGCGACGGCGGCGAAGAAGCTGAGCGCGCCGTCGTCGTCGAGCAACCCGGAGACGCCGAGGTACGTGTAGATGCCCGAGGCCGTCGCGAGGACGCCGAGCGCTGCGGGAGTGATCGCGTCGAGCGCGGCGATATGCGCCTCCAGCTCGCGCGAATGGGCGAGGCCCTGTCCCGGGGGCCCGTCGGGAGCGTCGGAGTCAGGCATCGGGGGTCCCCATACGTTGCGGGGCGACGCTACAGCGCGGCCTAGGCGCGCGCAAATCCCGGAAGCGTGAAACGTTCCCGGTCCCGGTGCGCCGAACCAAGTTGCGGCGCTGTCGGACGGGCTTGATCGGCCGCGCAACATCGGCATACTTCTCAAACCGATTTGAGAAAACCGGCCGCCGCCCGATTCGAGGGAAAAACCCCATGCCGGACACCGAGCACCCCCTTTTCACACCGAATCCCCGCTCGAGCGACCCCGAGGCGCTGGCGCGCGAGATCGTCGACCGCCTGACGTACCGGATCGGCAAGGACCCGATCGTCGCCAAGCCGCACGACTGGCTGCAGGCGACGGTGCTGATCGTGCGCGACCGGGCGATCGAGACGTGGATGCCCTCGACCCGCGAGACGTACCGCAACGAGGACAAGCGGGTCTATTACCTGAGCCTCGAATTCCTGATCGGGCGGCTGATGCGCGACGCGGTGTCGAACCTCGGGCTGACCGAGCCGTTGCGGGCGGCGCTGAAGCGGCTCGACGTCGATTTCGACGTCATTGCGGAGCTGGAGGCCGATGCGGCGCTCGGCAACGGCGGCCTCGGGCGGCTGGCGGCGTGCTTCATGGAGAGCATGGCGACGGTCGGCGTGCCGGCCTACGGCTACGGCATCCGCTACCGGCACGGGCTGTTCCGGCAGGAGATCGTAGCGGGCGCCCAGGTCGAGTTTCCCGAGACCTGGCTCGAGCACGGCAACCCGTGGGAGTTTGACCGCCGCGAGACCGCCTACGAGGTCGGCTTCGGCGGCGCGGTCGAGTACCGCGAGGCGAACGGGGCTGCGGAGAAATACATCTGGACGCCCGCCGAGCGGGTGATCGCCACCGGCTACGACACGCCGATCGTCGGTTGGCGGGGCGCGCGCGTGAATACGCTGCGGTTGTGGTCGGCCGAGCCGGTCGACCCGATCCGGCTCGACGCTTTCAACGCCGGCGATCATATCGGGAGCTTGCACGAGAGCAACCGCGCGGACGCGCTGACCCGCGTGCTCTATCCGGCGGACGCGTCGCCGTCGGGGCAGGAACTGCGGTTGCGGCAGGAGTATTTCTTCTCCTCCGCAGCGCTCCAGGACATCCTGCGGCGGCATCTCCAGCAGTACAAGTCGCTCGACAACCTGCCCGACAAGGCGGCGATCCAGCTCAACGACACGCATCCGGCGGTCTGCGTGGTCGAGCTGATGCGGCTGCTGGTCGATATCCACGGCTACGATTTCGACGAGGGCTGGGACATCACCCGGCGCACGATCAGCTACACGAACCACACGCTGTTGCCCGAGGCGCTGGAGAGCTGGCCGGTTCCGCTGTTCGAGGCGTTGCTGCCGCGGCACATGCAGATCATCTACGAGATCAACGCGATCCTGCTGCGCGAGGCGCGGGTCAGGCACGGGCTCGACGAGCGGATGATCCGCAACGTCAGCCTGATCGACGAGAACGGCGAGCGGCGGGTGCGGATGGGCAACCTCGCCTTCGTCGGCGCCCATTCGATCAACGGCGTGTCGGCGCTGCACACCGAACTGATGAAGGAGACGGTGTTCGCCGATCTGCACCGGATCTTCCCGGACCGGATCAACAACAAGACCAACGGCATCACGCCGCGGCGCTGGCTGGTGCAGTGCAACCCGGGGCTGACGAGCCTGTTGCGCGAGACGATCGGCGACGGCTTTCTCGATGACACCGACGCGTTGAGGGACGTCGAGAAATTCGCGACCGACGCGGCGTTCCAGGACGCTTTCGCGACGGTCAAGCGCCTGAACAAGGATCGGCTGGCACGCGTCGTGCGCGAGCGGATGGGGGTGCGCGTCGATCCGAACGCGCTGTTCGACATCCAGATCAAGCGGATCCACGAATACAAGCGCCAGCTTCTGAACATCGTCGAGGCCGTGGCGCTCTATGACCAGATCCGGTCGCATCCGGAGAAGAACTGGACGCCCCGGGTCAAGTTCTTCGCCGGCAAGGCGGCGCCGAGCTATCATAACGCCAAGCTGATCATCAAGCTCGCGAACGACGTGGCGAAGGTCATCAACGGCAATCCGCTGGTGCGAAACGTGCTGAAGGTGGTGTTCATCCCGAACTACAATGTCAGCCTCGCGGAGGTGCTGGTGCCGGCGGCGGATCTTTCCGAGCAGATCTCGACCGCGGGGATGGAGGCGAGCGGCACCGGCAACATGAAGTTCGCGCTGAACGGCGCGCTGACCATCGGCACGCTCGACGGCGCGAACGTCGAGATCCGCGACAACGTCGGCGCGGACAACATCGTGATCTTCGGGCTGACCGCACAGCAGGTCGCCGAGCGGCGCGCCGCGGGCGACAACGCGCGTGCGATCATCGAGAACTCGCCCGAACTGAGCCAGGCGCTGAACGCGATTTCGTCCGGGGTGTTCTCGCCCGACGATCCGGGCCGCTACCGCGAGTTGATCGACGGCCTCTACGAGCGCGACTGGTTCATGGTCGCCACCGACTTCGACGCCTACGCCGCGGCGCAACGCGAGGTGGACGCGATCTGGTCCGAGCCGTCGGAGTGGTGGCGGAAGGCCATCCTGAACACCGCCCGGATGAGCTGGTTCTCGTCGGACCGGACGATCCGGCAGTATGCGCGAGACATCTGGAAAATCAGTCTGTAGCCTGTCGAAAAAATTGCAGGTCGGCAAAGGCGCGAAGGCCCAGGGGAGGACGTGTCCCGTGACTACGAAACCCGTCAGGCGAAAGGCGTCCGCGTCTTCGCTCGACCCCGCCGCGGTCGAGGCCGTGGTGAGCGGATCCCACGGCGATCCGTTCGCAGTGCTCGGGATACAGGAAGTGGACGGCAAGCTGGTCGCGCGCTGCTTGATCGACGGCGCCGTGGAAGCGGAGGCCTTCACGCTCGACGGCGCCCCGGCGGGCGTGCTCGCGCGGGTCCACGAGGCGGGGTTCTTCGAGGGCAGGCTCGACGTCAAGGCGCGCCAGCCGCTTAAGTACCGCGCCCGCAACGACGGCGGCGAGTGGTGGGTCTGGGACGCCTATTCGTTCGGGCCGGTGCTGGGACCGATGGACGATTATTTCATCGCCGAGGGCAGCCACCTGCGGCTGTTCGACAAGATGGGCGCGCATCCGATCAGCCACGAAGGCGCGGACGGCGTGCATTTCGCGGTCTGGGCGCCGAACGCCAGCCGGGTTTCGGTGGTGGGGGATTTCAACGGCTGGGACGGGCGGCGCCATGTGATGCGGCTGCGGCGCGACACCGGGATCTGGGAGATCTTCGTGCCGGCCGTCAACGCCGGGCTCGCCTACAAGTACGAGATCGTCGGGCCGAACGGCCTCGTTCCGCTGAAGGCCGATCCGTTCGCGCGGGCGGCGGAAATGCGGCCGGCGAACGCCTCGGTCGTCGCACCGTGGATGGATCACGATTGGGGCGACGCCGATCACCGCGCGTTCTGGAGCGCTGCCGACGCGCGCCGGCAGCCGATCTCGATCTACGAGGTTCATCCCGGCTCGTGGCGGCGCGACGGGGAGCGGTTCCTCACCTGGGACGAAATGGGCGACCAGCTGATCCCCTACGCGGTCGAGATGGGCTTTACCCATATCGAGTTCCTGCCGGTGAGCGAGCATCCGTACGATCCGAGCTGGGGCTATCAGACGACGGGGCTGTTTGCGCCGAGCGCCCGGTTCGGTCCGCCTGAGGGCTTTGCGCGGTTCGTCGACGGCGCGCACCGGGCCGGGGTCGGCGTGATCCTCGACTGGGTGCCGGCGCATTTCCCGACCGACGCGCATGGGCTCGCGCTGTTCGACGGGACCGCGCTTTATGAGCACGCCGATCCGCGGCAGGGGTTTCATCCCGACTGGAACACCGCGATCTACAATTTCGGGCGGCGCGAGGTGTTCAGCTATCTGGTGAACAACGCGCTCTACTGGTCGGAAACGTTTCACATCGACGGCCTTCGCGTCGATGCGGTGGCCTCGATGCTGTACCTCGATTACTCACGCAAGCAGGGTGAATGGGTGCCCAACGTCCACGGCGGCCGCGAGAACCTCGAGGCGATCGCGTTTCTGCAGGCGACGAACGCGGCGGTCTACGGCAGCCATCCCGGGACGATCACCCTGGCCGAGGAGAGCACCTCGTACCCGAAGGTCAGCGCGCCGGTGCACGAGGGCGGGCTCGGGTTCGGGTTCAAGTGGAACATGGGCTGGATGCACGACACGCTCGAGTACATGGCGCGCGAACCGGTCCACCGCCAGCATCACCACAACGAGCTGACCTTCGGGCTGCTGTACGCGTTCACCGAGAATTTCGTGCTGCCGCTCAGTCATGACGAGGTCGTGCACGGCAAGGGAAGTCTGCTCGGCAAGATGCCGGGCGACGACTGGCAGAAATTCGCCAACCTGCGCGCCTACTATGGCTTCATGTGGGGCTATCCGGGCAAGAAGCTGCTGTTCATGGGGCAGGAATTCGCGCAAGGCGCGGAATGGTCGGAGGCGCGCGGGCTCGACTGGTGGCAGCTCGGCATTCCCGCGCATCGGGGCGTCAAGGACCTGGTGCGTGACCTCAATCACGGCTACCGCGCGATGCCGGCGCTGCATGCGCGCGACTGCGAGGGCGAGGGCTTCGAGTGGCTGATCGCCGACGACGCGGCGAATTCGGTCTACGCGTGGCTGCGCAAGGCGCCGGGCGCGAACCCGGTGGCGGTGATCGCGAACCTGACGCCGGAGCCGCGGACCGGATACCGCGTGCCGCTGCCGATGGCCGGGCGCTGGCGCGAGGCGCTCAATACCGACGCGACGCTCTATGGCGGCAGTGGCATGGGCAACATGGGCGGGGTCGAGGCGCGGGCCGACGAGCGCGGCGTCGGCGCGTCGCTGACGCTGCCGCCGCTCGCGACGATCTGGCTGGAGTTCGTACCGGCGACTTGACCGCCCGACGAAAAAAAGACAGGGGAAGGAAGTCGTTTGGATAACAGGACACAACCGCTGGCGCGCGACGCCATGGCCTATGTGCTAGCCGGCGGGCGCGGCAGCCGGCTGAAGGAGCTGACCGACAAGCGCGCGAAGCCGGCGGTCTATTTCGGCGGCAAGACGCGGATCATCGACTTTGCGCTGTCGAACGCGCTCAATTCCGGCGTGCGGCGGATGGCCGTCGCGACGCAGTACAAGGCGCATTCGCTAATCCGGCACCTGCAGCGCGGCTGGAACTTTCTGCGTCCCGAGCGCAACGAGAGCTTCGACATCCTGCCCGCGAGCCAGCGCGTGTCCGAGACGCAGTGGTACGAGGGCACGGCGGACGCGGTTTTTCAGAACATCGACATAATCGACAGCTACGGCCCGGAATTCATGATCATCCTCGCGGGAGATCACATCTACAAGATGGACTACGAGCTGATGCTGCGCCAGCACGTCGACAGCGGCGCAGACGTGACGGTGGGCTGCCTCGAAGTGCCGCGGATGGAGGCGGTGGCCTTCGGCGTGATGCATGTGGACGAAGCGGACACGATCACCGCGTTCGTCGAGAAGCCCGCCGATCCGCCGGGCGTTCCAGGCCAGCCGGACGTGGCGCTGGCCTCGATGGGCATCTATGTCTTTCACACCGCGTTCCTGATGGACCTGCTGCGCAAGGACGCCGCCGAGCCGATGTCGAGCCGGGACTTCGGCAAGGATCTGATCCCTTATGTCGTCGCGCACGGCAAGGCGGTCGCGCATCGCTTCGGCAAGTCCTGCGTGCGGACCACGCGCGAGGCGGAAGCGTACTGGCGCGATGTCGGCACGGTGGACGCCTATTGGGAGGCGAACATCGACCTGACGGACATCATCCCCGAGCTCGACCTCTACGACACCTCGTGGCCGATCTGGACCTATTCCGAGATCACGCCGCCGGCGAAGTTCGTCCACGACGAGGACGGCCGGCGCGGCATGGCGATCTCGAGCCTCGTGTCGGGCAACTGCATCGTCTCGGGCGCGAGCCTGCGCCGGTCGTTGCTGTTCACCGGCGTCCGGGCCAATTCGTATTCGCATCTCGACGAGGCGGTGATCCTGCCCGATTGCGAGATCGGCCGGAAGGTCCGGCTGACGAAGGTCGTGGTCGATCGCGGCGTGGTCATCCCCGAGGGGCTTGTGGTCGGCGAGGACCCGGTGCTCGACGCGAAACGCTTTCGCCGCTCGGAAGGCGGGGTCTGCCTCGTCACGCAGTCGATGATCGACAAGCTGGGGTTCTGAGCGGTTGCGCGTGCTCTCGGTCGCCTCGGAGATCTATCCGCTGATCAAGACCGGCGGGCTCGCCGATGTGGCCGGCGCGCTGCCCCCGGCGCTGGCGCGGCTGGGCGTCGAGGTGCGGACGCTGGTTCCGGGCTATGCGCAGGTGATGGACCGGCTCGAGGGGGCGCGGCAGATCTGGGCCTGGCCGGCGCTGATCGGCACGCCGGCGCGGCTGATCGCGGGGCGCGCGGCGGGGCTCGACCTGATCGTGCTCGACGCGCCCGAGTTCTTCGACCGGCCCGGCGGCATCTATCTCGGGTCCGATGGGCGCGATTATCCCGACAACTGGCGGCGGTTCGCGGCGCTGTCCAAGGCCGCCGCGGAGCTGGCGCGCGGGCTGGCGCCGGAGTTCGTCCCCGATATCGTTCACGCGCATGACTGGCAGGCCGGGCTCGCGCCGGCCTATCTGCGCTATTACGACATCGACCGGCCATCGGTGTTGACGGTGCACAACCTCGCGTTCCAGGGGCATTATCCGGCGGCGGTGTTCGGCGGGCTGGAGTTGCCGCCGCAGGCGTTCGCGCTTGACGGCGTCGAGTACTTCGGCGGGGTCGGGTATCTGAAGGCCGGGCTCGCCAACGCCACCGCGATCACCACGGTCAGCCCGACCTACGCCGAGGAGATCCGCACGCCGGCGCTCGGCATGGCGCTCGACGGGCTGATCGCGACGCGCTCGGCGATGCTGCACGGCATCGTCAACGGCATCGACACCGAAGTCTGGAACCCCGAGACCGACCCGAACCTCGTCGAGACCTATACGTCCGCGCGCCTGAAGGGCCGCGTCTCGAACCGGCGCGCGATGGAGGGCCTGTTCCGGCTCGACACCGACGACGCGCCGCTGTTTTGCGTCGTGAGCCGGCTGACCGGGCAGAAGGGCATGGACCTGGTGGTGGCCGCGGCGCCCGAGATGGTGGCCGTCGGGGGCAAGCTCGCGGTGCTCGGCACCGGCGACCCCGAGCTCGAGAGCGCGCTGCTCCGGCTCGCGGGCGAGTATCCGGAGCGCATCGGCGTGATCGTCGGCTTTGACGAGGCGCTGGCGCATCGCATCCTCGGCGGGTCCGACGCGATCCTGATCCCGTCGCGCTTCGAGCCTTGCGGGCTGACGCAGCTTTACGGGTTGCGGTATGGCTGCGTTCCGGTGGTGGCGCGGGTCGGCGGGCTCGCCGACACGGTGATCGACGCGAACACTGCGGCGCTGAACGCCGGCGTCGCGACCGGACTGCAGTTCGCCCCCGTCGAGGCCGACGCGCTGCGCGCGGCGATCCGGCGGGCGGTCGGCTTGTTCCGCTCGCCGCATTGGGCGCAGATCCGGCGCCAGGGCATGCGGTCGGACGTGTCGTGGGACCGCTCCGCCGCGCGCTACGCCACGCTTTACAAGACGCTCGCGCCGAACGCGGGCAAGGACGGGGACACCGGGGAGCCATGATCGAAACCATCGCCACCACGCCTTTCGCGGACCAGAAGCCGGGGACGTCGGGTCTGCGCAAGAAGGTGCCGCATTTCCAGCAGCCGAACTACGTCGAGAACTTCGTGCAGGCGATCTTCGACAGCCTCGAAGGGTTCGCGGGCCAGACGCTGGTGATCGGCGGCGACGGGCGCTACTTCAACCGCGAGGTGATACAGATCGCGATGAAGATGGCCGCCGCCAACGGCTTCGGCCGGGTGCTGGTAGGGCGCGGCGGGTTGCTGTCCACGCCGGCGGCCAGCCACGTGATCCGCAAGCACCGCGCCTTTGGCGGCATCATCCTGTCGGCGAGCCACAACCCCGGCGGCCCGACCGAGGACTTCGGGATCAAATACAACATCGGCAACGGCGGACCGGCGCCGGAGCGGATCACCGAGGCGATCTATGTCCGGACCAGGGAGATCGAGGAATACCGCATCCTCGCCGCGGCGGACGTCGATCTTGACGCGGTGGGACGCCAGCCGTTGGGCCCGATGACGGTCGAGGTGATCGACCCGGTCGCCGACTACGCCGAGCTGATGGAGACGCTGTTCGACTTCGCCGGCATGAGGGCGATGTTCTCGGGCGGCTTCCGGATGTGTTTTGACGCGATGAGCGCAATCACCGGACCCTATGCGACCGAGATCCTCGAGCGGCGGCTGGGCGCCGCGCCAGGGACCGTGATGAACGCGACGCCGCTGCCCGATTTCGGCGGGCATCATCCGGACCCGAACCTGGTCCATGCGCGCGAGCTGTTCGACATGATGATGGGCGAGGACGCGCCGGATTTCGGGGCGGCGTCGGACGGCGACGGCGACCGCAACCTGATCATCGGCCGAGGGATTTTCGTCACGCCGTCGGATTCGCTGGCGGTGCTGGCGGCGAACGCACATCTGGCGCCGGGCTATGCGTCGGGGCTCGCCGGGATCGCGCGCTCGATGCCGACGAGCGCCGCGGCGGACCGGGTCGCGCAAAAGCTCGGGATCGGGATGTACGAGACGCCGACGGGGTGGAAGTTCTTCGGCAACCTGCTTGACGCGGAGCTTGCGACGATCTGCGGCGAGGAGAGCGCGGGGACGGGGTCGAACCACGTCCGCGAAAAGGACGGGCTGTGGGCCGTGCTGCTGTGGCTCAACGTGATCGCGGCGCGCAAGGCGAGCGCGCGCGACATCATGGCGGCGCACTGGGCGGAGTACGGTCGCAACTACTACGCACGGCACGATTACGAAGGGATCGACACCGAAGCGGCCAACGGCCTCATGGCCGATCTGCGCGGCCGGCTGGCGGCGCTGCCGGGGACGGAGGTGGCGGGACTGACGATCGCCGCGGCGGACGATTTCGCGTATCTCGATCCGGTGGACGGCTCGCAGAGCAAGCATCAGGGCTTGCGCGTGCTGTTTCAGGGCGGCAGCCGCGTCGTGTTCCGCCTGTCGGGAACCGGCACCTCCGGCGCCACGCTGCGCGTCTACATCGAGCGCTACGAGGCCGATCCGTCGCGCCACGGCATGGCGACGGACGCGGCGCTTGCCGATCTGATCGAGGCGGCGGAGGCGCTGGCCTCGATCCGCGCGCGCACCGGGCGCGAGCGGCCGGACGTGATCACCTGAGCATGCGGCTGGGCGCGGAGGTCACGCCCGAGGGCGTGCGGTTCGCCGTCTGGTCGGGCGCGGCGGAGCAGGTCTGGGTGTGCTTGTTCGACGAGCACGATCGAGAGACGGCGCGCGTGCCGCTCGACCGCGACCGCAACGACGTCCATTCCGCGCTGGTCCCAGGCATCGACGCCGGCACGCGCTATGGTTTTCGCGCGGACGGGCGATATTACCCGGCGCATGGCTGGTGGCTCGATCCGGCGAAACTGCTGGTCGACCCGTACGCGGTGGCGATCGACCGGCCTTTCGCGTACGACCCGCGCCTCGGGGCGGTGCGGCAGGGCGCGCCCGACACGGCGCCGCTGATGCCGAAGGGGGTCGTTACCGCCCTGCCCCCGCCCGTCCAGCCGCCTCCGCCCGTGTTCGGCGCCGGCGGGCTGATCTACGAGGTTCCGGTCCGGCCCTTCACGATGCTGCATCCGGGCGTGCCCGCGGCGCTGCGCGGCACGGTGGCGGCGCTGGCGCATCCGGAGATCATCGCGCATCTGACGCGGTTCGGCGTTTCGGCGGTCGAATTGATGCCGATCACCGCCTGGATCGACGAGCGCCATCTGGGGCCCTTGGGCCTGACCAACGGCTGGGGCTACAATCCCGTTGCTATGATGGCGCTCGATCCGCGGCTGTGTCCGGGCGGCGTCGCCGAGTTGCGCGTTACGACGGCGGAGCTGCGCGCGGCGGGGATCGGGGTGATCCTCGACGTCGTGTTCAACCACACCGGCGAGAGCGACGTGTTCGGACCGACGCTGGGCTTGCGCGGGCTCGACGCGCGGGCGTACTTTCGCCACGCCCCCGACGGGACGCTGATCAACGACACCGGCACCGGCAACACGCTCGCCTGCGATCATCCGGCGATGCGACGGCTCGTGCTCGACAGCCTGCGACATTTCGTCGGGCAGGCGGGGGTGGACGGGTTCCGCTTCGACCTCGGGCCGATCCTCGGCCGCACCGACCATGGGTTCGATCCGCGCGCGGCGCTGCTCTCCGAGATGCTCGCCGATCCGTTGCTCGGGGACCGCGTGCTGATCGCCGAGCCGTGGGACATCGGACCCGGAGGCTACCAGCTCGGGAACTTTCCGCCGCCGTTTCTCGAATGGAACGACCGCTACCGGGACCGGACGCGGCGGTTCTGGCGCGGCGACACGCATTCGATCGGCGCGTTCGCGACGGCGCTGGCGGGGTCGGGGGACGTCTATCCGCCGCCCGCGACGCGCAGCGTCAGCTTCATCGCCGCGCACGACGGCTTCACGCTCGCCGACCTCGTCGCCTGGCGCCACAGACACAATCACGCCAACGGCGAGGACAACCGCGACGGGCACGGCGAAAACCTGTCGTGGAACAACGGCCACGAGGGGCCGACGCGCGATCCGGCGATCCGCGCCGCGCGCGGCCGGGACATTCGGGCGCTGCTCGGAACGCTGTACGCAACCCGGGGGACGATCATGCTGACCGCGGGCGACGAGTTCGGGCGCAGCCAGCAGGGCAACAACAACGCCTACGCGCAGGACAATCCGATCACCTGGCTCGACTGGGCGGGGCGCGATCACGAGATCGAGGACCACGCCACCCGACTTGCGGCGCTGCGCAGCGCCTGTCCGGCGTTGTCGGACCCTTCGTTCCTGACCGGGGCGGCGGGACCGGACGGCGCGCCGGACGTGGTCTGGCTCAGCGCGCGGGGCGAGCCGATGACGGTCGCGGACTGGGAGGCGCCCGAGGGCGGCGTGCTCGCGATGGTGCTGGCCCAGCGCCAGCCGGGAGATCCGGCGGGACGTCTGGCGGTGCTGTTCAACCGCAGCCATCACGCCGTGCGCTTCGGCCTGCCGAGCCGGCCGGGCCACGTCTGGCTGGAGGCGGACGACGGCGGCGTCGAGGTTCCGGCGCGGTCGGTCGCCTTCGTCGCCGAGCGCGCGGCGGCCGGCGCGTCGCCCGCCCTTGAGACCGGAACCGCGGCGCCATAGGTCAGGGCCGGGGCGACGACGCCCGAATTTTGGGAGATACGCGTCATGGACCGCCGCACCCTTCTGCAATCCGTGTTCGCCGGCGCTTTCGGCAGCCAGCTGCCGCTGCTCGCGGCGGCCGCCCGGTCGCAGGACGCGCCGGGCGCGCCGTTCGATTTCTCGACCGTGGTCGAGCGGGCGCGGGCGGCGGCGGCGGGGCCGTTCGTGCGACCGGCGATCGCGCTGTCCGAGCCGTTCGCCGATCTGAAGTACGACCAGTTTCGCGGCATCCGGTTTCGCGACAGCGAGCGGCTGTTCACCGACGGCCAGGGCTTCCAGATGGATCTGATGCCGCCGGGGTTCTACTATGCCGACAAGATCGAGGTGAACATCGTCTCGGGCGGCATGACGCGACCGCTGGCGTTCTCGACCGATTTCTTCGTTTTTCATCCCGACTATTTCCCGTATCCGGGCGGCCGCGCGCCGGCGGGCCTCGCCGAGGATCACGGCTTCAGCGGCATCAGGTTTCGCCATCCGGTGAACCGTCCCGGCGTCTGGGACGAGGCGGTGGTGTTCCAGGGCGCGAGCTATTTTCGCGCGGTCGCCCGCGACACGCTTTACGGGCTGTCCGCGCGCGGGCTCGCCATCGGCACCGCGAGCCCCGAGGGCGAGGAGTTTCCGCTGTTCACCGCGTTCTGGGTCGAGGAGCCCGCGCCGGCCGCGCGCACGCTGAAGCTCCATGCGTTGCTCGACGGCCCGTCGGTCGCGGGCGCCTACAGCTTCGTAATCACACCCGGCGTCGAGACGGTGATGGAGATCGACAGCGTGCTGTTCCCGCGCGTCGAGATCGCCACCGTCGGCGTCGCGCCGCTGACCTCGATGTACTTCTTCGGTCCCGAGCGCCGCGCCGGGGTCGACGACTTCCGCGACGCCGTTCACGACAGCGAGGGCCTGCGGATCGTCAACGGATCGGGCGAGCGCCTCTGGCGACCGCTGCGCAATCCCGCCCAGATCGAGACCTCGGCGTTCGGCGACGACAACCCCCAGAGCTTCGGCCTGATCCAGCGCAATCGCGATTTCGCGCATTTCGAGGACGCGGAGGCGCATTACGAGCAACGGCCCAGCGCCTGGGTCGAACCGACGACGCCGTGGGGTCGCGGCGCGGTGATGCTGTACGAGCTGCCGACCGCGAACGAGTTCGCCGACAACATCGTCGCGTTCTGGCGGCCCGAGGCGCCGCTCGCCGCGGGCTCCGAGCACCGCTTCGCCTACCGCCTCGTCTGGGGCCAGACGCCGGGCGAGGGCCTTCCGCTGGCGCGGGTGATCGCGACGCGCGGCGGCGTGTCGATCATCGACGCGCGCGAGCGGATTTTCGTCGTCGATTTCGACCTCGGGATGATCAACTTCGCGACCGTCGAGCCGCTGATCGAGGCGAGCGCGGGCGAGCTTACGGGCATGAGCATTTCGCCGCTGCCCGGCGGAAACATCGCCCGCGTCGGCTTTCACCTGGTCGCGGGCGCGCTGTTGACCGGTGAGTTGCGGTTGACGCTGGTCAGCGAGGGCGAGGTCGCCTCCGAGGTCTGGGTCTATCGCTGGTCGGCGTAGCGCCGCGGCGTGGCAAGATCACGGCTTTCGCGGCGCCAGCGGCGGCCACATCCGCGCCAGCACGCCGTCGCGCCTGACGAGCCCGTGATAGCTCGCGGCGCCGACATGCACGGCGATCAGCGCGAGCAGCCCGAAGATCGCCGTGGCGTGCAGCGCCTTCGCCGCGTCGGCCAGCGGTTCGTTCTTCGCAAGCAGCGGCGGCACGCCGAGCGCGTTCAGCGACTCGATCGGAAAGCCGCCGGCGATCACCCGGACATAGCCGCTCAGCGCCATGAGCAGCAGGAACCCGTAGAGGCCGAAATGCACGAGCATGGCCACGCGGCGTTGCAGCGCCGGCAATGTGGCGGGCGCGGGCGGCGGCGGGCTGACGAAGCGCCAGAGAAGGCGCGCGGCGACCACGGTCAGGATGATCACGCCCAAGTTCTTGTGAAGGACGAACAACAGGTTCTGAGTGGGCCGCGGCAACTCTTGCGTCATAATCCAGCCGATGGGAATGGTGGAGAACACCAAAAGGACGGTAAGCCAGTGAAAGACGCGCGCGACATTGCCGTAACCCAAGGACATGACCCTTTCGTCGGAGCTTGCACGCGCAACCTAGCAGGCTGGCGCGGGAGGGAAAGTCCCGGAGCGCGCCACGGGGCGGCGGTCGCGGTCGGCGCGGTCGGGCTGGGGGTGTTCGGGGCCGCGCTCGCGCTGCCGGCGCCGGCGGGGCTGGTCGCGCTCGCGACGTTCGCGCTGGTCGCCGTCGGGGTCGCCGCCAGATTGCCGCGACGCCCCCGAGCGCGGTTCGGCCCGGCCAATGCCGTGACA
>JBBRUZ010000064.1:0-15105 GCA_038247355.1 Rhodobacterales bacterium
ACCGCAACCCGAGTGCGTCGTCGTTCGCTCCGGTCAGCGGGTTGTGGCCGGTGAAGTTCAGATGATCCTCGATCAGCATCACGTCGCCCGGCGCGAACTCCGGGTTCAGCGCGCCCGCCGCGTTGGTGACGACCAGCCGCAGCGCGCCGAGCGCCTTCAGCAGATAGACCGGCAGCGCCACCTCCTGCGCCGACCAGCCCTCATACAGATGGACCCGACCCTGCATCAGCGCCACCCGCCTTGTCGCCAGCCGCCCGATCACCAGCCGCCCGGCATGGCCCGGCGCGGTCGAGACCGGCATGCCGTCGATCTCGCCGAACGGCACGACCGTCGGATCTTCGACCGCCTCCGCAAGTCGCCCGAGACCCGAGCCGAGGATGAGGCCGATCTCGACCGGCTCGCCCACGCGCGCCGCCACAGAGGCCCGCGCCGCCTCGATGCGCGCGACGAGGCTCATGCGGCGGGTTTGACTCGCGCCGCCGCCGCGTCGAGCCGCCGCAATCCCTCGTCCACCTCCGCCTCGGTCAGGTTCAGCGGCGGCAGCAGCCGCACCACGTTTTCCCCGCCCGGCACGGTCAACAGCCGCTCGGCATAGCCCGCCGCCACCACATCGGCGTTCGGAACCCGGCACTTCAGCCCCAGCATCAGCCCGGAGCCGCGCACCCCCTCGAACACCTCCGGATGGCTTGCGACCAGACCTTCGAGCCCTTGCCGGAACCGCCCCGCCGTGCGGCTCACGCCGTCGAGGAACCCCTCCGCCGTCATCAGGTCGAGCACCGCGCAGCCGACCGCGCACGCCAGCGGATTGCCGCCGTAGGTCGAGCCGTGAGTCCCCGCCGTCATCCCCGCCGCCGCCCTCTCGGTCGCAACGCAGGCCCCGAGCGGAAAGCCCCCGCCGATTCCCTTCGCGATCCCCATGATATCGGGCGCGATCCCGGCCCACTCATGCGCGAACAACTTGCCCGTCCGCCCCATTCCGCTCTGAATCTCGTCGAGGATCAGCAAGATCCCCTCGGCGTCGCACAGCGCCCGCAATCCGCGCAGACATTGCTCGGGCACCGGCCTGATACCGCCCTCGCCCTGGATCGGCTCGATCAGGATCGCCGCGGTCTCCGGCCCGACCGCCGCCTTGAGCGCATCGTGATCGCCGAACGGCACGTGGTCGAACCCCGGCAGCAGCGGCCCGAACCCCTTGGTCAGCTTCTCGGACCCCGCCGCCGAGATCGTCGCCAGCGTCCGCCCATGGAACGACCCCTCGAACGTCACGATCCGGTTGCGCTCCGGCGCGCCGTGAAAGTCGTGATACTTCCGCGCCATCTTGATCGCGCATTCCATCGCCTCCGCCCCGGAATTGGTGACGAAAGCGGTATCGGCGAAGGTATGGGCCACCAGCCGCTCCGCCAACTCCTGCTGGCGCGGGATGTGATAGAGGTTCGACGTGTGCCACAGCCGCCGCGCCTGATCCTCCAGCGCCTTGACCAGCACCGGATGCGCGTGCCCGAAGGCGTTCACCGCGATGCCCGCCCCGAGATCGAGAAACCGGACGCCGTCGTCGGTCGTAAGCCAGGCGCCCTCGCCCTCGACGAAAGTCAGCGGCGCCCGCGCGTAGGTCGGCAGAACCTGCGGGATCACGGGCGATCTCCTCTCCGGGCCGCGGAAACGAAAACGCCCCCTCCTGCGACCGCTCGGATGGGGCGTCTCGTTTTATTGGCGCAGCTCGCGCGTCGTGTCAAACCACGACATGCGTCGCTCCCCGTCAGAACGGACAATCACCCGCCGACAGATCGGCGCGCTCGTCATCATCGGTCATGAACGACGCCGGCCGCCGCACGAAACAGTCGTTTTTGCTCCCCGCAAATCGCGCGAGGGTTACATTGCGGGCAGGCCGATGATATGTCCGCAACTATTCCGACATAACCGAACGGAGCAAGCCGTGATGTCCTGGACCGACGAACGCGTGGAGGCCCTGAAGTCGATGTGGACCGAAGGCAAGAGCGCAAGCCAGATCGCCAAGGAACTGGGCGGCGTGACGCGCAACGCGGTGATCGGCAAGGTCCACCGCCTCGGCCTGTCGAACCGCGGTCCTAACGGCGAGCGCCTGGACGAACTCGAGCCCGATGTCGGGGCCGACACTGCGGCTCTGGCCGAACCGGAGATCGAGGAGCCGGAAGTGCTGGAGGAAATCGATGTGCTCGAAGCCGGGACCGCCCACCCGCCGCAGCAAGACGGCAGCGCCGACACGATCCGCGGCAAACCGGTGATGGCTGCGGGCCAGCCGCTGCCGCCGCAGCCGACGGCTTCGGAGATCAGCCCCGAGGCGTTGGCCAATCTTGCGGAAGTCGCGAAGAAGGCCAAACGATTGTCATTGATGCAACTGACCGAGCGGACCTGCAAATGGCCGATCGGCGACCCCGCGACCGATGATTTCTGGTTCTGCGGCCTGCCTTGCGTCGCGGGCAAGCCCTATTGCGAAACGCATGTCGCGGTGGCGTTCCAGCCGATGTCGGCACGCCGCGACCGGCGTTCCAGCGGGCGTTGAGCGCGCGCGACGGAAATGCGGCGCGGGGCGGCCTTTGCCGCCAGACGGAGCGCGCGGTGCGCGCGAGTCTTTTTCCGGCGTGCGCGCGTTCGCGCACGCTGACTGCTCTCCAGGTTAGCAAACCTTTATGAAATCAACAGGTTGAAGACACCATTGCCGGACGACGCGCTACGGCTCGCCCAGGCGGTTTTTCGCAGCCATTGTCTGGATTGTCGTGTCGCGGACGTGCTCGAGGTGGCGGCGATAGGCGTCAGCCGCCGCGGCGGCTTCGCCCGCGACGATCGCCTCGGCGACATCGACGTGCTGGCGCACGCTCGTGGCGATGACGCCGGGCATGGCGCTGGCGCTGCGTCGCAGATCGAGGCCCATGTCGTAGAGCGCCTCGGCAAGGGCGCAGAGCAGCCGGTTGCCGGCGCTGGTGTAGATCGACTGGTGGAACTCGAGGTCAAGCAGCCGAAACGCCACCGGATCGTCGTGAAACGCCCGGCCGTCCACCGCGAACTTCAATATGCGCAGACGCGTCTCGCGGGGCGCCCGTGCGGCGCATAGGCGGACGAGGTCGCAATCGATCACGGCGCGGGCCTCGAAATGCTCGTGCGCGTCGTACTCGGCGCTGGCGAGGATGATGTTGAACGGGGCGATCAGACGGCTCGGGGACAACTCGGTGACGGTGTAGCGCCCGCCCTGACGGCTTTCGAGAACGCGCATCAGCGTAAGCGCCTTCAGCGCCTCGCGCAGCGGCGGCCGGCTGATGCCGAAGGCGACGCCCATCTGCGCTTCGGTAGGCAGGCGGTCGCCGGGACGCAGATTGCCCGACTTGATCATCGCCATGATGCGATTGGCGACCTGTTCGGAAATCGACTGGCGATCGAGCGCCCCGCCCGCGAAGCCGGTCGCGTCCGACGCCCGGTCCGCGGGCGCGAAGTCCCGGATGGCCGCCGTCTCGCGCGGTTTCTCCCGCGCCACGGGGCGCCTCAAAGCCCGAGCCGGTAAAAGGCGACGGCGTTGTCGCGGTAGATCATTCGGAGTTCGGTCTCGGAGAGACCGGTCAGCGCCCGATCGAGCGTCTCGACCCAGCGCGGCAGCGTGGTCGCCTGGAGGCAGACCGGATAATCACCCGCGTAGATCGTGCGCTCCGGTCCGAACGCGTCGAGCGTGGCGTCGATGAACGGGCGCAGGTCGGCCTCGGTCCACGTCGCGTGATCGGCCTCCACCGGCAGATCGGACAGCTTGATCCACAGGTTCGGATGCCGCGCCAGTTCGGCGACGTCGGCGCGGTATTGCTCGATCGCGCCGGATCGGATCCCCGGCTTGCCGCAATGGTCGAGGATCATCGGCACGTTCGGGATGCGGCGCACGAACGCGCGCACGATGTCCATCTGGGTGAAGTTGACATTGATCTCGAAATGCATCCGGTACTTTTCGAGCACGTTGACACCCTCGACGAAGCCGTCCGACAGCGTCAGCGCCCGCGGGTCGGCGTCGAACTCGACGATCCGCCGGACGCCGCGAACCATCGGGTGGCGCTCGGCCATGCGCGCGAGGATCGGCTCGGCGCCCCGGCCCTTCTCCAGCGGCGCCATCGCCACGATGGCCTTCAGGCGCGGGTCGCGGCGGGCCTCGTCCTCGACGAACTCGACCTCCTCGATGTACTGGCCGCCGTTTGCGTCGAAATCCGCGTAGCATTCGAGAAAGACCATCGCCTCGACCTCGACCCCGCCGAGATCACGGGCATAGTCCTCGACATGATAGGCCCGGTCAAAGAGCGGGTTCCCCTTGATCCACGAGTACGTCAGCCGGGCCGGATCCCAGACGTGCAGGTGCGTGTCGATGATCGGAAAGTTCGGCATGCGGGCGTTCCTGCGCGTCGGACGGCCGGACGCGCCGTTTCCCCTGCAGGTTCCCCGGATCGTCCGATGTGCAACCAACTATTCTTGCAAATATAGAACTTGTCAAACAAATTTCTGTCTGACAAATTACCGCCTAACAACGACCGATGCGGTGAATCGCCGGCGACATCCAGGGAGACGCTACGATGGTCCTGTCCGTATCCACCCGGCGCCGGGTCGGCCGCAGTTCGCTCGAACTTACCGTCTTCGGTCTCGGCACCGCGCATCTCGGCGAGCTCGACGACCGGAGGGACGAGCCCGTCGCGCGCGCGACGATGGACGCCGCATGGGACGGCGGCGTGCGGTTCTACGACACCGCGCCCTGGTACGGTCGCGGCCTCGCCGAGCATCGCCTCGGCGGGTTCCTGCGCACCAGGCCCCGGGCCGAGTTTCTGCTGACCACCAAGGTCGGCCGCACGCTGCACCGTCCGCCGGATTTCGCCGGCTTCGATCCGGCGCCCTGGGCCGGCGGCCTCCGGTTCGACGTGCGTTTCGACTACACCTACGACGGGGTGATGCGGTCCTACGAACAGGCGTTGCAGCGCATGGGCGTCGACACCGTCGACGCGCTGATCATCCACGACCTCGACGCGCAGTATCATGGCGACGCGCTGCGCGGCTACCAGGACCAGCTCGAATCGAGCGGGATGAAGGCGCTGGAGGAGCTGAAGGCCGCGGGCGACATCGCCGCCTACGGAATGGGCATCAACACTCGCGAGGCGCTGGAGGAGATCGCGACGCGCGTGCCGCTCGACTTCGTTCTCGTCGCGATGCCCTACACGCTGCTCGATCAGGCGTCGCTTTCCACCGGCATGGCCGCCTGCGTCGCGCGCGACGTCGGGGTCATCATCGGCGCGCCGTTCGCTTCGGGCATCCTCGTCACCGGCTCGCGCAGCGACGCGAAATATGGCTACGCCGCCGCACCCGAGGCGGTTCAGGCCAAGGTGCGCCGGATCGAGACGGTCTGCGCGGCGCACGGCGTAGCCCTGCCCTCGGCCGCGCTGCAGTTCCCGCTCGCCCATCCCGCCGTCGTCTCGATCATCCCGGGCGCGATGAAGCCGCAGGAAGTCGAGCAGAACCTCGCGTCGTTCGCGGTCCCGATTCCGGCCGCGTTCTGGGCCGAGCTGAAGGCCGAGGGCCTGATCGACCCGGAGGCCCCGGTTCCCGCATGACCGCGCTCGTCTCCGCGCGCGGCGTCTCGAAATCCTTCGCCGGCGTCGAGGTGCTGCGCGACGTCGATCTCGACCTTGCGGCCGGCGAGGTCCACGCGCTGCTCGGCGAGAACGGCGCCGGCAAGTCCACGTTCGCCAGGATCGTCGCAGGCGTCCACCGCCCGACGTCCGGCACGATCGCGCTCGGCGGCGCGCCGGTCGACATCGCGAGCCCGGTTATCGCCCAATCCCTCGGGATCACGCTGATCCACCAGGAGCCGATCTCGTTCCCAGACCTGTCGGTCGCCGAAAACCTCGTCCTCGGCCGTAGCGCCGGCGGCCCGCTCGCCCGCGTCCCCTGGGCCGCAATGACGCGCGACGCCCGCCGCCTGATGGACGTGCTCGGCGTCCGGATCGACGTGACCCGCCCTATGCGCGGCCTCTCGATCGCCGACCAGCAAATGGTCGAGATCGCCCGCGCGCTGGCCTCGGACGCGCGCCTCATCATCATGGACGAGCCGACCGCGTCCCTCACCCCGAACGAAGTCGCCACGCTGTTCACGATCGCGCGCCGCCTGCGCGACGAGGGCCGCGCCATCGTCTTCATCAGCCACCGGCTGGAGGAGGTTCGTGACCTCTGCGACCGCGTGACGATCTTTCGCGACGGCGCCCGAGTCGAGACCGCCGCCATCGGCGCGCTCTCCGACGCCGAGATCATCCGCCGGATGATCGGCCGCCCGCACCAGGACTACATGCACAAGACAGGCGTGGCGATCGGGGGCGTGGCGCTGAAAATCACCGGCCTCACCCGCCGAGGCGCCTTCGCCGACATCTCCTTCGATGTCCGCCACGGCGAGATCGTCGGCATGGGCGGCCTCGTCGGCGCGGGCCGCACCGACGTCGCCCGCGCGATCTTCGGCGTCGAGCCCGCCGACAGCGGAACCATCGAGATCGACGGCAAGCCCGCGACCATCCGCGAGCCGTCCGACGCCATCGCGCTCGGCCTCGCCTTCGTCCCCGAAGACCGCGCGGTGGCCGGCATCTTCCGCTCGCTCTCGGTCGAGGCGAACATCACCGCCGCGGTGCCCGGCAAGATCGCGCCAAGGGGCTTCATCCGCCGCGCGGTCGAGAAAACCCTCGCGGCCGACGCGGTCAAGCGCCTGCGCATCCGCCTCGCCTCGGTGCGCCAGCCCATCGGCGAGCTGTCGGGCGGCAACCAGCAAAAGGCGATCCTCGCCCGCTGGCTCATGACCGATCCAAGCGTGCTGATCCTCGACGAGCCGACGCGCGGCATCGACATCGGCGTCAAGGCCGAGTTCTATGACATGATCGGCGATCTCGCAGCCCAGGGCCGCGCGATCCTGCTGATCTCCTCCGAGCTCCCCGAACTGCTGGCGCTGTGCGACCGTGTCCTCGTCATGTCCGAAGGCCGGCTCACCGCCGACATTCCGCGCAGCGAAGCGACGCAGGAACGCATCATGAGCGCCGCCGTCCCTGCCTCGGCGGGGGCCGCTGCGTGATCGGCGCCCTCCTCGCCCGCCGCGAGGTCGGGCTCATCGTCATGATCGCGCTCGTCGCCCTCGTCGTCGGCCTGATCGAACCGCGCTTTCTCACCGCCGAAACCCTCCGCATCGTCACGCTCGCGATCCCGCTGATCCTCGTCGCGGCGATGGGCCAGATGATGGTGATCCTCGCGCGCCACGTCGATCTGTCCATCGGCGCGATCCTCGGCTTTGCGGCGATCGTCGCGGGGATGATCTTTCGCGACATGCCCCAGCTCCCCACCATCGTCGGCGTGCTCGCAGCCATCGCCTGCGGAGCCGTCCTCGGCTTGGCCAACGGGCTCGTGGTCACCACGTTCAACCTGCCCTCGATCATCGTGACGCTCGGCACGCTCAGCCTCTATCGCGGCCTCGTGTTCCTCGTCTCGGGCTCCAAGCAGGTCGATCCACAATTCATTCCGCGCGGCCTGATCTCGATGTCCCAGACCTCGCCGATCTTCGGGATACCCTGGATCGTGCTGATCGCCTTCGCCATCGCGCTGGCCACCTGGGCGTTCCTCGGCTACACCCGCACCGGCCGCCAGATCTACGCCATCGGCTCGAACCCGGTCGCCGCCCCCCTGCGCTCGATCCGCGTCACGCCGGTGACACTATTCGTGTTCACCCTTTCGGGCGCGCTCGCGGGCGTTGCGGGCGTCATGTACGCCGCCCGCTTCGGCTATGTGAACCCCGGCATAACCGGCGTCGGCTTCGAGTTCATCGTGATCGCCGCGGTCGTCGTCGGCGGCGTCTCGATCAACGGCGGGGTCGGCTCGGTGCTCGGCGTAACGCTCGGCGTGATCTTCCTCGGCATGGTCAACGTCGCGCTGCCGATCCTCGGCGTCTCCGCCTTCTGGCAATCCGCGATCTACGGCGCGGTGATCCTGCTCGCGCTCGTCGTCGACCGCACGGTGCGCATCCGCGGCGCCGCCGCCCTGACGTTGTCGCGGGGAACCGCATGACCGACGCCAGCCTGCCCGCCCCCGGCGTGCAGAACGCCGCGCCCGCCCGGCCGCGCTGGCAGGTGCTGCTGGTCCGCCCCGAGACCGGCACGCTGCTGCTTCTGGTCGGCGCGATAATCGTCGCGGCCAACCTGTCGCCGTTCTTCTCCGACCTGCGCTTCATCCTCGAGAGCTCGACCTACTACATGGAGTTCGGGCTGGTCGCGCTGGTCCTGACCCTCGTCATCATCTCCGGCGAGATCGACCTTTCGCCCGCCGCGATGATGGCGCTTTCGGCCTGCGTCTTCGCCTCGCTGTTCCAGGCGGGCCTGCCGATCGGCCTCGCGATGGTCGCGGGCGTCGCCACCGGCGCGGCCTTGGGCGCCTTCAACGGCTTTCTCGTCGTCGTCCTGCAACTGCCCTCGATCATCGCGACGATCGGCACGCTGACGCTTTTTCGCGGGCTGTCGCAGGTGCTGGCCGGCGACCGCTCGATTTCCGGCTTTCCCGCATGGTTCATGGGCATCGACTGGCGCACCGTCGGCATCGTGCCCTACCCCGTCATCGGCTTCACGCTCGCCGCCCTCGCGCTCGCGGTGCTGCTCGGGATGACGGTCTGGGGGCGCCAGATCTATCAGATCGGCGTCAGCGAGATCGCGGCCCGCCATGCCGGCGTGCGGGTCCGGCGCATCAAGTTCGGCCTGTTCGTCGCGATGGGCGTCACGAGCGCGCTCGCCGGTCTGCTCACCGCCTCGCGCCTCGCTTCGGTCCGCTACGACATGGCGACGGGCGGCGAGCTGCAGATGGTGCTGATGGTCATGCTCGGCGGCACGTACATCTTCGGCGGGCGCGGCGGGGTCCTCGGCACCTTTCTCGCCGCCTGGCTGCTCGTCATCATCGCCACCGGCATGAACGTCGCCAACATCGTCGTCACGTCGCAGCTCGTGGTGATGGGCCTGCTCCTGATCGGATCGATCATCGCGACGAACGCGATTTACGCCCGCACCCAGAGGTGACGGGAGCTTGCCGCAGCCGCGGCGCCAACACGGAGGAACGACAATGAAAAGACGATCCCTGCTCGCCGGCCTCGCCGTCGCCGCCAGCCTCATGGGCGGCGCCGCCATCGCTCAGGACGCGGTCTCCATCGTCTACATCCCGAAGAACACCGGGAACCCCTATTTCGACTCGCTCGAGGCCGGCTTCCGCGACGCCTGCGCGAGCCTCGGCTGCGAGTTCACCACCGCGGCGCCGGCCACCGCCGAGGCGACGAGCCAAATCCCGTTCATCACCGCCCAGACCCAGCGCGGCGTCGACGTCATCACGATCTCGCCCAACAGCCCGGACGCGCTGAACCAGGTGCTCGACCGCGCGCGTGAACGCGGCGTGCTCGTGCTCGCCGTCAACGGCGACCTCGTCGGCAACGAGACGCACCGCGACGCCGCGATCCTGCCCGTCGATTTCAAGAAGACCGGCCCCGGCCAGGTCGAACTGCTCGGCTCGATGATCGGGTATGAGGGCGAAATCGCCATCCTCTCGGCCACCACCGACGCGCCGGACCAGAACACGTGGATCGCCGCGATGCTCGACACGCTCGCGAACGACCCGAAATACGCCAAGATGAAGCTGGTCGCGACCGTCTACGGCGACGACGACCCGCAGAAATCGACGACCGAAGCCGAAGCCCTGCTCCAGACCTATCCCGATCTGAAGGGCATAATCTCGCCCACCACAGTCGGCGTCGCCGCCGCGGCGCAGGTCATCCAGTCCGCGGGCAAGGCCGACACGGTCAAGCTCACCGGCCTCGGCACCCCGAACCAGATGCGCCCCTTCGTCAAGGACGGCACGGTCAGCGCATTCCAGCTCTGGAGCCCCTATAACGAAGGCGTGCTCGCCGCGCATTTCGCGGTCGGCTTGAAGAACGGCACGATCAGGAACGAGGTCGGCGCGACCTTCGAGGTGCCCGATCTCGGCACGATAACCATCGGCGAGAACAACGTCATGAACACGCAAGCCGAACTCACCACCTTCGACGCGGAGAACATCGACGCCTTCAACTTCTGAAGCGGGCAAAGGGGGCTGGCGCACCGCCCGCCCCCAAAAACTCTGCACGCTTATCGTGTAATAACAGTGACTTATGCGGATAACGGCTCGTTATCGCGGTCGCGCAGCACACCAAGGACGGATGCCCATGGAACGCGTCGGCTTCAAGATGAAGCTCCACCCCGGCCAACAGGCCGAGTACCGCCGCCGCCACGACGAGATCTGGCCCGAGCTTTCCGCCCTCCTCTCCTCCCGCGGCATCCGCGACTACACGATCTTCCACGACCCCGAGACCGACATCCTCTTCGCTGTCTTCTCCAAGGCCCCGGACGCCCGCCTCGACGATCTCGCCTCCGAGCCCGTGATGCGGAAATGGTGGGCCCATATGGGCGACATCATGGAAACCCACCCCGACACGGCGCCCGTCCAGACGCCGCTCGTCGAAGTCTTCCGCATGGACTGACCGAGGAACGCGCATGAACACCTACGACTTCACGAACCGCGTCGCCATCGTCACCGGCGGCGGCCAGGGCATCGGCCTCACCGTCGCCGAACGCATGCTGGAGGGCGGCGCCCAGGTCGCGCTGTGGGACCGCGACGCCGCGCAGCTTGCCATCGTCATGGAGAAGCACGGGCCCGGCGGCCGCGTCGCAACCTTCACCGCCGACATCGGCGACCTCGTCTCGGTCGAGGCGGCGACCGCGGCCACCCTCGAGCGCTTCGGCAAGATCGACATCCTCGTGAACAACGCCGCCATCGTCGGCCCCAACGCCGTCACGTGGGAATACCCGGCGAAAGCCTTTGCCGAAGTCGTCCACATCGGTCTCGTCGGGACATTCTACGTCTGCCGCACCGTCGTCCCCCACCTGATCGCCAACGGATACGGCCGCATGGTCAACGTCGCCTCCGTCGCCGGCAAGGAGGGCAACCCGGGCGCCCCCGCCTATTCCTCGATGAAGGCGGGCGTGATCGCGCTGACCAAATCCCTCGGCAAGGAACTCGCGAAACACGACATCGCCGTGAACTGCGTCACCCCTGCCGTCGCCCGCACCACGCTCGCCATGCAGCAGGACCCCGATTTCATCGCGATGATCCTCTCCAAGGTCCCCCGCGGCCGGATGCTGGAGCTCCGCGAGGCCGCCTCGATGATCTGCTGGCTCGCGACCGAAGAGAACTCGTTCACCACGGCCGGCGTCTTCGACCTCTCCGGCGGCCGCGCCACGTACTGAAGGACCACGCCATGCCCATGCCCAGGATCAAGCACATCCGCGCCTTCACCGTCCGGGGCGGCGGCGCCGACTACCACGATCAGGGGGAAGGCCACTGGATCGACGATCACGTCGCCACGCCCATGGCCCGCTACCCCGAGTACCGCGCCAGCCGCAAGAGCTTCGGCCTCAACGTCCTCGGAACGCTCGTCGTCGAGATCGAGGCCGACAATGGCGTCACCGGCTTCGCGGTCACCACGGGGGGTGAAATCGGCGCCTGGATCGTCGAGAACCACCTCGCCCGCTTCATCGAGGGCCAGACCGTCACCGACATCGAGAAGATGTGGGACCAGATGTATTTCTCCACCCTGTACTACGGCCGCCGCGGGATTGTGCTCAACGTCATCTCCGGCGTCGACCTCGCGTTATGGGATCTCCTCGGCCAGATCCGTCAGGAACCGGTCTACCAGTTGCTCGGCGGCCCCGTCCGCGACGAGCTGATCTTCTATGCCACCGGCGCCCGCCCCGATCTCGCCAAGGGCATGGGATTCATCGGCGGCAAGATGCCGCTCCGCCACGGCCCCGCCGAGGGTGAGGAGGGTCTGAACGCCAACATCGAAGCCCTCGCCGCGATGCGCGAAAAGGTCGGTCCCGACTTCTGGCTCATGCTCGACTGCTGGATGAGCCTCGATCTGAACTACGCGACGAAGCTGGCCGCGCGGGCCCACCAATACGGCCTGAAATGGATCGAGGAGGCGCTGCCCCCCGACGACTACTGGGGCTACGCCGCACTGAAGAAGGCCGTCCCCCCCGGCATGATGGTCTCCACCGGCGAGCACGAGGCCACGCGCTGGGGCTTCCGGATGCTGCTGGAAATGGGCTGCTGTGACCTGATCCAGCCCGACGTCGGCTGGTGCGGCGGGATCACCGAGCTGATCAAGATCTCCGCGCTCGCCGACGCCCACAACGTGCTCGTCGTCCCGCACGGCTCCTCTGTCTACAGCTATCATTTCGTGCTCACGCGCCACAACAGCCCGTTCTCGGAGTTCCTGATGATGGCGCCGAAAGCCGACGAGGTCGTGCCGATGCTCCACCCTCAGCTGCTCGACGAGCCGGTCCCCGTCAACGGCCGCATGAAGGTCCCCGACCGCCCCGGCTTCGGCGTCCGCCTCAACCCCGACCTCGCGCTGAACCGCCCCTATCCGCGCTGAGCTTGCGAGCCCGTCGCAAAGCGGCTAGACGGCCCTCGTTCCCGCACCGGAGGCCCTGATGTCCGCGCCGAAGAAAGTCGTGCTCGCCTATTCGGGCGGCCTCGACACCTCGATCATCCTCAAGTGGCTCGAAACCGAATACGGCTGCGAGGTCGTCACCTTCACCGCCGATCTCGGCCAGGGCGAGGAGCTCGAACCCGCGCGGGCCAAGGCGATCCTGCTCGGCGTAAAACCCGAAAACATCCACATCGAGGACCTGCGCGAGGAATTCGTCCGGGACTTCGTCTTTCCGATGTTCCGCGCCAACGCGCTCTACGAGGGCCAGTACCTGCTCGGCACGTCCATCGCCCGCCCGCTGATCGCCAAGCGTCTGGTCGAGATCGCCGAGGCCACAGGCGCCGACGCGATAGCCCACGGCGCGACCGGCAAGGGCAACGACCAGGTCCGCTTCGAGCTCTCCGCCTATGCGCTGAACCCGACGATCCGCGTCATCGCCCCGTGGCGCGAATGGAGCCTGACCAGCCGCACGACGCTGCTCGACTTCGCCGAGAAACACCAGATCCCGATCGCGAAGGACAGGCGCGGCGAGGCCCCGTTCTCGGTCGATGCGAACCTGCTCCACACGTCCTCCGAGGGCAAGGTGCTGGAGAACCCCGCCAAAGAAGCCCCGCCCTACGTCTACCAGCGCACCACCCATCCCGAGGACGCCCCCGACACCCCCGAATACGTCGAGATCGGCTTCGACCGGGGCGACCCCGTCACCATCGACGGCGCCCCCCTCTCCCCCGCCACGCTGCTCACCCGCCTCAACGACCTTGGCGGTCGCCACGGCGTCGGCCGCCTCGACCTCGTCGAAGGCCGCTTCGTCGGCATGAAGTCGCGCGGTGTCTACGAGACCCCCGGCGGGACGATCCTGCTCGCGGCCCATCGGGGCATCGAATCGATCACGCTCGACCGCGGCGCCGCGCACCTGAAGGACGAGCTGATGCCGCGCTACGCCGAACTGATCTACAACGGCTTCTGGTTCTCCCCCGAACGCGACATGCTCCAGGCCCTGATCGACCGCAGCCAGACCCGCGTCAACGGCGCCGTCCGCCTCAAGCTCTACAAGGGCCTCGCCTCCGTCGTCGGCCGCTGGTCCAAGGACACCCTCTACTCCGAGAGCCACGTGACCTTCGAGGACGACGCCGGCGCCTACGACCAGAAAGACGCGGCGGGCTTCATCAAGATCAACGCTTTGCGCCTCAAGCTTCTCGCGATGCGGGACCGGCGTTGATTCGGTGCCCACACCATGCTAAGCATCAGGCTGTCTCACACCAAGCGCCGCGTGACGGAAGGCAGGTGCAGTAATTAGAAACACTTAATTGGGCTGCTTAGTCTATTTACTTTCAATGGCACCGCTGTAATTCTCAAAAATATCGCAAGATAATTCAATTATTTTTATCATTCCCCAAAATTGGTCGGGCTTAACATCGCGAGCGCCATTATGCACGATGTTGTTTCTTTGTTCTATAGCGTCGCGGCATGCCCTAAGTTGCTCAAATGGAACCTCACTTTCCGAGAAAAGTAGCGGGATAGCAATGCCAAATGATCTTCTCATGCCGAGCTTTATGAACAAAGCTTTAAAGCTATGCGCTTCGAGGCCAGGTCGAAACCGCTCAAGCTTGCTAGGGTCGGCAGATCGAGCGAATAGGCTGAGCGCAACTTCGAGTGCCGAAACGGCTTCGACCAAGGCGTTTCGTCGATTCCCCAGTGCCGCTAATTTGCGAGCGCTTGCGAGGAATGACCCAATCAGAGGCGGACTGCTCCGGTCGAGGACAAACTTACATATCTCAGGCCGGTCCTCGATGCTCAACATATAGTCCGGTTCTGGGTACATCCGGACCTTAATTGTGACGGTTCGATCTGGATAAAACTCGAAATAATTACCGTCTATTTCGGTTACGGCTTTATTTATTCGAAAAAACTGTCCAGGATTTTTACGGACGTTCGGCTCCGGCTCGATATCCTCAAGCCAAAATTGTCGTTTGAAGGATCTGGCGTACTCAATCAATCGATTTGTGCGCATGGTTGAAATTTTTTGCAGAGTGTTTGCCAGTTGATAATATTCATCAGACAGAATGCTCTCGAAAAGATCCGAATTGAGTATATGATTCGCCAGGGTCTCCGAGATCTCAGCGCTGATCTCCACCAGGATCGATACCGCAAAATGCGTACCAGGATATTTTTCGCTAAACGGAAAGTTTTCCGGGATAAATTTGATCGCAAGACGAATATTATTTTCGAACACGTTGATAGTATCAGCTGCCTCTACTGGAAGCCAGTTGTGAAAAATAATTGATTCATTCAGCTTAAATAAAAGTCTCATGGTTAACATCGGCATTCCAAATCCCTATGTTGAATACAGAGGTGGTCTCGATTCTCTGCAATAAATTCGCGCCGGACACAAGGACCAGCACACGTTGGAAAGTTAGGCGTTTAACGAGATTCGAAACTGCTCTTGTGAGCAGCGGAATGTAATAGTAATGTTCAGTTGAAACCTCGGCTCAGGACAGGATATGCCTCGCGATGCATATTTTGCAAAT
>JBBRUZ010000065.1:0-15064 GCA_038247355.1 Rhodobacterales bacterium
AGAAGCGCGAGGGCGAGAAGCGCGAGGGCGAGAAGCGCGAGGGCGAGAAGCGCGAGGGCGAGAAGCGCGAGGGCGACCGCGCGCGAGGCAAGCGCCGGCGCGGCGAAGGCGAGGGCAAGCCGAAAGGCAAACCGGCCGAAGCCGACAAGCCGGCGCCAAAGCCGCGCTACGAGAAGCCCATCGACCCCGACAATCCGTTCGCCGCGCTGATGGCGCTCAAGACGCGGGGATGAACCGCGCGCGATGCAGCCCGGCAAGGCGATCCGGCTCGACAAATGGCTATGGCAGGCACGGCTGTGCAAGACGCGCGGCCTGGCGGCCAGCCTTGTCTCCGACGGCTCGGTGCGCGTGAACGCGGTACGGGTGCTGAAGCCTGCGACGCCGCTGCGCGTCGGCGACGGCGTAACTTTCGCACAAGGCGACACGATCCGCGTTTTGCGCGTGCGCGCGCTGGGCGCGCGCCGAGGACCTGGCCCCGAAGCGCGGGCGCTCTATGACGATCTGGCGGCCCCGCCGTCCGGCCAGCCCCTTGAACCTCCGTCCGGGACTGATACATAGCGCTCAGAGGAGCGTGACAGGCTTCGCGTCATCATCGACCGATCAAGGGTTGTACGCCATGACCTATGTGGTGACCGAAAACTGCATCGCCTGCAAATATACCGACTGCGTCGAGGTCTGTCCGGTGGATTGTTTCTACGAAGGCGAGAACATGCTTGTCATCCATCCAGATGAATGCATCGACTGCGGCGTCTGCGAACCGGAGTGCCCCGCCGACGCGATCCGCCCCGACACCGAACCCGACATGGATAAGTGGGTCGAGTTCAACCGAAAGCATTCCGACGCCTGGCCGGTCCTCGTCACCAAGCGCGATCCGATGCCCGACGCGGAAAAACGCGACGGGGAGGCCGGCAAGATGGAGAAATACTTTTCCGAAGCCCCGGGGGCGGGCGGCTGATCGAAAGACAGGGTAAACGCAACGAGACCGCGTACCGATTGAGCAAAGAACCCGCAGAGTTCCGCGCCTGCACGATACACCCACTTGTGTACAGGCGCGGAGCAACGCGGTTTTCCTTCCATATGCGACGAAATTGTGCTATCAGCTGCAGACATGAATGGTCTGGAATAAAGGCCGAACTCAGTTTGGCCTCGACAAGCCTGCCCTGAAAGGGAATCCACGCGGCGCTGCGATGCCAGCGAGTGGCTTTTTTGTAACTGAGGCGGGAACAACTCTGGACTTGGTCAGAAGGAAGCGACGCGCAATATGACTAAGAGCAAGAAGCCCTCGGAGTTTCGCCCCAATGATTTCGTTGTTTATCCGGCACATGGCGTTGGGCGAATCATCTCGATCGACGAGCAGGAAGTTGCCGGGATTAGCCTTGAGATGTTCGTGATTTCCTTCGAGAAGGACAAGATGACGCTGCGCGTGCCTATCGCCAAGGCCGGCGCCGTCGGGATGCGTCCGCTGTCCTCGGCCGACATAGTCGGCAAGGCGATGGATACGTTGAAGGGCCGCGCGCGTGTCAAGCGGGCGATGTGGTCGCGACGCGCGCAGGAATACGAGCAGAAGATCAATTCCGGCGATCTTATCTCGATCGCCGAGGTCGTCCGCGACCTGCACCGCAGTGACGACCAGCGCGAACAGTCCTATTCCGAGCGCCAGCTCTACGAAGCGGCGCTGGAGCGGCTGACCCGCGAAGTCGCCGCCGTCGATGGCATCGAGGAGGTCAAGGCGCAACAGCGCGTCGGCGAGGTTCTCGGCGGCCGCGTCGCAGCCTGAGCGCGTCGCCAGCCGCGAAACGCCGCCGGTGCGATCCGGCGGCGTTTCGGTTTCGGTGCGCGGTCGAGCGCGTCGGCTCCGGTCGATATGTCCGGAAAGACTTGTGGTTGTATGTCGGCGATGGCGGTCATCGCGAATTCTATTCGGTATTCGCAATTGGGCTCGGTGACTCCGGCCTGGCTTGGTCGACGACCCTACATCTGTGCTTCGGTATCCTCGGCAGTGTCGGTGATCGCGGCGCCCCCGCTCTGGAGGTCCTGACCCATTCCGCCGACCGTGTTGCACGCAGCAAGCGCCGCCAGCATGATGGTGGCGAGCAGACCCTGGATCAAACGCATGTCGTCTCTCCCGTGATTGTCGGTGGATAGCGAATTGCTGGCTAAACGCGGCGGCAGTCCGATGGTTCCTCGAAGCGTCATGACGGCTGGAACTCGATTGCGGTTGCTGCCTGGCGCCCCTGCCGAGGCGCCGCTGAACAAAAGCGAAGCATCTCGACTTTCGATGAAGCTGTGACGCGTCGACGGCAATACGGAAATGGACAGACAAATCGGTCCGAGGTAGCGTCTGCGTCGTGCGGTGGCTGACCACGTGCGATCCCCTTCGTGCGGCGCTGGAAGCGGCGGGGCGCTGTTTGCGGGCGGTAAGGGCAGGGTCAGGAGCGAGTCGATGTCTTCTCGAGGTGCTCCGGGAACGCCACGGTGGAATCGCGCCCGGCTCCTGTCGTCGGCCATCCGCCGAGGTGGCATCGGCAACGAACGGACCTTGCAAAACCGCGCCGTGAACGACGGACCAGACATCATTGAGGAGTAACCCAGAGTGCCCGAAATCTACACCGACACCGACAAGAAGGAGGATCTCAAGGTTCTTCACGGGCTGGGCTATGCGCAGGAGCTCCAGCGCTCGATGAGCCGTTTCTCGAATTTCGCGATCTCGTTTTCAATCATCTGCATCCTTTCGGGCGGGATCAATTCCTTCGCGCAGGCGACCTCGTCGATCGGCGGCGCCGGCGCGGGGATCGGCTGGATCGTCGGCTGCGTGGTCTCTGGGTTCTTCGCGCTGGCGATGGCGCAGATCGCCTCGGCGTTCCCGACGGCGGGCGGTCTCTATCACTGGGCGTCGATCCTCGGCAACCGTTTCACCGGCTGGCTGGCCGCCTGGCTGAACTTGCTCGGACTGATCACGGTGCTCGGAGCGATCAACATCGGGACATCGTTCTTTTTCGCCGGCACGTTCGGAGGCGCGTTCGGGTTCACCGGCACCCCCGGCCAGATCGTCGGGATGGTGGCGTTCATCACCGTCCTCCAGGCGCTCTGCAACCATTTCGGGATCAAGCTGACGGCGATGCTGACCGACGCGTCGGGCTTTCTGATCCTCGCGACGGCGGCGGCGCTCATCGTGCTGTGTCTGTTTCTCGCGCCGACGTTCGAGCCGTCCCGGCTCTGGACGTTCACGAACAATTCCGGCGAAGCGGGCGGCAACGTCTTTCCGCAATCGACGTCGATCGTCTATTTGTTCCTGCTCAGCCTGCTCCTGCCGGTCTACACGATCACCGGCTATGACGCCTCGGCGCACACGTCCGAGGAGACGCTGAAAGCCGCGCACAGCGTGCCGCGGGCCATCGTCTCGTCGGTGCTGTGGTCCTCGCTGATCGGCTGGGTCATGCTCAGCGCCATCGTTCTGGCGATCCCCGACATGACCGTCGGCGCCAGCCAGGGATGGGGCGTGTTCTTCGAGACGATGAACGCGATCATGCCCGGATGGCTGCTCACGCCCCTCTATCTGGCGATCCTGATCGCGCAGTTCGTGTGCGGCCTCGCGACCGTCACCTCGGCCTCCCGGATGCTGTTTGCGTTCTCGCGCGACGGCGGCATGCCGATCGGCTCCGAAGCGCTCGCGAAGGTCAGCCCGAAATGGCGCACTCCGGTCACGGCGATCTGGGCCGCGGCCGCGTTCGAAGTCGCGTTCGTGTTCTGCGCCCAGTTCATCGTGATCGCCGGGACCAACCTCTACACCATCGTGGTGAACGCCACGCTGGTCTTCCTGTTCCTGTCGTTCTCCATCCCGATCGCGCTCGGCATGGTGACGTTCGGCACGGCGAAATGGCCGAAGGCCGGGCCGTGGGACATGGGCGCCGGGCCGTTCCGGCTGGTCTGCGCGCTGGCCATCGTCGGCATGGGGATCATTTTCTTCATCGCCATCCAGCCGCCGAACGACAAGGTGCTCGGGATCACGCTCGGCTTTCTGGTGCTGTCGCTGATCCTGTGGTTCACCGTCGAGAACCGGCGTTTTCAAGGGCCGCCCATCGGGGCCCAGATCGCCAAGCGGCAGGCGGCGATCCTCGCCGCGGAAAAGGCGGTGGGCGAGCGCGGCTGATCGGCGCGACGTCTCGAACCGGGCCGGTATCCGACCCCAAACACTCTATCCGGCGATCTAAAAATCGTTAGAGATCACTTCCTACACAAGAATCAGACGAGGGACGTGATGATCAAGAAACTGACCGCCGAAGCGCTGGGGACGTTCGTGCTGGTCTTTGGCGGCTGCGGCAGTGCAATCCTTGCCGGCGGATTTCCCGACTTCGGGATCGCCTTCGCAGGCATCGCGCTGGCGTTCGGCCTGACCGTGCTGACGATGGCCTACGCGGTCGGATCGATTTCTGGCGGGCATTTCAATCCTGCCGTGTCCTTTGGCCTCGCCATCGCCGAGCGATTCGAATGGTCCGACCTGATCCCCTACTGGATCGCGCAACTGATCGGCGGGGTTATCGCGGCCTCGCTGCTGTATCTGATCGCATCGGGCGTGGCGGGGTGGACGCCCGGCGGCTTCGCCTCGAACGGCTACGGCGTGCGCTCGCCCGGAGGTTATACGCTGCTCGCGTCTTTCATCTGCGAGGCCACGCTGACGGCGGTATTCGTGATCGTGATCCTCGGGGTGACGCGACGCGGCGCGCCGGTGGGGTTCGCGCCGATCGCGATCGGTTTCGCGCTGACGCTCGTCCATCTCGTGTCGATCCCGGTGACGAACACGTCGGTCAACCCTGCACGCTCGACCGCCGTCGCGATTTTCGCCGACAACGGCGCAATTCCGCAGCTCTGGTTGTTCTGGGTCGCGCCGTTGGTCGGCGCTGCGATCGGCGCCCTGATCTGGGACCGGCTGCTCGAGAACGACTGAGCCCACGACCGCGCCCGCCCGCCCGGGCGGTCGCAATCTTCCTCTACCGGGTAGGCACCGAGCCATGCGCGTTCCCGATCCCGAACCCCAGATGTCGATCAACGCCCCCGAAGGCGGCATGGAGCGGCTGATCGCGATCATGGCGCGGCTGCGCGACCCCGCTGCCGGCTGCCCATGGGATCTCGAACAGACCTTCGCCACCATTGCGCCCTACACGATCGAGGAGGCCTATGAGGTCGCCGACGCGGCCGAGCGCGGCGACATGGCCGACCTCGCGGACGAGCTCGGCGATCTGCTGCTACAGGTCGTCTATCACGCCCGCATGGCCGAGGAAGCCGGCGCGTTCGACTTCACCGCAGTCGCCCGCAGCGTCGCCGACAAGATGGTCCGCAGGCATCCCCATGTGTTCGGCTCCGAAAGCCGCGACAAGTCGCCACAACAGCAGACTGCGGACTGGGAGACGATCAAGGCCGCCGAGCGCGCCGGCCGAGCACAGGCGCCGAGCGCGCTTGACGGCGTGGCGCCGGGCCTGCCGGCGCTGACCCGGGCGGTGAAGCTGCAGAACCGCGCGGCGCGGGTCGGCTTCGACTGGCCCGACGCCGGCGCCGTGCTCGAAAAGATCGCCGAGGAGACCGCCGAACTGGTCGAAGCGCGTGACGCCGGCGAAGACGCGGGCGTGGCCGAGGAGTTCGGCGATCTGTTGTTCGTGATGGCCAATCTCGGCCGCCATCTCGGCGTCGATCCCGAGGCCGCGCTGCGCGCAGCCAACGTCAAGTTCACCCGGCGCTTTCAGGGCGTCGAGACCGCGCTGCGCCGATCGGGACGGACGCCGGACCAATCGCGGTTACCGGAAATGGAGGCTCTTTGGGAGAAGGAAAAATGTGCCGAGCGCAACGCGCGATGACGCGACGCGTCATTCCTTTTGTTCGTACGGATGATCGCTCGCACCGTGGCGCCGTAATGCGGATCGGAGACGCGGTTTGAGCGCGCAGACACGACGAAAGGTCCTCGCGCTGGGCGGCGCGGCCGTCGTGGCCGGCCTTGCGCCGCACGTCGGGCCGGCACGCGCCGGCGAGGTCGACGCGCGGATCGCGGCCTTCACCGGCGGGGCCGTGATCGGAGGTTCGGGGGTTACGTTGAGCATCGCCGCGCTGGTCGAGAACGGCGTGTCCGTGCCCATCGCGTTCGACGCTCCCGGCGCGGAGGCCGTGCTGTTGCTGGCGCCGGCCAATCCCGATCCGCAGGCGGCGATCTTCCGCTTCGGTCCGCGCGCGGGGTCGCGGTCGGTCGCGACGCGCGTCCGGCTCGCCGAGAGCCAGACGGTCCGCGTCATCGCCCGCTTCCCCGACGGACGCTGCGCCGGGGCCGAAGCCGCGGTCGACGTTGTCGTCGGCGGCTGCGTGATCTGAACCCGAGGGCGACGATGACGACCATCATCCCCCGCGTCCGCGTTCCCGCCACCGCCGCACCGGGCGAGATCGTGCGGATCCGGACCCTGTTGACCCATCCAATGGAGACCGGTCGCCGAAAGGGACCTGACGGCGTGGTCGTGCCGCGCTGGATCGTCACGCGTTTTGTCGCGGCGTTCGCGGGCGAGACGATCGTCAGCGTCGAGATCGACCCGGCCATCGCGGCGAACCCGTACTTCGAGTTCGACGCGCGGCTGGAGGCCTCCGGCGTGTTCACTTTCAGATGGACCGATGACATCGGGGCGGTCTACGAAGTTACGCAGGACATCGTCGTCGGCTGACGCAGCGAAACGACGACCGCCTGATCGGATCGAACCACACGGCTCGACAGGGCCATCACTGGATAGAAAAGGGGCACCCGGATGCTGCTCGACCGACGCGGCGCGATCCGCGCGGGCCTCGCCGCAGTGGCAGCGCTGGCGGCGCCGGCCGTGCTCGGCCAGGCGCGACCGCGGGTCGTCGTGGTCGGCGGCGGCGCCGGCGGCGCCAGTTTCGCGCGTGCGTTGGCGATGGGGGGCGGCGGCGGCGTCGACGTCACGCTGATCGAGCCCAGCAAGGAATACTACACCTGCTTTTTCGGCAATCTCTACATCGGCGGTTTCGTCGAGTTCGCGAGCCTCGGTCATTCGTACGCCGGGCTGGCGGTCAATCACGCGATCAACGTCGTGCACGACTGGGCGCTCGCGATCGACCGCGACCCGCGCCAGGTGGTGCTCGCCGGCGGCGGGCGCGTGCCCTACGACCGGTTGGTGCTTTCGCCGGGCATCGATTTCATCGAGGGGGCGATCCCGGGCTGGGACATCGCGGCGGAAGCGCGCATGCCGCACGCCTACAAGGGCGGGACCCAGGTGGCGCTCCTGAAGGCGCAGGTGGCCGCGATGCCCCAGGGCGGCGTCTTCGCGCTGGTGGCGCCGCCCAACCCCTACCGCTGCCCGCCGGGACCCTACGAGCGCGTCTCGATGATCGCGCATCATCTTCGAGCGACGAATCCCACCGCGAAGATCCTGATCTTCGAGCCCAAGGAGGCGTTCGCCAAGCAGCAGCTGTTCGAAGCCGGCTGGAGCGACCATTATCCCGGCATGATCGAGGTCCTGCCCGACGCGTTCACCGGCGGGGTCGAACGGGTCGATGCGGCGGCGATGGAAATCGTCGCGGGCGGCGAGGTCACCCGGGTAGACGCTGCATGCGTCATCGGACCGCAGCGCGCGGGGCGCATCGTCCAGGTCGCTGGCCTGACCGACGCGACAGGCTGGGCGCCGATCGATCCGTTCACGATGCGCGCGCGGGCCGATCCGTTCGTCACCGTGCTCGGCGATTCGGCGCAACCGGGCGACATGCCGAAATCGGCGTTCGCGGCGAACAGCCAGGCCAAGGTGGCGGCGATGGCGATCCTCGTCGATCTGCTCGAGGCGCCGGGTTTTGCGCCGCGTTACGCCAACGTCTGCTGGTCGCTGATCGATACCGACGATTGCGTCAGGATCGGCGCCGCGTTCGCCCCGACCCCGGAGAAGATCGCGACGGTCGACGGCTCGGCCTTTCTCAGCGCGGTCGGCGAGGACGCGGAGACGCGCCGCACGAACTATCTCGCGAGCCTCGCGTGGTATGCGGCCATCACGAACGACATGTTCGCCGGATCGCCGTCGGCGGCCGCGACCAGGTAGTCGGCGTCCCGTTCCGCATCGCCAGATAAAATGAGAGAAATCAGTCAGACGTCGGCGGGCACGTTCAACGTCGGGCTGGCGTCGACAGGACCGGCGCTTCCGGCCTCGCGAACGACGTCGGCCAGCGTCATCGATTCGATCAGCAGCAGATAGGACCAGAACACCCCGGAGAACGCCTTGCGGATCCGGCAGGCGTTCTCGTCGATACAGTCGTCGCAGCGCTGATAGGCGCGTCGCGACAGGCATGGCAGCGGCGCGATCGGTCCGTCGATCAGGCGCAACAGCTCGCTCAGCTGGATCGCCGCGGGGTCCTTGATCAGCACGTAACCGCCGTTTCGTCCGCGCACCGAGGCGATGTAGCCGCCGTTGCGGATTTCGAGGAGGATGTGTTCGAGGAACCGCTTTGGCGTCTCCGAGCGCCGCGCGATCTCTTCGATGCGCAGCGCCTGGCCGCCCTCGGCCCGCGCATCGGCGAGCACCGCCAAGGCCTTGAGCGCATACTTCATCTTCTGGGTGATCATGCGCTCTGGTAGTGCGGGAACCTGGACCGATCAACTATTTTCGATGAGATCCGTCGTGATGCCCGGTCCAAGGCAAGCGTCCGCCTGCGTCAGACCCGGCGCCACAGCCACTCGCCGTCGGGTCCCGCCACCCGCTCGGCGCGCCCCGTCGCCCGCAGGTGGTTCACATGGCCGACCGCCTCCACCAGCGCCAGCCCGTATTCCGCAGGACCGATGGCCCGGCCATAGAGCGCGTCAAAGCACGCCGCCGCGGTCCGAGGCTCCGCCAAGGCGTCCCACAGCCGCTGTTGCGCGGCCTCGGCATCGGCGATCAGCGCCTCGAGCCGCCCCGCCACGCCGAGAAACGGCCGCCGATGCCCAGGCAGCGTCAGCTGGCCGTCCCGCGCGAACGCCCGCAGCCTTCGGCAGCTCGCGAGCCAGTCCCCGACCGGGTCCGCGTCCGGCTCGGTGGCGTAGACCCCGAGGTTGGGCGTGATCCCCGGCAGGATCTGATCGCCGGCGATCACCAGATCGTGCCCGACGCCCCAGAGCGTCGCATGCTCCGGCGCATGGCCGTGGCCGATCTCCACCCGCCATCGCCTCCCCCCGAGCGTGACTTCCTCGCCTTGCGCGACCCGCCTGAACCCCAGCGGCATCGGCGCCACAATATCGGCATAGTTCATCGGCCGACCCGCCGCACGCTGCGCGAGCACCCCCCTCTCCATCCCCGCCCCTCGCCAGAACGCCAGCGTCTCCGCCGTGGGCCGTTCCTGCACGTCGAGCGAGTGCATCCGCGCGAACAGCCAGGCGGTCCGCGTCGTCCACAGCTCGGCGCCGCGGGCCTGAAACCACCCTGCGAGCCCTATATGGTCGGGATGGTGATGCGTGACCACGACCCGCCGCACGGGCCGCCCCTCCAACGGCCCCGCAAGCAGCGCGTCCCACGCCGCACGGCAGGTTTTCGTGTCGAGCCCGGTGTCGATCACCGTCCATCCGTCGCCGTCGCCGAGCGCGTAGACGTTGACGTGATCGGGCCGCATCGGCAACGGCACGCGCATCCAGAGCACGCCGGGGGCCACCTCCACCGCGCCGCCAGGGACAGGCGGCTCAAATGGAAACTCCTGCCCGGCTCCGTCCATCAGGACGCGAGATCGAGCGCGTAGAGCCCGGCCGCCCCGGCGGTCGCCCCCGCACAAAGCCCCGGGACTTCGGTCGCCAGCCGATGCATGTGGAACGCGGCCAGGGCCGCGCGCTGGCCGCCGTCGCCCTCCGCCATCGCCCCGCGGAGCAGGTAGCGCCCGCCAAGCACCAGCGCGAACGCCCGCAAATACGACGCCGCCCCCGCGAACCGGTCGTTGATCTCGGCGGCGAGCATCCAGTCGGTGGCGTCGCCCAGCGCCCCGCAGACCGTCGCCAGCCGCACGCCCAGATCACCGCCGGCGGCGTCGGCTGTCGCCGCCACTTCCGCCAGCATCCGCCGCGCGGCGTCGCCGCCATCGGCCAGCTTGCGCCCGACCAGATCCATCGCCTGGACGCCGTTGGTCCCCTCGTAGATCGGCGTCACCCGCACGTCGCGATAGAATTGCGCGACGCCGGTCTCCTCGATATAGCCCATGCCGCCATGCACCTGCACGGCCATCTCGGCGACCGCGCAGCCTGCGTCGGTCCCGAACGCCTTTGCGATGGGGGTGAGAAACGCCGCTCGCGCCGTCCACTCCGCCGCTCCCGTCGCCCGCCCCATGTCGATCGCCAGCGCGCAGTCCAGCGCCACCGCCCGCGCCGTCGACGTCAGCGCCGTCATCGTCGCCAGCATTCGCCGCACATCGGCGTGGCCGAGGATCCCCGGCTCGGAAGAGACGGGCGTCGGCCCCTGCCTGCGGTCCCGCGCAAAGGCGACCGCCGCCTGCAGCGCCGCCTCCGCAACCCCCACGCCCTGCAAGCCAACGCCCAGACGCGCGTTGTTCATCATCGTGAACATCGCCGCCATGCCGCCATGCGGCCGGCCGACGATCAAGCCGAGCGCCCCGTCGTACTCCATCACGCAGGTCGGGCTCCCGTGCAGCCCCATCTTGTGCTCAAGCGAGATCACGCGAACACGGTTCGCCACGCCCGGCCGCCCGGCCGTATCCGGGATCAGCTTGGGCACCACGAACAGCGAAATCCCCTTCGTGCCCGCCGCACCGTCGGGCAACCGCGCCAGCACCAGGTGGACGACGTTCTCCGCCATGTCGTGATCGCCCCAGCTGATGTAGATCTTTTGCCCGGTGACCCTGAACGTCCCGTCGCCGACCGCTTCCGCCTTCGTCCGCACCGCGCCGACGTCCGTGCCCGCCTGCGGCTCGGTCAGGTTCATCGTCCCCGTCCATTCGCCCGACACCAGCTTCGGCAGATACACCGCCTTCAGCGCCTCGTCGCCATGATGCTCGAGCGCCTCGATCTGCCCCTGGCTCAGCAGCGGGCAGATCGAAAGTGCCAGATTCGCCGCCGAGGACATCTCGTTGACGCAGCTCATCACCGTCACCGGCAGCCCCATGCCGCCGAACGCCGGATCCGCCGTCATCCCGACCCATCCGCCCGCGGCGATCGCCCGGTAGGCGTCCGCGAACCCCGGGCTCGCCCGCACCACGCCGTTCTCGAGACGCGCCGGCGTCCGGTCCCCATCGCGCCGCGTCGGCGCCAGAACGTCCTCGGCGAGCCGCGCCGCCTCATTGAGGATCGCCTCGACCGTCTCGGGGGTGGCTTCGGCGAAACGCCCGGTCCCGGCCAGCCGCGACGCCCCCAGCACATGGTCGAGCAGAAACCGCATCTCCGCCACCGGCGCGCGATAGGTCATGGCGATCTCCCGTTTCGTGCTTTCGGGCCACATGCGTTCCCGCTAGGAAACGCCGGACCTCAACCTACGCCCCGAAGCCCGACCCGACAACCCGAACGCCGCGTCAGCCCGAAGCCGCCATGGAACCCAGAAGTGACGCTCCAAACGACCATTCTCCCCGACAACAAACTTGGCGTGCGCGCGGCGAGCATCACCCTGCACGTCACCTTCCTCGTCGCCTTCCCCACCGAGACCGTCTATGGGCTCGGGGCCGACGCATGCAACGACCGCGCCGTCGCCAGTATCTTCGAGGCCAAGAACCGACCCACGTTCAATCCGCTGATCGTCCATGTCGCCGACCTCGCCGCGGCCGAGAAGCTCGCCGTGTTCGACACGACCGCCCGCGCCCTCGTCGCGCAATTCTGGCCCGGGCCGCTGACGCTCGTGCTGCCGCGGCGCGACAGCCGCCTGTCGCACCTCGCCACCGCCGGCCTTGACACCGTGGCCCTGCGCGTCCCCGCCCACCCGCTGGCACAGGCGCTCCTGCGCGAATTTCGCGGCCCGATCGCGGCGCCTTCGGCCAATCCGTCGGGCCGCGTCAGCCCGACGACCTGCGCCCATGTGCTGGACGGCCTCTCGGGGCGCATCTCCGCCGTCCTCGATGGCGGGCCCACCACGGTCGGCATCGAATCCACCATTGTCGGCTTCGAGCAGGGCGCCCCCGTCCTGTTGCGCCCCGGCGGCCTGCCCGTGGAAACCATCGAGGCCGCACTCGGTCGCCCTCTCGGTGTGTCGGCCGGAGGCCACGTTTCCGCCGCAGGTCAGTTGGCGTCGCACTACGCCCCGGCTGCGACGCTGCGCCTCGATATGGCTGGCCCCGCGCCGGACGAAGTCTGGCTCGGATTCGGGCCGATCGCCACGCTGCGCCCCGGCCTGAACCTGTCGCCCACCGGCGACCTCACCGAGGCCGCCGCCAACCTCTTCGCCCACCTGCGCCGGATCGACGCGATCGCGGCCGACGCCGGCCTCTCCCGGATCGCCGTCGCGCCGATTCCCGAGATCGGCTTGGGTCGCGCCATCAACGACCGCCTCCGCCGCGCCGCAGCCCCGCGCGGCTGAGGCCGCGGCTCCCGCCAACGTCTGTTTTCCGTCGCGGATGGCGGCATGCTCCGGGCCTAGGCCCGCCCACCCTCCGCGGACAGCAACCGCGGATCGATCGCGATCGACCGCAGCGCCCCCTCCCACTTCTCGGCATCGCGCGACCCGAAGACGAGATCCTGATCCGCCGGCGCGACCAACCAGCCGTTGGCCTGGATCTCGCCTTCGAGCTGGCCTGGTCCCCACCCCGAATAGCCGAGCGCCAGGATCGACCGGGCCGGCCCGGCGCCCTTTGCGATGTCCTGCAGGACGTCGACCGTCGCCGTCATCGAAAAATCGGCGTTCACCTTCAGCGACGCCCCGGTCACCGCATATTCCGCCGTATGCAGCACGAAGCCGCGCCCGTGCTCGACCGGCCCGCCGAAATGCACCCGGGTCTCAGGCAGATCCGCGCCCGCCTTGATCTTCAGTTGTTTCAGCAGATCCGAGAACTTCAATTCCGGCGCGGGCTTGTTGACGATCAGTCCCATCGCCCCCTCCGCCGAATGGGCGCAGAGAAAGATCACGGCGCGCTGAAACCGCTTGTCGCCCATGCCCGGCATGGCGATCAGCAACTGGCCATCGAGAAACCGTGGGTCCGCGGCGATCATTTTCGTGTCATGGCTCCGAGGGCGAAGAATTGCAAGGCGACGGCTAAGGGCGCGCTGGACACGACGCCATCCTCGCCGCTTTGTGACTGTTGCTCGCCCCGCCGCCGTCTATGGTCGTCGCCTGAGTTTAGCACACAGGTTTTTCATGCGCCTCTGGACCACCGCCCTCCTCGCCAGTCTCGCGGCGCCGCTCGCGGCCGAGCCGCCGCAGCAGGGCGTGGCGTCGGTGCGGCTGATCCCGGGCTGGACCGAAACCGACGGTGCGCGGATGGCAGCCATCGAGATCCGCCTCGCCCCTGGCTGGTACACGTACTGGCGTGTTCCCGGCGCCAACGGCGTCCCGCCGCAGTTCGACTGGTCGAGCTCGGTCAATCTCGCCGCGGTCGCCTATCACTGGCCGCGCCCGCAGGTGTTCGACAGCTACGGCGTCACGACGATCGGCTACAAGAACGCGCTGGTGTTGCCCGTGCGCCTTGCGCCCGCGAGCCCGGACGCGCCGATGGATATCGCGCTCGACCTGTTCTTCGGCGTCTGCCTTGACATCTGCATCCCCTCGGAGGCGCGCATCACCGCCCGTCTCGAACCCGAGGCGGCGTCCGAAGGCGGCGCCCTGATCGCGACGGCGCTCGCCGCCCGCCCGCTCGCCGCCGCCGAAGCCGGCGTCACCGCGGCGCGCTGCACGCTCGAACCTCAGGACAGCGGCTACGTCCTCACCGCGGAAATCACCCTCGCGGCGCCTGCGGCGGAGGGCGTCACCACCGTCATCGAAGCCGCCGACCGCCCCGACCTCTGGATCGGCGCCGCCGAGACCCGCACGCGCGGGCGCACCGTCGAGGCCGCCGCCCGCCTCGACGCGATGGGCGACGGCGGACTCGCGCTCGACCGCTCCGCGCTGCGCCTCACGCTGCTCGACCCTGACCGCGCGATCGACATCCTCGGCTGCACCGGGGACGGCTGACCCTCCTGCACCGTCAGCCGTGCGGGAGGGTAGGCCCGGCGGATCGCCGTACGGGAGAGTGACCCCGACCTGTCAGATCGCCGCGGCGCCGGCCGCCACCCGCACGACGCCCCGGCCCGCGGCCTTGGCCTCGTAGAGCGCCGCGTCGGCCCGTGCGAACACCGCGTCGAGCCCCTCGCGCCGCGCGAACGCCGTCAGTCCGATGCTCGCGCCCACCCGGCCCGCGCCTTCGGCCGGCATCGACGACAGCGTCGCTACGATCCGCTCCGCGAGCCGCAACGCCTCGTCCCGCGTATAGCCGTCGAGGATCAGCACGAACTCGTCGCCACCGAGCCGCACGATGAAATCGTCGCGGCGCATGTGCGACACCGCATGCGCGGCGAAACATTGCAGGATCCGGTCCCCCGCCTGATGCCCGAGCGAATCGTTGATCGCCTTGAAGCCGTCGAGGTCGATGAGCAGAAAATACGGAACTGTCTCCGCCGCGTCCCCCTCCTGAACCAGCGCCGCCATGTGGCGCTGCAGCGCCGCGCGATTGCCGATCCCCGTCAGCACGTCCTCGTGCGCCAGCCGTTCAAGCCGGTCGGAATACAACCGTTGGTCGGTGACGTCACGCTCGATGGCCCCGAAGTACTCGATCGACCCGTCATCCCCGATCAGCGGCACGATCGCGATGTCGAGCCAATAGGCGTCGCCGTGCTTGGTGTAGTTCAGCAACTCTTCGCGCGCCGGCTGGCCAGCGGTCAGCGCCGCCCGTATCCTGCCGCTCGCCCGGCGATCGGTGCCCGGCCCTTGCAGCATCCGCGGGCATCCCCCGACAGCCTCGTCGGCGCGGTAGCCCGAGAGCGCTGTGAACGCCGGATTGACATAAACGATCCGAGGCCCCGGCCGGTCGAGATCGGACGCGGTCGTGATGATGATCGCGTCGTTGGTGGCCTCGATCAATCCGCGCATCGCCCGCGTCGGCAGCC
>JBBRUZ010000066.1:0-14944 GCA_038247355.1 Rhodobacterales bacterium
CGCCAGTGCAGGCGGCGAAAGAGCGGCGCGTTCGGGGGATGGACAAGGGCGAGAATCCGCGTGTAGCCGTGGGCGTTTGCTTCGCTGACCGCGAGGCGGTCAAGCTCGGCGTGTTTGACGCCGTCGAGCTCGACCGCCTCGCTTGCGACCTGGGCGAGCTTGGCGGGGGTCTCGTGGGCGATGGTGCGCCCTGCCGCGAGCGATTGGCCGATGGCTGGAATTGCGCCGAGCTGATCGGGCACATGACGGGGCGGGGCCTCGGGATCATGCCGAGCGGCTCCTTCACCGTGTCCGGTTCGCCGCAGCAATTCGTGTGCGTCTGCCTTGGGGGTGGATCGGACGCGAGAAGCTACGCGGCAGTCGGGAGTTTCTTGCCTATTCGCGGGAGCAGGACCGGCGGGCGCCGCAAACATGGGTAGCGCCGCGCACCCGGCGGGCGGCTCACCGCAGGATAGGCGGGCGGTCGGGGTCCGCTCCGGGGGCGGGGCGTTGTGCGGGGCGTTCGCTGGGCGGCCGCGGGGGCAGTTCGAGGCGAAGTCCGACGCGCTCGAACGCCGCAAGGGCTGGACTTTCGTGGTCAAGGAAGGTCACGTCGAGGCCGCCGACTGCGAGGCGCCCTTCCTGGAGGTCGCCTTTGGTGAGGCCGCGTGCGAGGCCACCGACCCGCGGGCCGTCTGGGAGGCGGCCGTCTGGGAGCCCGTCTGCGAGGCGCCGCTCTGCGAGGCCGCAGAAGCGCACCGCTTCGGCGATGGCCGCGGCGATGGCCGGTTGTGCCGCCTCCGGCACGCCCGCGAGGCCGAGGCCCATGCGGTCGGAGCCGTCCTCGAAGCCGATGCGGGCGAGCCAGGCCCCGTCGATCCGGTCCACCATCGTCGCGAGCTTCGCGTCGAGCGCCGCGATCAGCGCGCGGTCGGCCCCGCGCGGTGCCCCGATCGCGCGCAGGCGCAGCGTCGCAACCTCGCCGCGCGCCGCCATTCCGGCGAGCCAGTCCACCGTCTCGGGATCGAGGGCGGTCTCGGAAGGCGCCACGCCAGGATTGAGCGCGATTCCGACCCCGCGGCCCGCGAGCAGAGCCGCGAGGCTGCGCCCTGACAGCGCCGCGTAAGGCGCAGGCGCGTCGAGGACGGCGGCGAGCCTGGCGTCGCGATCGAACGCGAGGACGAACCGTCCGTCCTCGACGTCGATGATCTGCGGGTCGAGCCGGTCGGGCTGGGCGTCGGCCTCCAGCGGGACGAAGAGCTCGGCGTCAAGGAGGCGTTCGTGAAAGCGCAACCGGGCGGCGACGTCCTCGGGGGCGGCCGCCATCGCGGCGAAGGCGGCGTCGAGCGGCGTGTCGTCTTCGGTCATGATCCGTTGTCTATCCGGCGGCGACGGGCGCGGGAAGGCCGCTGTGGTCCGGGCTGTCGCGCCATTCGGCGACGGCGGCGGCGCTGGCCCGCTGGACGGCGATGATGTCGGTCCAGGTCGTGACGAACCGGTGACCCTGGCCCGCGCGCAGCCGGGCCGCAGCGAGATCGGGCGTGAAGATGCCGCAGGCCTTGTCCGCGGCGCGGCAGGCGGCGAGCACCTCGGCGCAGGCGGCGTCGAGCGCCGCGACGTCGCCCCCGAACGAAAGGCCGAGGTCGCCGGCGCCGATGAAAACGAAATCGACCAGCGGCGCCGAGGCGATCGCGCGCGCGTCGGCCACCGCTTCGGCCGTTTCGATCATGACTCCGACGGTGACGGCCGCGCGAGCGCCGGCGATATAGCCGGCGATGCTGGCGAATGGCCGGATGCCGCCGGCGGAGCGCCGTCCGTGCGGCGGATAATGGCAGCCGGCGGCGGCGCGCGCCGCCTGGTCGCCGGACTGGATCATCGGCAGGATCACGCCCTCGGCGCCGCTGTCGAGGGCGCGCCCGATCGCGGCGTCGCTGTCGTCCTCGGCGCGGACGAGGCAGGGGGTCTCGGGCGGGCAGGCGCCGACGGCCGCCTCGAGGCCCGCCCGGTCCCACAGGCCATGCTGGATGTCGATGACGATCGCCTCGGCGCCGGCGCCCGCGGAGACCTCGACGAGCGAAGGGCTGCCGAGCGAGAACCAGTGCGCGCCGATCGCCGGGCCGGCGGCGAGCCGCGATTTCAGGCGGGGTGCGTCGGGTCGGAACATGTTCGGTCTCCTTGGTCAGGCGTCGCACGGGCCGGGGGCGGCGAGGCGGGGCGGGAGGGCGTCGCGGAAAGACGTCGGGTTGGTCACGGAGCTGACGCCGAATCGCCGCCCGCCCAAATTGGAGTGTGCGGCGTGGGTCACGGCGCATCGCCTGCGGTATGAGGGCGTTTTGCTGCGCCTGCGCCGCGATGACGCTCTGCGGGCGCAGCGCAACGGCGCTCCGCGGCGGAGGCGGACAGGCGTTCCGCGTCGGCAGCGGCGCGAAAGTATTCCGCCTCGGCGGCGGTGATGAAATCCGCCATGGCGGCGTAGGCGTTCGCGCCGTCGCGGGTGGCGAAGGCCGCGTGGAGACGCTCGACGCCGGCGATCACCACCCCCTGGACGCGGGGATCGCGCAGCGTGATGATGCGGACCGCCTGGACGTGGTGCGAGAACGCCTCGACCGCGTCGCGCAGGCGCCGGTTGACCAGCGCGTCGATCCAGGCGGCGCGGAACGCCATGTTCGCGAGCATCAGCGCGCGCGGATCGGCGGCCGACGCGACGAGGTCGCGGGCGGCGGCGAGGCGGGCGATCAGATGCGGCGTGAGCGCCGTACAGGCGCGGGCGGCGGCTGCGGGCTCGATCAGCCGGCGGACCTCGAAGACGTCTCGGACATCCTCGGGCGTCAGTTTCGGGATCACGAAGCCGCGGCTGGTCCGGCGCACGAAACCCTCGTTCGCCAGCAGCATCAACGCCTCGCGGGCGGGCATGCGGGAGGTGCCGTAGGTGCGTGCGATCTCGGTGTCGACGAGGCGGTCGTCGGGGCCGAAGTCGAGGTTCTGCAGGCGCTGGCGCAGGTCGTCGTGGATTTGTGCGCGCATGCTTTCGGGCGGGCCGATCTTGCGAATGCTGGCGGGCACGGGCGACGGCTCCGGTGGCCTCGGACCGGTCGAGTATGGCGGGAGGCGGCCGGAAATTCAACATTGCTGTGGATACTGTATCCCGCTAGCGTCGGGGCGTCGCCATTCGCCAGCGAGGTTTCCCCGTGATCGACGCCGGATCGCCCGAAGCGCCGCACCTCGCGGAACGGTTCATGCGGCCGCAGATCCGGGACCTTCAAGGTGAGAACATCGCCTCGCTGGCGCAACTCGCGCGCGGCATTCCCGACGTGCTGACGCTCTGGTACGGCGAGGGCGACCAGGTGACGCCGGATTTCATCCGGGACGCGGCGTCCGCGGCGCTGGCGCGGGGCGAGACGTTCTATGTGCCCGACATGCGCGGCTGGCCGCCGCTCACGGCGGCGCTGGCGGTTTATCAGACGCGGTTGCACGGGCGGGCGATCGGGCCGGACCGCGCGACGGTGACGCCCGGCGGGATGCAGGCGGTGTATCTGGCGCTGGCGCTGGTGGCGCAGATGGGGACGAACGTCGTCTATCTCGAGCCGCAGTGGCCGAACATCCGGCATGCGATCCACGTGATCGGCGCGGAGCCGCGGGCGGTGGCGCTGCGCGAGGCGGGCGGGGTCTGGCGGTTCGATCTCGCGGCGGTCAAGCGCGCCTGCGATGCGCGGACGCGGGCGATCGTGTTCTCGACGCCGTCCAATCCGATGGGCTGGACGGCGCGCCCGGAGGAACTGGCGGCGCTGCTGGCGTTCGGGCGCGAGCGGGGGATCTGGATCGTCAGCGACGAGCTTTACGCGCGGCTGCACTTCGCCGGGGAAGCGGCGCCGTCGATCCTCGATGTCGCCGGGGACGAGGATCTGGCGTTGTCGATCAACGGCTTTTCCAAGGCCTGGGCGATGACGGGCTGGCGGATCGGCTGGATCACGCATCCGGTGTCGGTCGGGCCCGCGCTGTCGGCGATGACGCAATACGTCAACAGCGGGACGGCGTCGTTCGTCCAGGCCGGCGCGCTTGCGGCGCTGGAGCAGGGCGAGGCGGTGGCGCGCGGCGTAAGGGACCGGTGCGCCGAGGGCGTGGACATCGCCTATCGGGTGCTGGGGCCGGTGAACCGGGTCCGGCTGCCGGAAAAGCCGGCGGGGGGGATGTACGTTTTTTTCAGCGTCGAGGGCGAGGAGGACAGCAGCGCCGTGTGCCGGATGATCCTCGAACGGGCGCGCGTGGGGCTGGCGCCGGGGCGGTTGTTCGGCGAGGCGTCGCGGGCGCATCTGCGGATGTGCATCTGCCGCGATCCGGCGGAAATCGAGGACGCCTGCCGGCGGATCGCGTCGGCGCTGGCGGCCTGAGCGATGGGTGAAGTCAAGGGGGGCGCTGGGGCCCCGGAGCAACGGGAGTACGGAGCCATGAACGCATTTATCAAACCGCTGGGCCTGGCGCTGGCGCTGAGCCTCGGCGCCGGATGGGCGGCGGCGCAGACGCTGACGGTGGGCGCCTATGCGGCGAACCCGCCCTGGGAGGTCAAGACGCCCGAAGGCACGTTCGAGGGGTTCGAGATCGATCTGGTCAACGAGATCGGCAAGCGCATCGGCGCAGAGGTCGTGTTCGAGGACATGGGGTTTCAGGCGCTGTTTGCGGCGACCAGTTCGAAGCGGATCGACGCGGCGATCTCGTCGATCACGATTACCGATGAACGGCTGCAAAGTCAGTCGTTTACGCAGGCGTACTACGATGCGGACCTGGCGCTGGCCACGAACAAGGACAGCGGGATCGGCGGGCTTGCCGACATGGAGGGCAAGGTGGTGGCGGTGCTGTCGAGCTCGACCGGCGACATCTGGGCCAAGGCGAACCAGGCGACCTACGGGTTCGCCGAGGTGAAGGGCTACAACAACCAGCAGGACATGATCCTCGACACCCAGCTCGGGCGCGCCGACGGGGCGGTCAGCGACATCACCGGGCTCGAGTTCAGCTTCAGGAACATGCCGCAAATGACTGTGGTTGATCGGATTCCATCGGGCGACAAGTATGCGATCATGATGACGAAGGATCATCCGATGCTTGGCGAAGTCAGCGACGCGATCTCCGCCATCAAGGAGGACGGCACGATGACGGCGTTCTACGCGAAGTGGTTCGGGGAGGCCTCCGAGCCGGGTCCGGCGACGACGACGGTGCTGGGATTGCCGCCCTACAATTGAGCTCGACGTCGGGCGACCGGGGCGGGGCCGCGGCCTTGGATCGGGCGTCGGCGTAAGGGGCGTGGATGGGCGAGCTCGGGTTCTATTTCTTCAATCTCGAGGTGATGGCGCAGTCCTTGCCGCTATTGTTGCGCGGTCTGGCGAACACGGTAAAGTTGACGCTCGCGGCGGTGGTGTTCGGCGGCGTGGCGGGTGTTTTACTGTGTCTCGGGCGACTGTACGCGCCGGCGCCCGTGCGGCTGCTGGCGATCGGGTTCATCGACATCTTCCGGGCGCTTCCGTTGCTGGTGGTGCTGATCGTGATCTATTATGCGCTGCCGTTCGTGGGCGTTCGATTCACCGCGTTCGTGTCGGCGAGCCTCGCGTTGTCGATCATTCTCGCGGCCTACACGGCCGAGGTGTTCCGAGCCGGGGTCGAGGCGATCCCGAAGGGGCAGTTCGAGGCGGCCGAAGCGCTCGGGTTGCCGTTCCGCGTGGTGCTGTGGAGGGTGGTGCTGCCGCAGGCGGTGCGGATCGCGACGCCGGCGCAGACGTCGAATTGCGTCGCGATCGCCAAGGACACGTCGCTCGCCTCGGTCGTGGCGATGCCCGACCTTCTCAAGCAGGCGACCGATGCGCAGGCGATGTTCGCCAATCCGTCACCGCTGATCTCGGCGGCGCTGATCTACCTGATCCTGCTCTGGCCGATGGTGCGGCTCGTGAGCTGGCTGGAGGAGCGCGGAAAGCGGCAGCGGACCTGAGCGCGACCCCCCCATGGGATCAGACCTCCTGACCGGTGAACAGAACGACAAGCGCAAGGGGGATCAGGATCATGGCGGCGAGGGATATCATGGGGTGCTCCGACTTGGGATGAGTCGCCGCGTTAACGATTTCGTACGCGAATGGTTGCGCCGGATGGCAGGGCATGTATCGCCTGTTCCAATTTTCCCCAGCCCCGGGCGCGGCCCGCGTCGAGTCCCGTCCGGGCTCCGGGGCACGGATGCGCCGGCGCGTCCTGTCGCGCTGAGTCGTCGGCCAGGAGCGACGGACCGGTGGCGCCTCCTCCGCAGGATCGCGTATCGCGGGCTGCTTTACCCCGTTTCCCGCGCCGCGGCGGAAGGAGGACCGCGCGCGGCGCTCGTGCGAGTGGTTCGACCGCTGATCGTACCGGACGGCCGTCGCGGCGGGTGGGCGTGGTCAGTCCGCTGCGAACCTTCGGATCGTGCGCAGGGCGCCGTCGAGGCGCTGGCCTTCGGGGTCTTCGAGGGCGGCGGCGATGAGTCGGCGAAGCCAGTCGGCCGCGTCCGGGCGGTTCGCGAGAAGGGGCAGGGCAGCGAGGACACGGTCGTACTTCGCGAGGCCGCGGGCGTGGGTGTCGGCGTAGCCCTTGATCAGGCGCCGCGCGTCGAGGATTGCGACGGCGAGGGCGTAGTCGGTCGCGCGCACGGTCAGGGCGAGGTCGAACCAGTGGTCGAGATGGACGGTTTCCGTGCGGTGGCGCAGCAGGCGGCGGCGGTGGCGGCGCAGGCCCGCGACGAGCCAGAGCGCGCAAAAGCCGGTGATGCGATCGGTGCGGATGCGGCGGCCGCGGTTCACGAAGCGGTCCAGCGCGGCCATCAGCTTCGGGCGGGCGGCAAGCCGTTCACCGAGGGACGCGGGCAGCGTGGCCACGACTTCGTCGATACGCGGGTGCAGGTATTCGGTGGTGTGGACGGGTTCGACCTCGGTCGCGCCGGTCTCGGTTCGGATGCGGGCGGCGCGGGGGCTCCGGGTCTTGAGATCGGCGACGCGGGGCAGGTCGTCGTAGGCCATGGCGATCGCTAAGTGTTTGGCGGCGGCGGTGGAGAAAGCGAAGTCCCGGGCCGGGTCGTCGCCGGCGAGGGCGCGGTCGAGGCGCGCGAGGTACTCGGCGCCGTAATCAGCATCGAGATAGTCCACGACGCGGGCGAGGCCATGGGCGGCCATCTGCGAGACCGGCTGGGGAAAGGCGGCGGCGTGAGTGGCGAGGGCGGACCATTCGGTCATCAGAGCGGACGGCCCGGCGGGGACGGGTGCGACCGGCGGCGCGGCGGAAGCCTCCAGCGACCCATCCGCCGCCGCAGCGCCGGCTTCGGCCGCAGAGCAGGCGGCTGCGAAGGCCCGGAGGCTCGGGTCGACGCCGACCCCGCCGGCGCGGATCGTGGCCGCATAGGCGTCGCGCGAAAAGGGCAGGACGCCCGCGCCCGCAAGCGCGCCGAAGAGACTGGCGGAAACATGCGCGGCGTTTGCGTTGGCGACGGCCTCCATGTCGAAGGCGACGAGCCGGCGGGAATGGCTTCGGGCGTGGGCGAGCAGGGTCGCGGCGTCGGCGCGTCCGTCGGCGGCGGCGATCTTTTCCGACACGGCGAGCATCCGGTGCGTCGACGCGATGAGGGTGGTCCGTCCGGGCGTGACGAAGCCGCGCAGGATGGCGCGGCCGGCCTCGGCAAGTTCGGCGGCGATCAGGATATCGACGTCGCCGGGGGCGGGGCTCAGCGCGAACACCGGGGCGCGCTGCGGCTGCGCCGGGTCGCGGGGGGCCATCTCGACGTAGTAGATCGTCGCGCCGGTGCGCTGGGCCACGCCCGCGACGGAGGTGGCCTGCGCCCACCAGCCCTGAGACAACGCGAGCGTGGTGATCCAGTCGGTGAGCACGCCGCCGCCCTGGCCGCCTACGGCGAGGACGGCGAGTTTGACGATCTCCGGCGGGGCGGCGAGGGCGGCGTGTTTCACGTGAAAGTTAAGCGCCGGGCGTCGCGGTGCGCTTGCAGGGCGGCGATGAGGCGGCGGTTGAAGCGGGTCCAGAAGCGGTCCCAGCGGGTCGGGTTCGCGATGATGCGGGCCTCGTAGAACGAAGGACAGAGGATCGCGGCGTCGGCGACTTCGCCGCAGGCGCCGCAGCCGACGCAACTGGCGTCGATCTGGGCGACGGGGTCGTCGCGCAACGGGTCGGCAAGGGTTCTCAACGTGAGCGAGGGGCAGCCGGACAGGCGCATGCAGGCGTGGTCGCCGGTGCAGATGTCGGCGTCGACGCCGAAGCGCCGGCGGACGACGCGCTGGCCGTCGCGGGTCGCGGCGCGGAGGATCGGCGCTTCCCGGCGCTGCTTGTTGAGCATGCATTCGGACGAGGCGACGATGACCTTGGGGCCCTTGTCGGGGGACGTGAGGGCGTCGCGGAGGGCTTCCCGCATTCTCGCCACGTCGTAGGTGTTGTCGATCTGGCGGATCCATTTGACGCCCATGCCCCGGACGGCGGCGGTGATCGGGTGGAGCGTCGATTTCGACGGGTTCGTCGCGCGGGAGGACAGGATGTCCTGGCCGCCGGTGGCCGCGGAGTAGAAGTTGTCGACGATGACGATGACGTTGTCGCTCCGGTTGAAGACGGCGTTGCCGATCGAGGAGGTGAGGCCGTTGTGCCAGAAGCCGCCGTCGCCGATGAAGCTGATCGAGCGGCGGGTGGCGCCCTCGGCGTTTAAGGCGGAGGCGGAGGCGGGGCCGAGGCCGTAGCCCATGGTGGTGGCGCCGAGTTCGAACGGCGGCATGATCGAGAACAGATGGCAGCCGATGTCGGAGGCGATGTGGTGGGGCCCGCGTTCCTGCTCGATGAGCTTGGTTGCGGCGAAGATCGGGCGTTCGGGGCAGCCGATGCAGAATCCGGGCGGGCGGTTCGGGGTCTCGCGGACGAGGGCGCTGAGGTCCGGCGGTTCGGGGAGGTTGGGCGCGCGGATCGCGGGAGCGAGAAGGTCGGGGGCATGGGCGCGCAGGAAGGCGCCGAGGCCGTCGAGCATGACCTGGCCCGAGTATTCGCCGGCCATGGGGAGGGGGCCCTTGCCTTCCAGGCGGGTGGGGCTGGCGGCCTTGTGCAGCATCGCGCCGAGCGCCTGTTCGATGTGGTCGGGCTGCCCTTCCTCGACGATCAGGACGGCGTTCTTGCCGGCGCAGAAGGCTAGGAGGTCGTCCTCGATCAGCGGGTATGTGACGTTGAGGACGTGGAGCGGGACCTGCGTCTCGCCGAAGGCGTCGGCGAGGCCGAGGCGCTGCAGTGCGCGGATCACCGCGTTGTACATGCCGCCCTGGAGGATGATCCCCACGGGGCTGCGGGCGGGGCCGAAGGTTTCGTTCAGGGCGTGGCGTCGGATGTAGGCGTGGGCGGCGGGGAGGCGATGGGTGATCTTTTCCCGCTCGTGCAGGAAGGAGGCGGGGGGCAGGACGATACGGGCGGTGTCGCGACGGGGGTTGGCGAGGGCGTCCGCCACGGTCATCGGGGGACGGCGGTTGTTCTTGGCGGTAAAGGAGCCGGTGACGTGGCAGGCGCGGATGCGGACCTGAAGCATGACGGGAGTGTTCGAGGCCTCCGACAGCGCGAAGCCGTGCTCGACGGCGGCGACGATGGACGGCAGGTTCGGGCGGGGGTCGAGCAGCCAGACCTGGGATTTCATCGCGAAGGCGTGGGAGCGTTCCTGCATGATCGACGAGCCTTCGCCGTAGTCCTCGCCGAGGATGAGCAGGGCGCCGCCAGTGACGCCGCCGGAGGCGAGGTTCGCCAGCGCATCGGAGGCGACGTTGAGGCCGACTGCGGATTTGAAGGTCGCCGCGCCGCGGATCGGATAATGCACCGAAGCTGCGAGCATGGCGGTGGCGGCGGCCTCCGACGCGGAGGCCTCGAAATGGACGCCGAGTTCGGCAAGGATGGGTTGCGCGTCGGCGAGCACGTCCATCAGGTGGGAGATCGGCGCGCCTTGGTAGCCGCCGACGTAGCCGACGCCGCATTGCAGCAGCGCCTTGGTGATGGCCAGGATACCTTCGCCGGAGAAGGTTTCGCCCGTCCCGAGCCGGAGCTTTTCGACCTCGCGGGCGAACGAGCGTTCGGCCATCGGGGCTCAGGCGCGGGGCACGAGGGCGAGGGCGCGAACCGGACTGCCGGTGCCGTGGACAATCTTCAGCGGTGCTGCGATCAGGATGGCGCCTTTCGGCGGCAGGCGGTCGAGATGGGCGAGGCTGGCGAGGCCGTAGCGGTTGGCGGCGTGCATCAGGTTGTGGGCGGGGAAGGGCGGGGTCATGCCGCCCGCCGAGCCCGCGTCGGTGCCGATGGTCTCGGTTCCCCAGCCGATGACGCCGCGCTCGATGAGATAGGCGATGGTTTCCGCCGTGGGGCCCGGAGAGTGCGGGCCGCTGGCGTCGGCGTTGAGAAAGTCGGCTTCCGAGCCGTTGCGCTTGTGCCAGTCGGTGCGCATCAGCACCCATTCGCCCGGCGCAATGAGGCCGTGCATCCCCTCCCAAATTTTCACGGCGTCGGGGGTGAGCAGAAAGTCGGGGTCGGCGGCGGCCTCGGTCGAGCAGTCGATGACGTTGACCGGGGCGACGAAGGCCTTCGGCGGGATGGTGTCGGTGGCGCCGTCGGGGTGGTCGCGTCCGGTGATCCAGTGGATCGGCGCGTCGAAATGCGTGCCCGAGTGCTCGCCGAGCTTCAGCCAGTTCCACGCCCAGAACGGCCCGGCGGCGTCGTATTCGGAGATCTTGTGGATCTCGATGGCGGGGGTGTCGACGGCAAAATCGGGCGGGAGCTTGATCAGTGGCGTGTCGGCGCCGAGGGGAGCGGCGAGGTCGATCACCTCGACATCGCCCCGCAACAGCATCGCGCCGAGATCGGTAAGCGCCGCGGTCGCCGTCATGGATCGAGTTCCCCCTGTCGTCGGCGCCGGGGGCGCCTCGCCTTCGCAGTCCAACCTAGCCGGGTTCGACCGGCTCTGCAAATGGTGTCGTTGCCCGGTGCGCCGGCATGACATCCCGGGCGACGCTTCACGGCCTGCGTTCATCTGCGCGGCCGATTGGCGGCTGGGCCGCCCAGCGCTTTCGGGTGGAGGGGCGTGGAGGCAGGAGGCTGGTTTGGCGAGCGCGCCGGCCCGATGATCCTACTTGTTGGCGACAGCCGTCTATGGTCCGCGCCAGCGTCTGGGTTCGGGCGCCGCGCAGTTCGCCACGCGCATCGGCGACAAAAAATCGGGAGGGCTCCCCCCCAAGGAACCCTCCCGACCCACCACGCGCGGGGGCTGGACGTCGATCCGTGGAGTCTCTGCCGGCCGGGAGATCTGCCAGACCCCACATCTGGTGGATCCCGCTGAATTCCGCTCGGCCTGAGACACCGCCAACCCGCACGACCCCTCGGGTTCGAATTCCCGTGAACAAGATCTAATGCTGATGTGAAGGTCGATGGAGAAATCGGGCATTCTCGCCACAGCCATCGCACGATTGGAATATAGCCGTAACCCGAGCGAAAAATCAATCGCCATGTCGCGACAATTCGAGGCGAAAGCGACGGGCCGGGGGCCGGCCCGCCGCGCCCCGATCAGTAGCGATAATGCTCGGGCTTGAACGGTCCGGACGTCGGCACGCCGATGTAGTCCGCCTGTTCGGGCCGCAGCTCCGTCAGCCGGACGCCGATCTTGGCCAGATGCAGCCGCGCCACTTTCTCGTCGAGATGTTTGGGCAGCACATAGACCTTGTTCTCGTAGGCGTCGCCCTTGGTCCACAACTCGATCTGCGCCAGCACCTGGTTGGTGAAGGACGCCGACATGACGAACGACGGATGCCCGGTGGCGTTGCCGAGGTTCAGGAGCCGCCCCTGGCTCAGCAGGATCATCCGCTTCCCGTCGGGGAAGGTGATCATGTCGACCTGGTCCTTGATGTTGGTCCATGTCTGGTTCTTCAGCGCCGCGACCTGGATCTCGTTGTCGAAATGGCCGATGTTGCCGACAATGGCCATGTCCTTCATCGCCCGCATGTCGTCGAGGGTGATGACGTCCTTGTTGCCGGTCGCGGTGATGAAGATGTCGGCCTTGTGCGCCACGTCCTGCAGCGTGACCACCTCGAAGCCGTCCATCGCCGCCTGCAGCGCGCAGATCGGATCGACCTCGGTCACCACGACCCGCGCCCCGGCGCCCTTCAGCGACGCCGCCGAGCCCTTGCCGACGTCGCCGTAGCCGAGCACCACGGCGGTCTTGCCCGCCATCATCGTGTCGGTGGCGCGACGGATGCCGTCGACGAGGCTTTCCTTGCAGCCGTACTTGTTATCGAACTTCGACTTCGTGACGCTGTCGTTGACGTTGATCGCCGGGAACGGCAGGCGCCCCTTCTCCATCAACTGGTAGAGCCGGTGGACGCCGGTGGTGGTTTCCTCGGAGACGCCACGGATCGCATGGCGGGCCTTGACGAACCAGCCGGGGTTCGCGGCCATCCGCTTGCGGATCTGGGCGACGAAGTATTCCTCCTCCTCGGACTGCGGGTTCTCGAGCAGCGCCGTCTCGCCCTCCTCGACGCGCGCGCCGGTCAGGATGTACATCGTCGCGTCGCCGCCGTCGTCGAGGATCATGTTGGCGCCGCCGTCGAAGCCGAAGATGCGGTCGGTGTATGTCCAGTATTCCTCGAGGTTTTCGCCCTTCACCGCGAACACCGGCACGCCGGATTTCGCGATCGCCGCCGCCGCGTGATCCTGGGTCGAGTAGATGTTGCACGAGGCCCAGCGCACTTCGGCCCCGAGCGTCGTCAGCGTCTCTATCAGCACCGCCGTCTGGATCGTCATGTGCAGCGAGCCGGCGATCCGGGCGCCTGTCAAAGGCCGGGAGTCCCCGAATTCGGCGCGCAGCGCCATCAGGCCGGGCATCTCGGTCTCGGCGATGTCGAGCTCCTTGCGACCGTATTCGGCCAGGGCGATGTCCTTGACGACGTATTCGGCGTCCTTGACGGCGTGATCGTTGCTCATGAGATAATCCTTACTTTGCGGCCCGACCGTCGATCGGGAGGGCCATACCATCCCGGCGGGCCGGGGACAACGGTTCGCGGCGGTCTCGACAAGCCCGGTGACGCGAACGATACTTGCCGCGTCAACGAGGGGGGCGGGCGATTGGCGGCGCGGGCCTGGCAACGGATGCTGTCGGGCCGCAGGCTCGACCTGCTCGACCCGTCGCCGCTCGACATCGAGATCGAGGACATCGCCCACGGGCTCGCGTTCGTCGCGCGCTGGAACGGCCAGACGCGGGGCGAGCATCCGTTCTCGGTCGCCGAGCATTCGCTGCTGGTCGAGGAGCTGTTCGGGCGGCTCGCGCCGGAGGCCACGCCGCGCTGGCGGCTCGCGGCGCTTTTGCACGACGCGCCCGAGTACGTCATCGGCGACATGATCTCGCCGGTGAAGTCGGCGGTTGGCCCCGACTACGCGGCGATGGACGCGCGTCTGGCGGCGGCGGTCCATCTTCGGTTCGGGTTGCCGGCGGTGCTGCCCGCGCCGGTCAAGGCGGCCATCAAGCGCGCCGACCGGCTGTCGGCCTGGCTCGAGGCGGTACGGATCGCGGGCTTCGCCGAAGCCGAGGCGAACCGGCTGTTCGGGGCGCCGAAGCTCGCGGGGGTGGCGGGGACGCCGCTGCCGCTGCGGCCGGCGGGCGAGGTGAAGCGGGCGTTTCTCGCGCGGCACGCGGCGTTGCTGGCGGGGTTTTGAGGGTGGCGAGCGCGACGCCACTTTGCCGATCATTCGGGTTGTGGCAGGGTGGCTGGAAAAGGGGTTCTCGTGGCCGCACGCCGCAACGATGGGGTCGCCGAAGCGGTCCGCCTGCTCGTGGCGGTCGGCGCCGTCGCGGCGAAGCCCGACGCGGTGACCGCGCTTCGGTCGGGGTCCTCCGCCTTAGACGCGATCAGGAAGCTCGCCGCCAAGCCGCCTGCTTCGGTCGCGGGGCTCGAGGACAATCTCGCGGCGCAGGCGCAGGCCGTGTTCGAGGCGACACGCGATCTGCCGCGTTACGCCGACGTGCTCTATGGTCAGATGGTCGCGACCGGCCTCATCGGCCCCGACGAGATCGTCGCGGCGCGGATGTCTGCGCCCGCCGTCACCGAGGCGATGCTCGCCAAGCTGACCGACCCCGAGCACCGCACCCCGTCGATGCAGGCGCTGTTTCGCGCCATAACGACGCCGGCGCTGACGCGTCTGCTCGGGGACAAGGCGTTCGCCGCCGATCTTACGCCGGCGTTCATGCAGGGCGTGCTGGTCCAGTTCGCTGACCTCGGCGCCAAGCTCGACGCCCTCGCCGCGCAGCCGCGCGACGTGCTGGAAGCCCTCGCCACGCGGTTCGAGATTGAGCGGGTGTATGACCTCAGCGACACCGCGCTGCGCGAGGCGCTGGAAAAGCGCGCCGAGGATTATCGCGCCTATCGCGAGCGGATCGAGGCCATTGACGAACGCACGGCGGGGCTGGGCAACCTGAAGGCCGCGGCCCGCGACGCCGCGGAGCGGCTTGACTTAGACGAGGTCGAGACGCTGCTTGCCCGCGTCGACGAGGTCGAGACCGAGATCGCCGCCGAAACCAAGGTGCTGCGCGCCGACAACGCGCTTCTGCGCGGCCGGGTCGAGGACGCCTTTGTCATGCTCTCCGCAGCCGCCGACGCCTTCGCCAGCGTATCGCCGACCGAACCGGCGCGCCGCCGGCTCGACTACGCGGTCCGTCTCCATGACCACGGTCTGCGCTATGGCGGTTCGGGTCTCGCGCTGGCGGCGCGGATGTTGCGCCGGGCGCTGGACGATCTGTCGGAAGCAGCGACGCCGGTCGTCTGGGCGAGAGGGCAGAACAACCTCGCGGCCGCGCTGTGGGCTCAGGGCGCTCGCCTCGGCGGGGCGGAGGGTGCGGCGCTGGTCGGCGAGGCGGTGTCGGCGTGCCGCGCGGCGAAGCGGGTGCGGACCGAGGCGGCGCATC
>JBBRUZ010000067.1:0-14885 GCA_038247355.1 Rhodobacterales bacterium
CGGACAACGACCGGGTCTATGTCGCTGGAACCGGGGACAATAAGCTCTACGGCGGCAGCGGTCTCGACTGGCTCCACTACGAACTCGCGACCGATGTCGTGATCAATCTGTTGGGCGAGACCGCCACGCATGCCGGCGGGTTGGACGAGGTATTCTTCTTCGAGAACGTCCGGACCGGGACCGGTGACGACGTCGTTGTCGGCGGTGTCGGGTCCAACCATATCGAGACCGGGGGCGGCGCCGACGTCGTCTACACGGTGGGTGGCGAGGACACCGTGGTGGCGGGCGGCGGCAGCGACACCGTGGTCGGATATGACGGCGACGAGCGGCTGTACGGCCAGTCCGGAAACGACTTTCTCTACGGCGGCGACGGCGAGGATCGGCTCTATGGCGGGACGAACGTCGACCGGATCGATGGCGGCGACGGCGACGACGTGCTCTGGGGCGGCTCGGAGGCGGATGTCTTCTACTGGGGTTCCGACGACGAGGGGCTCGACATCGTCAAGGACTTCGACGTGAACGCCGACGAGCTGTCGTTCGAGGCCGGATACTTCTTCGGGCAGGACGAAGCCTGGTTCGACGTGGAGGATGCGCTGTTCGCGGCGCAGGCCTTCGGCGAAACGCGGCTCCTCGCGCACCGCGACGATGGAGGGTGGGATTACATCGCGGTCTTCGAAGGGGTAGGGGTCGCCGCGCTGAACCAGCGGATCGCGAACGGCTCGATCTTCGACGTGAACCCGGATGGCTCGGAGGGATTCGGCGATCTGGCGGGTGCGGGAATTTCGGTCGCCCCGACCGGCTGGGACATGGTAGCCTGAGCCAAGGCGGATGCGGCGCGGCGCGCCCTTCGCCAGACCGGCGGGGGGGCGCGATGCGGTTGACCGATCAGGAGGCGGAACTGGTCCGGGCGAGTTTCCGGGTGCTGAGCGTGGACGGACCCGGCGCCGCCGCCTGCTTCTATGGCCGGCTGTTCGAGATATCGCCGGAGACCAGAGGCCTGTTCGTCGCCGATCTTGCGCGGCAGGGCGTGAAGCTGATGAGCACGCTGGCGCCGGTCGTCGAGGACATGGCGTTCCGGCATCTCGCCTATGGGGTGCGGCCCGAACACTACTCGGTCGTCGGCGAGGCGTTGCAGGAGATGCTGGCGGAGCGGCTGGCGGCGGACTGGACGCCCGAAGTCGCGGCGGCATGGGCCAAGGCCTAGGCGGCGATCGCTGCGGCGATGGTGGCGGCGGCATATGCGCCCGAGATCGCCGATCACGAGCCGTGAACTGCTTGCGAGATGGTGGTGATCCCTTGGCGCAGGCAGCCGTCGACCGCTTCGACCAACCCCCCTTGCTCGCGGGCCGTGGCGAGGTTGTTCTTCAGGCCGTCGACGCGCATGGCGTCAGGTGATCCCGTGGACGGCGAGCACGCGTTTCATGCGAGCGGCGGCCATGTCGGGGTCGACGAGGACGCGGGCGCGGTCGGCGAGGCGGAAGAGTTCCGCCAGATGCTGGAGCGAGCGGGTCGATTGCTGGCCGCCGAGCATGACGAAATGGTCCTGCAGGCCGTTGAGGTAGGCTAGAAAGACCACGCCGGTCTTGTAGAACCGGGTCGGGGCCTTGAAGATGTGGCGCGACAGCGGGACGGTGGGCTCCAGCAGGTCGAAGAATTCGTTGTCGGCTCCGCGCCCGAGCGCCGCGAGGGCGGCCGAGGCCGCGGGGGCGATGGCGTCGAAGATGCCGAGCAGCGCGTCGGAATGGGCGTCGTCGTCGCCGGCGATCAGTTCGGCGTAGTTGAAGTCGTCGCCGGTGTACATGCGCACACCTTGGGGGAGGCGACGGCGCATGGCGATCTCCTTTTCCTTCGAGAGCAGCGAGACCTTGATGCCGTCGACCTTTGCCGCGTGGGTTTCGATGACCGAGAGGCAGGTGTCCATCGCGGCGTAATGGTCAGGAGCGCCCCAGTATCCGGCGAGGGCGGGGTCGAACATCTCGCCGAGCCAGTGGATGATGACGGGTTCTCTGACGCCGGTCAGGATGCGGTCGTAGACGCGGACGTAGTCGTCGGGCGATCTGGCGGCGGCGGCGAGCGCGCGGCTGGCCATCAGGATGATGCGGCCGCCGGCGGCCTCGACCATCTCGATCTGGTCCTCGTAGGCGCGGATGACGGCGTCGATGGTAACGTCGTCGCCGGGGGCGAGGTGGTCGGTTCCGGCGCCGCAAGCGATTAGCGCGCCGTCGCGCGAGCGCGCTTCGGCCATCGCGTGGCGGATCAGCTGCTGCGCCTCGGGCCAGCCGAGGCCCATGCCGCGCTGGGCGGTGTCCATGGCCTCCGCCACGCCGAGGCCGAGGTCCCAGAGGCGGTGGCGGAAGGCGAGGGTGCGGTCCCAGTCGATGGCGTTGGTGAGCCAGGGGTCGTTGTCGGCGAGGGGGTCGGCGACCATGTGGCCGGCGGCGTAGGCTATGCGGTTGAAGTCAGCCGCGTCACGGCGGGCCAGCGGGATCGGGTCGCCGGTCAGCGTGTAGGTCTCGATGGCGCCATTGCGCGGCAGGTCGAGGCTGGTCATGTCAGAACTCCAGTGCGGGGACGTCGAGCCAGGGGCGCTCGGCCCAGGATTTGAGGCCCGGCTCGGCGAGCTGAACGCCCTTGGCGCCGTCCTCGAGGGCGTAGCGCCGGGGGCCGTCCACGGCGACAGGGCGCAGATACAGCTCCCGTTGCTCCTTGAAGCCGTTGTCGGTCGGGCGAGCAGGAGACGGATTTCACCTCGCCGAACAGGTAGTCGATGACGTGGCGCCAGTGGCAGAGCATGTCGAGGATGACGCCCCCTCCGTCGGCCTTGCGGTAGTTCCACGACGGGCGTTGTGGCGCTCTGCCCCAGTCGCCCTCGAACACCCATTAGCCGAATTCGCAGCGGACCGACAGCATCCCACCGAAAAAAGCCGTTGTCGCGCAGCATGGCGAGTTTTTTTGGGGGGTCGGCCGCATCGGCGCGGGAAGCGCAGCTGTGGCTGCTGTGGTGGGTTTCGGCCAATCGCAACGATCGCACGGCGGCGGTGCGGGAGCCGGCGGGCAGTACGCGGTGTGGGCGGCGATGCGCGAAAGCAGCGCCTGCATGCCGGCGGGAATCCATGCGCTCGACCAGACCAACATCGAGACCGGCATGATCACGCTCGGCCATGCGGCGGTGGGCTTCGCGCATTCGAACCAGTTCGTCGGCTATCAAGCGGTGATCGAAGCCGATGTGAAGGTTGATCTCGTCGAGCATCCGGGCGGCGAGACGATGCTCTACGCGCGCACGCCAGACGGTCGACGCCTGACGCTGGCGCTCGACGGGCATCAGGTCGTCGACGTCGGGTCGCGGCCCGGATCGATCCCGCGAGTTGTCACGTGTTCGACGCGAAAGGGCTGGCGCTCTCGCGCTCGCTCGGCGAGATGGGCGGGTCCGGGACAGGGCGGGGCTGCGCCGATCCGGATTTTCGGCTCAAAGCGCTTACGCGTCGCGGGCGGGCGCAGGTTTTGGATGCGGGGCGACAGGCGGTGACGCGAACCTGGAGACTTGACGATCGCTGGCAGACGCTGGTTCTGGCCGCGCGCGACGACGCGCCGCCCGAGGCGGTCTATTGGGGGGCGCCGCTGCCTGTGGGCGAGGATCTGGCGGCGATCGCGGCCGCGGGCCTGATGGATCTGACCGGTGGGATGCTCGACGCGCTGGCGCCGGTGTCGCTCTGTCCGGAGACCTCGGCGGGCTTTCATGGCCAGCCTGGGCTCGTGGTCTCGACGGCGGATGGCTCGCCGCTGGCGCCGCGGTTTCGGTTGGCCGACGTGCGGGTCGACGCCCACGGGTTGACCTTCGTGATGGCGGATGCGGCCCTCGGCCTCACCTGTGCCGCAAGGATCGCGACGAACGGATCGGGGCTGCTCGAGCTCGCCTCGACGCTGGAGGCGGAGGCTCCGGTTCGGTTGGGCTGGCTCGCCGCGCCGGTGCTGCCGGGGCCGCAGCTGGCGGACGAGATCATCGACGTGTCGGGGCGCTGGATCGGGGAGTTCCAGCTCAACCGCGTGCCGTGGCGCCCCGGCGTGCGGATGCGCGAGGCGCGGACGGGGCGCAGCGGGCACGAGCATTTTCCCGGCGCGTTGTTTCCCGGGCGGGGGGCTGCGAATACGGCCGGCGAGGTTTGGGCGTTCCACTACGGCTGGTCGGGCGGGCATCGGATGCTCGCGGAGGAGTTGCCTGATGGGCGGCGGCAGATCCAGTTCGGGCATTGCGCCGGGTCGGAGACCGCGCCTGCGATGCGGTTCGAGACGGCCACGCTCTACGCGGCGTATTCCGATGTGGGGCTGAACGGCGCGGCGGTGCGGTTTCAGCGGCATCTGCGCGATCGGCTGGTCCGCTGGCCGGACCGCGAGCGGCCGCGGCCGGTGCATTACAACTGCTGGGAGGCGGTGTATTTCGATCATGACCTCGAGGCGCTGCAGGCCATCGCCGACCGGGCGGCGGCGCTGGGGGCCGAGCGGTTCGTGCTCGACGACGGCTGGTTCGGGCGGCGCGACGACGACACGACGTCGCTCGGGGACTGGGTGGTGGACGCGCGGAAATGGCCGGACGGGCTGACGCCGCTGATCGCGCATGTGCATCGCCTGGGAATGACCTTCGGGCTCTGGTTCGAGCCGGAGATGGTGAACCCCAACAGCGACCTCTACCGCGCGCATCCCGATTGGGCGCTGGGGCCGGCCGATCAGGTGCTGGGGCGCGGGCAGTTGGTGCTGGACATGGCGCGGGAGCTGGTGCGGGACGATCTGTTCGGCAAGATCGACGCGTTGCTGCGGGAGTATCCGATCGACTACATCAAATGGGATCACAACCGGTTGCTGCCGCAACCCGATGCGGCGCAGGCGCGCGGGGTCTATGCGCTGCTCGACCGGTTGCGGGCGGCGCATCCGGGGCTCGAGATCGAAAGCTGCGCTTCGGGCGGGGGACGGATCGACTTCGGGATCCTCGCGCGGACGCATCGGGTCTGGCTGTCCGACAGCAACGACGCGCTGGAGCGGCTGCGGATACAGCATGCGGCGGCGCTGTTCCTGCCGGCGGCGGTGACGGGGTCGCATGTCGGGCCGCGGGCGTGTCATTCCTCGGGGCGGGTGCTGCCGATTGCGTTCCGGGCCTGGGTGGCGGCACAGCGACACATGGGGTTCGAGATGGATCTGCGCGAACTCGACGCGGCGGAGGCGGCGACGCTGGCGGCGGTGACGGCGTGGTGGAAGGCGAACCGGGGCTGGAGCATGGACGCGGACATCCTGCGGCTCGACAGCGCAGACCCGGCGGTTGTGGCGGAGATGCAGCTGGCGCGGGACGGCGGACGGTTCGTGCTTTTCGCGGGTCAGGCGGAGGCGAGCGCCCAGATCCTGTCACGGCCCTTGCGGCTGACCGGGCTCGATCCGGCGGCGGTCTACCGGGTCGGTCTGCGTAACCCCGAGGATGCGCCGCCGCAGAGCCGGGGGCCGGTGGCGCTGAAGGCGGGGCCGCTGATGTTGACGGGGCGGTACCTGATGAGCCGGGGACTGACGCTGCCGCTTGCGTGGCCGGCGACGATGTGGGTGGTGGAGGGGCGGCGGTTGGGGGGCGACGGGTAGCGCGGCGACGTTCCGGCGGCGCCCACTTTGGTTGATGACGGGGACCGTTGGACTGCGACCACCGCTACTCTCCCATCACCAGCCCTTCGCGGCGCTTGTCGGCGGCGCCGCGAAGGGTGTCTCCGTCGATCTGGATGGCGTGGAGGCCGGAGTTGAGATTGGCGGGCTCGGCGACCTGGCCGAGTGCTGTGAGGGCTGCGATGGTGGCTTCGGAGCCCTCGCCTTCCTCGACTTCGGTGTCGCCGTTGCGGTTGACGATGTGGGGGCGATCGATGGCGGCCTGCGGGTCGAGATCGAAGTCGAGAATGCCGATCAGCGCGCCCGCGACGTAGTTTATGATGCGCGCGCCGCCGGGTGAGCCGATCAGAAGTGTCGGTTCGCCGCCCTCGAAAACGATCGTGGGCGCCATCGAGGAGCGCGGGCGCTTGCCGGCTTCGATGCGGTTGGCGACGGGCTTGCCGTCGGCTTCGGGCTCGAAGGCGAAGTCGGTCAGTTCGTTGTTGAGCAGGAAGCCGTTCGTCATGACCCGGCTGCCGAAACCAGCCTCGATCGTGGTGGTCGCGGAGATCATGTCGCCGTAGCGGTCGACGATGACGAAATGCGAGGTGCCGAATTCGGGGCGCTCGGTCGCCGGCGCGTAGAGGCGGCCCTCGTCCCAGGGCGGCTCGCCGGGCGCGGCCTTCGGCATCGCGGCGCCGGGGTCGATGAGGCCGGCGCGGGCGGCGAGATAAGCCGGGTCGAGCAGGCCCTTGGTCGGCATCTTCACGAAATCGGCGTCGGCCATCCACAGGCCGCGGTCGGCGAAGGCGAGCTTCGACGCTTCGATGAACAGGTGGTCGGCGTTGAGGTTCGACCCGGGCGTTGCGAGGTCGAAGTTCGCGAGCATCCCGAGGATCTGTCCCACCGTCAGCGCGCCGGAGCTGGGCGGGCCCATGCCGCAGACCTGCCAGGCGCGGTAGTCGTGGCAGATCGGGGCGCGTTCGATCACGCGGTAACCGGCGAGATCGGCGAGGGCGAGTTCGCCCGAATTGGCCGGGGTGCGGACCGCCGCGACGATGTCGTCGGCGAGGACGCCGGTATAGAACGGCTGCGCGCCTTCGGCGGCGATCAGGCGCAGCGTGCGGGCGAAATCAGGGTTGGCGAGGATCGCGCCCGCGGCTTTCGGCGCGCCGGCGCCGTCGAAGAAATAGGCGCGGGTCGCGGGGAAGGCGTCGAGGCCCTGGGCTTCGGGGATCGCGGCTGCGAGGCGGGCGGAGACGGGGAAACCCGCTTCCGCAAGGGCGATGGTCGGGATGAACAGATCGGCCCAAGACAGGCGGCCATGACGCGCGTGCACCTGCTCCATCAGGGCGAGCGTGCCGGGGACGCCGACCGAGCGGCCGCCGATCACCACGTCCGGGAACGCCATGGGCGCACCGTCCGCTCCGAGCCAGTAGGCGGGCGTGGCGGTGGCCGGGGCCGTTTCACGTCCGTCGTATGTCGTCAGCGCGCGTTCGGAGGCGTCCCAGTGGAGCAGGAATGCGCCACCGCCGATGCCGCTGCTCTGCGGTTCGACGAGGTTGAGCATCATCTGCACCGCCACCGCGGCGTCGGCGGCGGACCCGCCGGCGCGCAGGATGTCGTAGCCGGTTTCGGTGGCGGTCGGGTGCGCGGTGGCGATCATGAACTCGGTCGCCGTGACCAAGGCGCGCTCGGCGATGGCCGTCGTCGATTTGGGCTGGACCGTGGCGTCCTGCGCCGACGCGGCGGCCGCCAGAAGCGTCAGGGCGAACGCTGCGGGGAGATGAAAACGGTGCGTCATCGGGCCGCTCCCGGCTGCGGGGTCCGGGTCAGGATACCGCTCGCGGCCAGGAACGCAACTGGTCGGGCGGGCGATGGATTCCTCTGCTGCGTGGCGAAGATGTCGTTGATCGTCGGTGTTGCCGTTCAGATCGTGCCGAAGGCTTGGCAACCGGAGGTGGTCGGTCAGCTTGAAGCGGGTGTCGCCCTCCGGCGCGAGGGCGAAATGACCTCGACCACGATGACCGCAGCATCAATAGTCACGGTGGGCGAAGGTTCAGCGAAGCCGCAGGGCGCCGAGGGCCGTGCGCAGGTCGCGGTACAGCGTTTCGCGCTCGTCGGGGCTGAGGAACGCCCCGAGTTCGATCTCGCGGCCGTTGCCGGTAAGGGTCAGGTACTTCTCGATCGGCGCGTTGTCGAGCAGGCGGATCTGGACCCAGAACGGGTTGGCGCACCAGCGGCGGATGCGGCCCTTTGGATCGCGACGCTCGACGGTGATCAGATCCGGCCAGAGGCGAAGCTCCTCGGTCAGCCGGGCGTCGGCGTAGCTGCGCTGGATGGCCGCGTAGAGCGCGAGGAGGGTGGCGATCAGGAACGGCAGCAAGCCCCAGGCGGCGCTGGAGCCAGCGAGAGCGACGAGCGGGAGTGCAAGGCCAGAGGCGACCAGGCCGATGACCCAAGCGAAGCCGCGGCGAGACAGCGAGCGATGCGGCCAGAGCGTGAGGCGCAGCATGGGCGCGTCGGTGCGTCCGAACGGATCGGGGCCGGGCGGGATGGACCCAGCCCCGGCCCCGGCCGTGAAGTCGGCGGATTGGTCGTTCATTGCCCGGCTCAATGCGGTTTGCTGTGATCCCACATGTCGGGCGTGGGCAGCGTTTCGAACGTGTGTTCGGGCGGCGGGTTCGACAGCGTCCATTCCAGCGTCGGGTCGGGCTGCGGACCCCAGTACATCGGATCGGTCACGCGGGCGCCATGGCGCAGCGTGTAGTAGACGATGCCGAAGAAGAACAGGAAAGACAGGCCGGAGAGGAACGCGCCGAGCGAAGAAACGTAGTTCCAAAGCGCGAATTGCTCGGGATAGTCGATGTAGCGCCGCGGCATTCCCTGGCGGCCAAGAAAGTGTTGTGGGAAGAACGTGACGTTGGCCCCGACGAACATCATCCAGAAGTGAATCTTGCCGGCGGTTTCGGGATACATCCGGCCGGTCATCTTCGGCAACCAGTAGTAGATGCCGGAGAAGATGCAGAACACCGCCCCGAGGCTCATGACATAGTGAAAGTGCGCGACGACGTAGTAGGTGTCGTGGTAGACGCGGTCGATCGCCGCCTGGCTCAGCACGATCCCGGTCACGCCGCCGAGTGTGAAGATTAACAGGAACCCGAGCGCCCAAAGCATCGGCGTCTTGAACTCGACCGAACCGCCCCACATCGTCGCGATCCACGAGAAGATCTTGATGCCGGTCGGCACGGCGATAGTCATGGTCGCCAGCATGAAGTACGCTTGCTGGGTGGTCGATAGGCCGACCGTGTACATGTGATGCGCCCAGACGACGAAGCCGAGCGCGCCGATGGCGATCATCGCGAAGACCATTGGCATGTAGCCGAAGATCGGTTTGCGCGAGAAGGTCGAGATCACATGAGAGACGATGCCGAACCCGGGCAGGATGACGATGTAGACTTCCGGATGGCCGAAGAACCACAGCAGGTGCTGGTAGAGCACCGGGTCGCCGCCGCCCTCGGGGGCGAAGAAGGTCGTGCCGAAGTTGCGGTCGGTCAGCAGCATCGTGATCGCGCCGGCGAGCACCGGCAGCGCGAGCAGGATCAGGAAGGCGGTGACGACGATCGACCAGACGAACAGCGGCGCCTTGAACAGCGTCATCCCCGGCGCGCGCATGTTGAGGAATGTGGTGATGATGTTGATCGCGCCGAGGATCGAGGAGGCGCCCGACAGGTGGACGGCGAAGATCGCAAAATCCATCGACATGCCGGACTCCGTCGTCGAGAGCGGCGCATAGAGCACCCAGCCCACCCCCGATCCGGTGAGGCCGCTGCCGCCGGGCACGAACAGCGAGATGACCGCGAGCGACGCGCCGGCTATGAACAGCCAGTAGCTGAGGTTGTTCATCCGCGGGAAGGCCATGTCGGGCGCGCCGATCATCAGCGGCATGAAGTAGTTGCCGAAGCCGCCGAAAAGCGCCGGGATCACGACGAAGAACATCATCAGGATGCCGTGGGCAGTTATCAGGACATTCCACAGGTGGCCGTTCGGCAAGCCGTCGATCAGCATGTACTGCACGCCCGGATGCATCAGCTCGAGTCGCATATACATCGTCATGCCGACCGAGACGAAGCCCAGGATCGCGGCCGAGATCAGGTAGAGGATGCCGATGTCCTTGTGGTTCGTCGACATGAACCAGCGGGTGAAAAAGCCCGGCTTGGCGTGGTCGCCATGTGCCAGGGCATGTGCATGGGCGGCGTCGGCCATCGGCTCGGTCTCCTCGGGTACGCGAGTGACGGCGGTTCCGGGAGGCCCCGTCGTCGAACCCGTGTCTAGCCCGGCTGGGGCCGCGCCTCAAGCCCGACTTGCGGCTATGCCGGACGCCCGATTGCCGCGGTCCGCCACCGGCTTGACCGCGGCGGAGGCGGGGGCCATGGAGAGCGCATGATCGAGCCGCCGACCCTTGGCCAGAGGCTTGCGCGCGGCGTGTGCCGGGGGCTCGGGAGCCTCGATTTCGCGCCGATGACCGAGCTGACGCTGGCCTCCGGGCTGCGGGCGGATGTGCTGGCGCTGGGGCCGCGCGGCGAGATCTGGATCGTCGAGTGCAAGTCGGGCCGTTCCGATTTCGCGACTGACCGCAAGTGGTCCGGGTATCTCGCGTGGTGCGACCGGTTCTTCTGGGCGGTGGACGCCGCGTTTCCGGTCGAGATCCTGCCCGAGGCTTCGGGGGTGATCCTCGCGGACGGCTTCGGGGCGGAGATCGAGCGGATGCCGGTCGAGATGCCGCTGGCGGGCGCGCGGCGCAAGGCGCTGACGCAGCGCTTCGCCCGGGTGGCCGCCGGGCGGTTGCGCCTGTTGCACGATCCCGGATCGGTCGACCGGGAGTTGCCGTAGACGCGGGCGCGCCATCCCGGCCGCCGGCAACGGTCCGCCCCGGACGCCCGAAGCTCGACTGTCTCGGGGATCTGCCACTCGTTGACGAACGCGCACGCTCCCGACACACTGCGCGGCATGGACAACCTGCTCTTGAAGACGCTGGAGCTCAGGGACGAGTTGTCCGCCGCCGAGCGCGCCGTCGTGAGCGACATGATCCAGACAGTGCACCGCGTTTCGGCCAGAACCGACTTTGTGTCCGAAGGAGACCGAGCGACAAACAGCTCTCTGATGCTGTCGGGTCTTTCGGCGCGCTACAACGTCATCGGCGACGGCAAACGGCAGATAAGCGCAATCCACATCCCCGGCGACTTCGTCGATCTCCACAGCCTCCTGATCGAGCCGATGGATCACAGCGTGACGGCGCTCACCGATTGCAACATCGCGCTGGTGCCTCACAACTTGCTGCGCGAGCTGACACGTTCGGAGCCGCACCTGATGCGGATGTTCTGGCTGCTGACGGTGATTGATTCCGCGATCTTCCGACAGTGGCTCGTTGCGGCCGCCCGGCTTCCGGCGGAAGCTCAACTCGGCAGGTTCTTTTGCGAGATCCACACCAGAATGAACGCCGTAGGGCTTGCCGACGGGTTCTCGTTCGACCTTCCCATCACACAGACCGACCTCGGCGATGCGATGGGGCTGTCTCTGGTGCACGTGAACAAGAGCCTCCAGAAGATGCGGCGCGAGGGATTGCTGCTCTGGCAGGGGTCGCGGGTCGATCTGCTTGACTGGGAGCGGTTGACCGCAATGGCCGAGTTCGATCCGACCTATCTCAATCTGGAACGGGCGCGGCGGTAGATCGAGCGGCAAACCGCAAGCGCGACCTCGACCCGCTCGGCGCGCGATTCGCGCTCAGGGCACGCCGCCGAGGATCGAGAGCCAGACCGAGACGGTAATGACCGAGGCGGCGGTGGCGAGAAGGACGACGCTGGCGGCCTCGGCCTGGCCCCGGTCGTAGAGGTTGGCGAAGACATAGGCGTTGACGCCCGGCGCCATCGAGGCGGTGACGACGGCGGAACGCACGAACTCGGGCGGAAGGCCGAAGTAGAGCTCGGAAAGGCCGTATGCGATCGCGGGATGCAGGATCAGGGACAGGAAGGCGATCAGTGCGGTCTCGCCCAACGAGCCGCGGATGCCGTAACGCGTCAGCACGCCTCCCAGCCCGAACAGGGCGGCGGGCAGTGCTGCGTCGGCCATCATGTCGACCGCGACGCGGGGCGGTTCGGGCAGGTCGATCCCGGAGACGTTGACGAGAAAGCCAAGCAGCAGGCCGATCATCAGCGCATTGCGAAACAGTGCGCGGGCGACCGCCTGGATGGTGCCCTTCAGGCCGCGGCCGTCGGCGCGGATGAACTCCATCACCGTGATCCCGAGCAGATAGCCGAACGGCGCGTGTATCGAGAGGATGGCGAAGTTCGGGGCGAGCGCCCCGGCGCCGTAGGCGCGCTCCATGATCGGGATGCCGAGCAGCAGCGAGTTGGAGAACAGCGCGCCGAAGCCGATGGCGACCGCTTCGCCGGGACGGCGGTTAAAGATGTGGCGCACGCCCAGGATGCCGGCGGCAAAGCAGATCACCGCGCCGGTGTAGAACGAGATCATCAGCCGCGCGTCGAACACCGTCCCAAGGTCGAGATCGACGATGCCGCGGAACAGCAGGCAGGGGACGGCGAAATTCTGGGTGAAGATCATCAGTCCGTCGACGCCGGTCGGCGGAAAGAGGCCGAACCGGGTCGCGGCGTAGCCGCCGGCGATCACGAGGAACACCGGCAGCACGACGGTGACGAGGGTGAGGATCACAGCTCGAACTCAAGCGTCATTCCGTCGTGGGCGGGGACGACGCCTGCGGGCGCCTGGTTGGCGAGGATCGCGTAATCGAGGTCGTTGTGCATGTTCGTGAGCACGGCGCGGCGGGGGGCGGCGCGGGCGATCCATTCGAGGCTGCGCTCGAGATGGGCATGGGTCGGGTGCGGACGGTAGCGCAGCGTGTCGAGGATCCACGTGTCGAGGCCGGCGAGCCGCGGCCAGACGGCGTCGGGGATGTCCGAGACGTCCGGCAGGTAGGCGAGGTCGTGGATGCGAAAGCCGAGCGCCTCGATGCCGCCGTGACGGACGGTGAGGGGAGCTACGGGGATCGGGCCGGCAGGGCCGGGGACCTCGAACGGACCGGCGATGACGTTTAGATCGAGGATCGGCGGGTATTCCGACGCTGCGGGCTGCCGGAACGCATAGCTGAACCGGGCGGTCAGCGAGTCCGCGGTTTCGGCGTCGGCCCAGACCGGCAGGCGGGAGCGGCGGTTGAAGACGATCATCCGCAGGTCGTCGATGCCGTGGACATGATCGGCGTGGGCGTGGGTGTAGAGCACGCCGTCGAGCAGGCCGACGTTCGCGTCCAGCAGCTGCGCGCGCAGGTCGGGGGAGGTGTCGATCAGGATGCGGGTGACCGCGTCGCCGCTGATGCGTTCGACGAGCAGCGAGCAGCGTCGCCGCGTGTTGCGCGGATCGGCCGGGTCGCAGGCGCCCCATTCGCCGCCGAGCCGGGGCACGCCCCCCGACGAGCCGCACCCGAGGATGGTCGCGCGCAGCCGCGCCATCAGGGGGCGTCCCATGCCGCGGCCTTGGCGAACAGGCGGTCGAAATTGGCGGACGTCAGCGCTGCGAATTCGACGGGATCGAGTCCGAGGTGGCCGGCCAAGGCGCGGGCGGTGTCTGCGGCGTACGCGGGCTCGTTGCGCTTGCCGCGGTGGGGGAGCGGCGCGAGGTAGGGCGCGTCGGTCTCGACCAGCAGGCGGTCGCGCGGGGCCTCGGCGAAGATCGCGCGCAAGTCGGCGGCGGATCTGAAGGTCGCGATGCCCGAGATCGACAGATAGAAGCCGAGGCCGAGGGCGGTCTGCGCAAGCGCACGGCCCGCCGTGAAGCAGTGCATCACGCAGGTGAAGGCCGACGCCGCGTATTCGTCGGCGAGGATGCGGGCGATGTCGGTGTCCGCATCGCGCGCGTGGACGATCAGCGGCAGGCCGGTGCGGCGCGCAGCCTCGATATGGACGGCGAGGCTGGTGCGCTGGAGGGCGGCGGTTTCGGCGGTGTAGTGGTAGTCAAGCCCGGTTTCCCCGATTCCGACCATCTTCGGATGCGCCGCGAGGGTGACGAGCGCGTCGATCGTCGCCAACGGCTCGTCCGCGGCGTGCATTGGATGGGTGCCGGCGGCGTAGAACACGCCGGCGTGGGCTTCGGCGATGGCGCGCGCCGCGGGCTCGGCGCGCAGCCGCGTGCAGATCGTGACCATCCGCGTCACGCCGGCGGTCGCGGCGCGGGCGACGAGGGCGTCGGTCTCGCCCTCGAACTCTGGGAAGTCGAGGTGGCAATGGCTATCGACGAGGGTGGGCAGGGGCATCGGCGGTCTCGGAGAGCGTGGAGCCATCAGGAGGCGGAATATGCGCGCGCCTCGACCGCAGCAGCGTCGATCTGGAGAAACATATCGAGGATCACCTGCGCCGGGTCAAGATGCACCGCGCGCGCATGATCGGCGCGGGCGGCGAGGCGGGGGAGGAGCGCGGCCCAGAGCCGGGCCTGCGCCGGGATCGCGCCAAGGCGGGCGAGCGCGCGGGCCTCGGGATCGGTCAATGGCGTCACCGACGCTCCGGCGGCGTTCCGGGCGAGGCGGGCGAGCAACAGACGGGTCAGGCCGAGGGCTGCGTCGTAGCGCGCCTCCGCGCCGCGGCCTGCGCAGCTTTCCGCGACGGCGATGGCGCGGCGGCGGTCGAGGCCCGGCGCTTCGGCGAGAACGGCGGCAATTTCGGCGTAGAGCGCCGCGCCGCCTGCGGCGACAAGGCGCAGGGCCTCGCCGACCGAGCCGGCCGCGAGGGCCTCGACCAGCGCCGGATCGTCGGGCGCCTCCACGCCGGCGTCGGCGAGGGCGTCTGCGAGGGCGGCGGCGAAGTCCGGCCCGGCGAGTGCAGCGCAGCGCAGTTCCCGGCAGCGCGAGCGGATCGTCGGGAGAAGCCGCGCGGGCTGATGGCAGACGAGCAGCAGCATCGAGCGGGCGGGCGGCTCCTCCAGCGTTTTCAACAGGGCGTTGGCGGCCTGGGGCGTCAGCTCGTCGGCGGCGTCGACGATGGCGGTCCGCCAGCCGGCGTCGGCGGCGGAGAGCTGGAAGAAGGATTTGAGCGCCCGGATTTCGTCGACGGTGATGGCGGTCTTCAGGCGCTTGGCCTTGTCGTCCCAGGGTCGGCGGGCGAGAAACAGCCGCGGCGAGGCGAGTGCCGCGGTCTGGCGGAACACCGGGTGTGCGGCGTCCATGCCGAGCGCGCCGCCGGCCCCGCCCGCCAGCATGTGGCGCGCGA
>JBBRUZ010000068.1:0-14813 GCA_038247355.1 Rhodobacterales bacterium
CCGGTCGTTGCCGTCGCCGGCGTCGACGTAGATCGTCGCCGCATACGACGGATTGAACGTGATGATGTCGTTTCCGGTCGAGCCGGTGAGGTCGAAATAGCTGGTCAGCGTCGCGCTGAGATTGACCGTCGCCGTGCCGCCCTGGGTCAGATCGACCGATGCGGTGGTATAGTTGTCTGCGTAACCCGAAACAAGGCCGAAGCTGCCGAGTTGCGCCGCCGTCATGTCCGGGGAGCCGTACAGGTTGAGTTGCTCGATCCCGGAGAGCGCCGCGCCGGTAATGTCGTAGCTGCTCTCGAACCGCAGGATATCGTAGCCGGCGCCGCCGTTCAACACGAACGGTAGCTCGCCCGCGACCGACAGGATGTCGCTGCCCGAACCGCCGAAGGCGCTGTCCGACGCGCGCACGCGCAACAGGTCGTTCCCCGCGCCGCCGTTCAGCGTGTCGATACCCGACCCACCGTCGAGCGTGTCGTTGCCGCCGAGCCCGTTAAGGGTGTCGTTCTCGATCCCGCCGGTCAGAGCGTCGTCGAACGGCGTACCGGTGTAGGTAACCATGTTTGCTTCTCCACGAAAAACTTGCCCGGAAAGAGACGAGAATCCAGCAGATACGGCAAGAAAAAACTTGGTAAGATGTACAATTTTTATGTATTGACATTCATCCAGAAATGAGGGTAGTGCTAGGGGGGTTTCTTTTAAACTGCACCATCCAACGTTAATTTGCAGTTTGAATCTGTAGATCGCCAGGGCCGGTCAGCACGGGTGAGTGAAGTATCCAATCCTCGCCGGGTGTGAACCAAGTCAAGACGTTGGCGGGATGGCGAACTGGCGGAGCCCGTAAGTCGCGCGCCTTCAGGCGGCCGCCGCATAGCTCCGCGTCGACGCGAGCCACAGCGCATCGACCGCCTGCAGAGCGCGAGCGTCGAAGCTGGCCATCCGCTTCCAGTACTTGCCATCCGGAACCGCGTACCCGAGCGCCGCCTCGCGTGCGCGGGCCTGATCGGCCATGTCGCGGGCCTCTGGCGTGAGGATCGCCGCACGCACCCGCGCGCCGTCCACGGCCGTCCATCCGGCCAACGTCGCCTGGTCCACGCGAGGCGCCACCAGCCGGCTGAGCGGCTGGTCGGACAGGTTGACCACGGCGCATCCGGCCTCCGCCGCCAGAAACTGAAACCGCGCCGATTTCGCCTCGAGACTTTGCAGCGTCGGATCGGCGCGCAGCGGGTCTGCCGCGCCGCGGCCGTAAAAATGGCTCGACCCCGCCTCTGGATAGATCATGTCGCAGCCGAGGATCGCGATCAGCCGTGGCCGCAGCGCATGAAGCGCCCAGTACGCGGCGGTGAACGCCATCGTTCCGCCGGCAAATACGAACCCGCCGAACGCGTTGACCGCTGGCACATAGTCGGCGTGACCATTAATGCTCTGTCCCGGCGACACGTTGACCGGTCGCCGCGCCTCGGGGAAATCCTTCGGATGCACCAGATGGTCCCAGTCCGGTCGCACGCCCCAGGCGTTGTTGATCGCGACTATGCGGTCGATACCCTCCCGGGTCCAGCCTCGCGCGCGGACCACGTCCGGCGCGCTGCCCAGAACGAGAACATTATCGGTCGATGTCATTCGGGGCTCCGCACTTCCGCCTTGGAGAGCGCCATATAGCCTCAGTCGCGGGAAGGGAAAGCCCCGCCGGGTTCGATGCCGCAGCGCAACACCGGACTGCGCCGCAGCGAAGTCGCTAGCGAGGGTCGCGATCGCTCCAACACGAAATCAGCCGCCACTGAGTGCGAAGCCGGCGCCGCAGCTTCGGTGGCGCGGCGTGCGGACTCGACCACCGCTTCCGCGGCGGTGTCGGCGAACCAGCGTGCCGGTCCCCTCGTCGGTCAGCCAGAGACCGCGCGTGCCCATCTTCGTGATGAGGAAAGCGTCGTTCGCCCCATTCTCGACGATTCCTGCGATCTCGCCGCCTCGGTCATCGCGTCGCTCGGCACGTTCATCGCATACCTGTCGTCGCCGTAGCCCCCGGTCGTCGCGGGAACCGTCGTTCAGCGGATGGTTCCGGTTTCCGTCAAACCGCGCATCGACGCTGTTCCACCGTTCAGGATCGACGGCGCCGGACGTCCTCCGGAATGTCGTGACTGGATAGCGGGCGCGTCGCGGCGGACGCGGACCAAGCGGACCGGCATTGCAGGAGCCTGGCGTTTGTGATCCCCTTAGGGCAAAGACGATCACCGGGAGAGGCCCCATGCTCGACCATACCGACCTTTCGTCGCTGCTCCGGGACCCCGATCTGCTGAGGGACCGGGCCTTTGTCGCCGGCGCCTGGATCGCCGCCGACACCGGCAAGACCTTCACGGTCAATAATCCCGCGCGCGGCGACGTGATCTCGACCGTCCCCGACATGGCGGAGGCGGAGACGGTCCGCGCCATCGACGCCGCATACGTTGCGCAGAAGGGCTGGGCGGCGCGAACCGGAAAGGAGCGCGCCGCCGTGCTGCGCGCGTGGCACGATCTCATGATCGACGCCGCCGACGATCTCGCCACGATCCTGACCGCGGAGATGGGAAAGCCTCTGGCCGAGGCCAGAGGCGAGATCCTCTATGGCGCGGCTTTCGTCGAATGGTTCGCCGAGGAGGCCAAGCGCGTCTACGGGGAGATTATCCCGGGACACCAGCCGGACAAGCGGTTGATCGTCTTGAAACAGCCGATCGGCGTCGCCGCGTCGATCACGCCGTGGAACTTCCCGAACGCGATGATCGCGCGCAAGGTTGCGCCCGCCCTTGCCGTCGGTTGCGCGTTCGTGGCGAAGCCGGCCGGCGAGACGCCGCTGTCAGCGCTGGCGATGGCTGTGCTGGCCGAGCGCGCGGGCGTGCCGGCTGGCCTGTTCAGCGTCATTACGTCGAAATCGAGCGCCAGGATCGGAAAGGTGTTCTGCGAGCATCGACACGTCCGCAAGCTGACCTTCACCGGCTCGACCGAAGTGGGTCGCATCCTGTTGGCGCAAGCCGCCGGGCAAGTGATGAAATGCTCGATGGAGCTTGGCGGGAACGCGCCCTTCATCGTTTTCGACGACGCTGATCTCGACAAGGCCGTGGAGGGGGCGATGGTCTCGAAGTACCGGAACAACGGTCAGACCTGCGTCTGCGCCAACCGGATTTACGTTCAGTCGGGGGTCTATGACGCCTTCGCGTCGAAACTGACCGCGAAGGTCGCGGAAATGAAGTTAGGCGACGGGTTCGAGCCGGGTGTTTCGACGGGGCCGTTGATCAACGCCGCCGCGGTAGAAAAGGTCGAGGAGCATATTGCCGACGCCGTCGCGAAGGGCGCGGCGATCGTTGCAGGCGGCAAGCGGCATGCGCTGGGCGGCACATTCTTCGAGCCGACGGTGCTGACCGGCGTCACCCGGGACATGATGGTGGCCAACGACGAGACCTTCGGCCCCGTCGCGCCGCTCTTTCGCTTCGAGGACGAGGCGGATGTGATCGACCAGGCGAACGACACGATCTTCGGCCTCGCCTCGTATTTCTACGCGCGCGATCTCGGGCGAGTCTGGCGCGTGGCCGAGGCGCTGGAGTACGGCATGGTCGGCGTGAACACCGGTCTGATCTCGACCGAGTCGGCGCCGTTCGGCGGGATCAAGCAATCGGGCCTCGGACGCGAGGGGTCGAGCCACGGCGTCGATGACTACCTCGAGATGAAGTACGTCTGCATCAGCGTCTGACCGGAAAGGGGCTGATCCTCCTTGCGTCGTGTCATTTGAGCGCCACCCCTTTGACGCGGCACAAACAGCAGTGTCGTCCGTCATCGGCGCGGCGAGCGGATAGTAGAGAATGCGCCTCCGACAATGGCCGACTGCGCTGCGAACGGCGAAAATCGTGCGCGAGTTTGACAAACATTTAAGGAACCTCGCGCTAGGTAACGAGGAATGCGGCCCCAAACCGAAGGTCCCTCGCCTCATGGAAAAACATTCTCGATCCGAGGTCCTCGCGTCGCTTCGGGCGATCGCTTCGGGCGCCAGTTCCCCACCACCCTCGCGGAGCCAATCCAATGCGCGCCTTACGTGCATGGTCGCGAAGGCGCTGGCGCAACGGCGAGTGTCGTTTCATTTTCAGCCGGTGGTGCTGGCGACGAACCCGCGATTTCCGGCCTTCTTCGAGATGCTCGCGCGGCTGACGCTTCCCGATGGCAAGCTGTTGCCCGCCGCGGCCTTCATGCCTGACGTCGAGAACGGCCCGCTCGGTCGCGCCATCGACCGGTTGGCGCTTGACACGGCGCTGACCGCGCTCGCGGGCGATCCCGGCCTGCGGCTGTCGGTGAACATGTCGCCACTTTCGATGGGCGACGCGGATTGGCTCGGGACACTCGCGGCAGCGGCCGCTCGAGACCGGGCGGTCACCGGGCGACTGATCCTCGAGATCACCGAGACCGCCGCGCTGGAGCATTCCAGCCAGACCCTCGATTTCATGCGCCATGTCCGCGGCTTCGGTTGCGCCTTCGCGCTCGACGACTTCGGCGCCGGCGCGACCGGCTTCCGGCATTTCCGCGACTTCCGCTTCGACATGGTCAAGATCGACGGCGCCTTCGCGCAGGGCGTCAGCCGATCGCCGGACGCGCGGGTGCTGATCGAATGCCTGCTCACGCTGGCCAAGCATTTCGAGATGATGACCATCGCCGAGCGCGTCGAGTCCGAAGTAGATGCGGCTTGCCTGCGGGGCCTTGGGGTCGATTGCCTGCAAGGCTATCTCTATGGCCGTCCCTCGGCGCGGGCTGCACTGCCCGAAACGGCGCCGCGTCGGGCGTCGGGCCTCTGAAGCCGGATCAGCCGTCCTTGATGAGTTTGTTGAGTTGCGCCTGCATCGCGCCGAGCTGCTCCTTCAGTGACTCGAGTTCCATGTCCTTTCCGCCCGGCTTGTCGGCGACGCCGGGGGTTTTCGGGGTCATGCCCGCGGTGAAGGGCGCGAACATGCGCATCGCGTTCTCGAACCATTCCATATTGGTGCGCGCAAGCGCCTCGAAGTTCGCGAGCGCCGGATTGGCCTCGAAGGCCTTGGCCACCTGTTCGCGCATCCGCTCCTGGTTCTTCGCGAAAGTCTCCATCGACGCGTCGAGATAGCCGGGCACGAATCCCTGCAGCGTGTCGCCGTACAGCCGAATCAGCGATCGCAGGAAGTTCGCGGGCAGCATCGTCTGCCCGTCCTTGGCTTCCTCGTCGAAGATGATCTGGGCAAGCACGCCGCGCGTGATGTCCTCACCGGACTTGGCGTCGTTGACCACGAAATCCTGCTCATCGCGCACCATCTGGGCCAGATGGTCCAGGGTCACATAACTGCTTTTCGCGGTGTTATAGAGCCGGCGGTTGGCGTATTTCTTGATGATGATCGGCCCGTCCGCATTGTCGTTCTTCTCGGCCAAGCGATTGTCTCCTGCTGCATGGGGCGTTGCGCGGTCCCAGCTTACCGCCGGGTGAGCATGGCGCAACGGAATTCCGTGTCTGCGAACGATGCCGCAACCGAGCCGACGTCCAACGCGGCCGGCGAAAGGGTGGCGGCGTCGACCGAACGTCAGCGCGCTGCGGCCTATGTCGACCTTTGGGAGCGCCAGTTGCGCTATGCGGCCACCAATGGACCCGACGCCCCCGCAGTGGGCCGACGGCGATCCCCGGCGCCGCGATGACCGGGACGCCGCCGGACCGCAGGGGCGAGCCGAGCCCGTTGATCTTTCACTTGAGCGCCGCGCTGTCGAGCTACGGCCAGGCGCTGATGGCGGCGCCGAGGGCCGCCGACCCGGCGTTTCCCTGGGCGCCGCACCTGGCGCCGAGCGCCGCGGCGCTCGGGCCGGATCTCGACCGGATCGAGGTCGCGCGCGAGATCGGAGCGCGGATGACCGCGACGCTGCGCGGGATCGCGATCTGGCACGCCCATCCGTATCGGCGCGAGGTGATCGAGCCGCCGGTGGTCTGGACGATGGGCGGCGCGCGCCTGCTCGACTACGGCGCGGCGCCCGGCGCGTCCGATCCGGACGGCCCGCCGGTCTTGGTGGTCCCGAGCATGATCAATCGCGCCTACATCCTCGATCTTCAAGCGGGGCGCTCGATGCTGCGCTGGCTTGCGGGGCAGGGGCTGCGGCCGCTGCTGCTCGACTGGGGCGTCGCGGGTCCGGGCGAGGCGCGCTTCACGCTCGCGGATTACGGTGCGCAGCGCCTGCTGCCGGCGCTCCGCCACGTGCGCGCGACGACCGGGCGCAGAGTGGCGCTGATGGGGTATTGCATGGGCGGCACGCTCGCCGCCGGGCTGGCGGCGCGCGCGCCCGACGGGGTTGCGGCGCTCGCGACCATCGGCGCGCCATGGGACTTCGCCTCGACGAAGGGGATCGCGGGCGGTCTGCGCGCGATGCTGCGTTCCGCGGGCCCGGCGCGGATCGCCCGTCAGATTGACGCTTTGGGCGCGGCGTTCGGGTTTGTGCCGGTGGAGGTCTTCCAGACGTTGTTCGCCCTGGTCAACCCGTTGCAGGCGGCGTTGAAGTTCCAGAAGCTGGCGCGGATCGACCCTGCAGGTCATTCGGCGCGCCAGTTCGTGGCGCTGGAGGACTGGCTCGCCGATGGCGTGCCGATGGCCGCGCCCGCCGCCAGGAATCTGCTGATCGATTGGCAGATCGACAACCAGACGGCGAAACGGACCTGGCGGTTTCTCGGCGGCGCAGTGGATCCGGGAGCGATCGGCGTGCCGACGCTGGCGTTCTGCGGCCTGAGAGATTCGATCGTGCCGCCGCCGCTGTCGATCGCGCTGCCGCGCGCGATCCCCGGCGCCCGGGTGCTGGAGCCTGCCACCGGGCACGTCGGCATGGTCGTGGGCAGCGCCGCCCGGAGCCAGGTCTGGCGGCCGATGGCGGAGTTTCTTCTGGCCCATGCCGGTTGAGCACGCGCGCGAGTTGTGCGACGACGGTGTGTGTGGAACGCCTGCGGCGATTCGGACGCCGTACTTGACACGCCACCGTGGCCGGACGTCGACGAATTCCGCGCATTGAGGGGAAACGCATGACAAACATCGTAATCGCATCGGCGGCGCGCACCGCGGTCGGCAGCTTCAACGGCGCCTTCGCCAGCACGCCCGCGCACGAGCTGGGCGCGACGGCGATTCAGGCCGTTCTGGCGCGTGCGGGCGTGGACGCGGCCGACGTGTCCGAGACGATCCTCGGTCAGGTGCTGACCGCGGGTCACGGCCAGAACCCCGCGCGTCAGGCGCATATCAACGCCGGCCTGCCGATCGAAAGCGCGGCATGGGGCGTCAACCAGGTTTGCGGGTCGGGTCTGCGCGCAGTGGCGCTCGGCGCCCAGCACATCGCGCTCGGCGACGCCGAGGTCGTGGTGGCGGGCGGTCAGGAAAGCATGAGCATGTCGATGCACGCGGCCCATCTGCGCGCGGGCACGAAGATGGGCGACATGAAGTTCACCGACACCATGATCAAGGACGGACTCTGGGACGCGTTCAACAATTTCCATATGGGCACGACCGCCGAGAACGTCGCGACCCAGTGGCAGATTACCCGCGGTCAACAGGACGAATTCGCTGTGGCGAGCCAGAACAAGGCCGAGGCCGCGCAAAAGGCCGGCAAGTTCGACGCGGAGATCGCCGCTTTCACCGTCAAGGGGCGCAAGGGCGACGTGGTCATCGACAAGGACGAGTACATCCGCCACGGTACGACGCTGGACACCATGGCGAAACTGAGGCCCGCGTTCTCCAAGGACGGCACCGTCACCGCCGGCAACGCCAGCGGCTTGAACGACGGCGCGGCGGTGACGCTGCTGATGACGGCCGAGAACGCGGAGAAGCGTGGCATCGAGCCGCTGGCGCGGATCGTCAGTTATGCGACCGCCGGAGTCGACCCGAAGATCATGGGCGTCGGCCCGATCTACGCCAGCCGCAAGGCTTTGGCCAAGGCAGGCTGGAAGGTGGAGGATCTCGAGCTCATCGAGGCCAACGAAGCGTTTGCAGCCCAGGCCTGCGCGGTCAACAAGGACATGTGCTGGGATCCGGCCATCGTCAACGTCAACGGCGGCGCGATCGCGATCGGCCACCCGATCGGCGCGAGCGGCGCGCGGGTGCTGAATACGCTGCTCTACGAGATGAAGCGCCGCGACGCAAAAAAGGGCCTCGCGACGCTGTGCATCGGCGGCGGCATGGGTATCGCTATGTGCGTCGAGCGACCCTGACCAGAACCGGGCGCGGCGACACCCCGCGCCCTCAATTCCAAGAAACTCGAGGGAAGGATACTCCATGGCACGAGTGGCGGTTGTCACGGGCGGTTCACGCGGCATCGGCGCGGCGATTTCGCAGTCGCTTAAGGAAGCGGGGTATACGGTCGCCGCGACCTATGCCGGCAACGACGCGGCGGCGGAGGCCTTCACCGCCCAAACCGGCATCAAGACCTACAAGTGGTCCGTCGCCGACTATGATGAGTGCGCGGCGGGCATCGCGAAGGTCGAGGCCGATCTCGGGCCGGTCGAGGTGCTGGTGAACAATGCCGGCATCACCCGGGATTCGATGTTCCACAAGATGACGCCGGTGATGTGGAAGGACGTCATCGACACCAATCTGACCGGCCTCTTCAATATGACGCATGGCGTCTGGGGCGGGATGCGCGAGCGCAAGTTCGGCCGCGTCATCAACATCTCCTCGGTCAACGGCCAGAAAGGCCAGGCCGGCCAGGCGAATTACTCGGCGGCGAAGGCCGGCGATCTGGGCTTCACCAAGGCCTTGGCGCAGGAGGGCGCGCGCGCCGGCATCACGGTCAACGCCATCTGCCCGGGCTATATCGCGACCGAAATGGTGATGGCGGTGCCCGAGAAAGTTCGCGAATCGATCATCGCGCAGATCCCGATGGGCCGTCTCGGGGAAGCGGCGGAGATCGCGCGGATCGTCGTGTTCCTCGCTTCCGACGACGCGGGCTTCATCTCCGGCTCGACCGTCAGCGCGAACGGCGCGCAGTTCTTCGTCTGACGCCGACGCGGGAGCCTGGACCGAGACCGCTTCTTCGGTCGCGGTTCAACTCTCGACCGCGAAAGCGGCCGCGTTGTGCGCGGGGCGGAAGTGCGACCCCTCCTCGATCTCCTCGACGATTCTCGCGACGAATGCGGGCAGGTCCTCGGGCCGGCGGGACGTGACGATGCCGCGGTCCACCGCGACGTCGCAGTCGCGCCAGTCGGCGCCGGCGTGGACGAGGTCGGTGCGGATCGACGCGTAGGACGTCACCTCGCGGCCACGGATCACGTCGGCCTCGACCAGCAGCCACGGACCATGACAGATCGCCGCGAGCGTCTTGCCGCAGGCGGCGAATTCGCGAACCAGCGCTACGGCGTCCGCCTCGAGCCGTAGCACATCCGGATTGATCTGGCCGCCCGGAAGAACCAGCGCGTCGTAGTCATCGACGCTGACCTCGGACAGCAAACGATCGACCGCCACGGAGTCGCCCCGGTCGTCGTCGACCCAACTCCGGATCGCTTCGCCCTTCGGGGCGATCGCGTCCACCATCGCGCCCCGCGCCCGCAACCGTTCCAGCGGCACGCGCAGTTCGGAGCGCTCGTATCCGTCGGTTGCGAGGATCGCCACGCGGGCTTCGCTTATCTTGGTCATAATGTTCTCCGTTTGGTCGTCGCAGCGTGACGGGCTTTCTCTTCATCGCCAAAGAGCGCCGCGTTCCATGGTCGGACGCCGCGGCGCGGCGCGCTTTGCGTTCAACCGCCTCAGTGCGGTGCGCTTTCGCTCTGGCCGCCGCGGTCCGACGCGTGCGTAGCGGCGTGGCGCTCGGTCTGGCTGCTGGCAGCGCGACAGTCCGCAGCTTTGCGACAGACACGTCGGAGGCGCTGCCCGGTTCCGCCGGACCCTCGCCACCGACTGCGACCGCCCGCCGCAGCCCCGGCGAAGCGCCTGTTGATTGCGACGCCCGCGCCCTGTAGAGACAAACGAGCAGTGGTGGAGCGTAGTTGGTGGTGGTGTCGGGATGGTGTTTCGCGCGGCGGCGTCCGCTCCGGTCCCCGGTCATGAGCGCACCCCCCCGACCAGACCGCCGCCGTTCCGCGCCGTGATTCTCGCGATAGTCGCGCCGTCGTTCAACGCCTTCTCCGAAACGTTCGTCGCCGACCACGTCCGCAGCCTCGCGCCCGGCGCGACCGTGCTGGTCTGTAGCGACAGCGTCGGCGCCGAAATCTATGGTTGCCCGGTCCTCAGCCATGTCTGTCCGCACTTCACCACGTTCGGACCGCTCGACGCGATGGTCAAGAAAGTCTACGTCGCCCTGCGCCGCCGCTTCGGCCGCCCGCTGGACTTTGCCGACAGCATGCGAATGATGGAGTTCTTCAAGGCGCACGGCGTTGACCGTGTGCTCGCCGAATTCGGCCAGTCCGGCGCGCTGGTCGCCGATGTCTGCGCGCGGCTCGGACTGCCGCTCTACGTTTATTTCCGCGGCGCTGACGCGTCGGCGGCAATCGAGCGCGGCCTGACCCGCAGACGCTACGTGAAGATGTTTCGTCAGGTGCGCGGCGTCTTTTGCGTGTCGCAGTTCCTCGCCGACCGCCTGATTTCCATCGGCTGCCCGCCAGACCTGATAACGATCAACCCCAGCGGCGTGCTGACCGAAGCCTTCCCCCTCGGCTCGCCCGAGCCCGGTCGGCTGATCGCGGTGGGGCGCCTCGTGGAAAAGAAGGCCCCGCATCTGACCCTCGACGCCTTCGGGCGGATCGCCGGGCGGTTTCCGCAGGCGCACCTCGACATGATCGGCGACGGGCCGTTGGCGGCGAAGTGCCACGAGATGATCGCGCGGCACGGGCTCGAGCAGCGGGTGACGATGCACGGCTCGATGGATCATGCATCGGTCGCCCGGCTGATGGGACGCTCGGCGATCTTCGTCCAGCATTCGGTCACCGCCCCGGACAAGGATATGGAAGGCTTTCCGACCGCGATCGCCGAGGCGATGTCGGTCGGCCTGACCGTCGTCTCCACGCGTCACAGCGGGATCCCCGAGCATGTGCTGCACGAGAAGACCGGCCTGCTCGTCGAAGAGGGCGACGTCGCGGGAATGGCCGCGGAGCTCGGCCGGGCGCTGGAGGACCCTGATTTCGCTCGCATGCTTGGCCTGGCCGCGCGGGCCCATGCGATCGTGCATCTCGATCGTCTGCGCGCGCGCCAGCACGTCCGCGCGGTGATGGGCCTGCCGGAGCCGGCGCAGCCGCCCGCCTGATCGCCGCGCTCAGCCGATCTTGTGCCCCCAGAAACTGGTGTGGTTCGCCGCAAAATAACCGTCCGCCGTACGATATGAGCCCTGCAACTCCACGGTGTCGCCTGCGGCGAGCGGCGTCATGGTCTGGAACCAGATCGCCGTCTGGCCGGTGGCGTGACCGCCAGAGATCTCGCCGAACGAGCCGTTGACGATCGTCGTCCCGTTCAGCGCCAGGCGGCAGCGCAGACGGGCGGTGGTCAACGAAGCGATCTTGAACAACAGCCCCGCCCCGAACAGGTAGTCGCCGGCGATCGGCGCGGTGAAACGGTTGGTCACCGCATCGAACGCACCTTGCGGGTTTGTTTCGGTCACGTTTATGCCGATCTTTATCCAGGCGTCCGCCGGACCGAAATTGTCGAAATTGGTGTAGGCCTTGAACCGCGGCAACTGCGGCTGGATCACGATCCCGGTGGCGTCGTCGATGGAGATGCCGTCGTGGAACGTCACGCCGTCGAGTGAGACCGCGATCCTGAACCGGTCCGAGCCGAACAGCCCCGCAATCGCCCGCGTGACGAAGTTCGACTGGAACACGTAGCCTGCGTCGTGTGCGGCGTCGGTCTTGTTGACTTTCACTAACACGTTGCCGTCGCCGCCCTCGGCCGGCGTGCGCGCCGTCCAGAGCCCGGAATTGAGTTTGGCGTGGAACGGGTTGGAGGTGTCCGCCGTGACGCCGAGGCCGAAGAGCTCGATGCCCTGGAGTTCGGTCGCAGGGTCGGCGCCGGCGGACAGCGGCGTCCACACCTGCGCGGTGCTCATCGCATAAAGCGTGTCGTCGGCCAGGTTATAGACACGCCAGCCCGGCTCGGGAGGCACGAAGGCCCAGCCGCCATTGCTCCACCAAGCGAGCTTGCCGGGCTCGAACGCCCAGTCCCCGGTCGGGGCGGCGCCGATCAGCCAGCGGTCGCCCTCGGCCGCACCGAGCGGCGGGTCGTCGCGATCTATCCCGAGCACCGCGCATTGCGTGATGGCGTCGAGCGCGTCCATCCCTTCGTTCAGCGTCACGTGCTTTTGCGCCTGGGCCGGGGCCATGACGGGCAGTTTCAGGTGGGGTGTCTTGGCCATGTCGTTTCGCCTCCGCTGGGGTGCCGCGCCGAGGCCCTGTCGGGCACGGTGCGCCGGGCCGCGGCCCGGGGGAGCACCCGGATCCTGCGGCTCAGCGGGGCGGCCGAGACGTACGGGCCTCCGCCGTCGGGGGCAGTGTGTACCACGGCCCGGGACGTGTTGCGGCTTTCGCGCGGGTGGCGGTCGGTGGAGCGCGCCGCGCGACGGTCGCCGACGCACCGCGCGAGGCCGGCCGGACCCGCCCCTTTCGCTCGGGATCACAATCGAATAGACCGCAGCGGGACCCGATCGCGACAAGGCCGACGAATGAAATTCACCCTCGCCTGGCTCAACGAGCATCTCGACACGTCCGCGTCGCTGGACGAGATCGCGTTCGCGTTGACCGACCTGGGGCTCGAGGTCGAGGCGGTCTCGAACCCCGCCCAACGGTTGGCGGCGTTCACCATCGGCGAGATTCTCGAGGCTGTCCCGCATCCGGACGCGAACAAGCTGCGCGTGTGTCGGGTGGCGACCGGGCTCGGTGAAAAGCAGATCGTCTGCGGCGCGCCGAACGCCCGGGCCGGGATCAAGGTCGTGCTCGCAGCGCCCGGCGACTATATCCCCGGTATCGACACGACGATCAAGGTCGGTCGGATCCGCGGTATCGACAGCTTCGGGATGATGCTCTCGGAGCGAGAGATGGAGCTTTCGGAAGCCCATGACGGCATCGTCGAGCTGCCGCAAGGCTCGCTCGTGGGCGCGCGGTACATCGACGTGGTTCCCCGCGATCCGGTGATCGAGATCGGCGTCACGCCCAACCGCTCGGACGCGCTCGGCGTCGCCGGCGTCGCTCGCGACCTCGCCGCGCGCGGACTGGGCGTGCTGAAGTCGCCCGCAATCGCGCCGATCGCCGGAGTTTTCCCCAACCCGATCGCGATCTATCTGGCGCAGGACGTCGCGACGGACGCCTGCCCCGTCTTCGCCGGTCGGCTGATCCGCGGCGTTGCGAACGGTCCGTCGCCCCAGTGGCTGCAGGACCGGTTGCGCGCCATCGGGTTGCGCCCGATCTCGGCGCTGGTCGACATCACGAACTTCATCACCTTCGATCGCGCCCGGCCGCTCCACGTCTTCGACGCGGACAAGCTGCACGCGCCGATCACCGTCCGGCTCGCGAAACCCGGCGAGCGGCTGGTCGCGCTCGACGGCAAGACCTACGCCTTCGACGGCTCGGAGACGCTGGTCTGCGACGCGCACGGCCCCGAGAGCATCGGCGGGGTGATGGGCGGCGCGCGCACCGGCGTGACCGAGGCGACGACGTCGGTCTTCGTCGAGAGCGCCTGGTTCGACCCGGTCCGCACCGCGCGTACCGGCCGGCGCCTGCGCATCGTCTCGGACGCCAGGTACCGGTTCGAGCGCGGCGTCGATGCCGGCTTCATCGTGGACGGGCTGGAGCTTGCGACGCGGATGATCGTCGATATCTGCGGCGGTGCGCCCTCCGAGATCGAAGTCGCCGGCCGGGCGCCGAATGACGCCCGCAGCTACGGGCTCGACGTGTCGCGCCTGAAGACGCTCGTCGGCATGGACGTTTCGCGCGACGAGCAGGTGCGCATTCTCACCGCCCTCGGCTTCTCGGCGACAGGCGCCGACGACAGGCTGCAGGTGTCGGTTCCGACCTGGCGGCCCGACGTGCAAGGCGAGGCGGATCTGGTCGAGGAGATCGCGCGCGTCGCCAGCCTGTCGAAGCTGACCGGCCAGCCGATGGCGCGCAGCCCCGGCGTGGCGCGGCCGGTCCAGTCGCCGATGCAGCGGCGCGAAAGTCAGGCCCGCCGCCGTATCGCCGCCGCCGGCTGCAATGAATGCGTGACCTACAGTTTCATCGACCTCGCCGCGGCGCGCCTGTTCGGCGGCGGCTCGGAGGCGGTCCGGCTCGGCAATCCGATCAGCGCCGATCTCAGCCATCTCCGGCCCGATCTGCTTCCCGGCCTGCTGCGCGCGGCCAGCCGCAACCAGGCGCGCGGAATCACCGATCTCGCGCTCTTCGAGATCGGCCACGCCTTTCCCGGCGGCGAGCCGGGCGAGCAGACGCTCCAGGGCACCGGGGTCAGGACCGGCCACACCGCGCCGCGCAATGCGCTCGGCGCCCGTCGCTCGGTCGACCTCCACGACGCCCGCGCCGACGCCGAGGCGACGCTGGCCGCCATCGGCATGTCCTCGGCGGTGATGACGCAGCGAAGCGCGCCGGGTTGGTTCCATCCCGGGCGCTCCGGCGTGCTGAGCCTCGGGCCGAAGACGCCGCTCGCGGCTTTCGGCGAAGTGCATCCCGCCGTGCTCGCGGCGCTCGATGTCAAGGGACCTGCGGTCGCCTTCACCGTCTATCTGGAAGCGGTTCCGTTCCCGAAGTCGCGCACGACGACGCGTCCGGCGCTCGTGGTCTCGGACCTGCAGGCCGTCGAGCGGGATTTCGCCTTCGTGCTCGACGCGCGAGTGGAGGCGGAGGCGGTGCTCCG
>JBBRUZ010000069.1:0-14666 GCA_038247355.1 Rhodobacterales bacterium
ACGCCGCTCCTCACGACGCGCTACCCCTGGACGCCCAGGCGAGCGCATGGGAGCTCCTCCAATCCGTTCCGTCTCGCGCTTCCGTTTCGCCACGACAACCTCCATGATTACAGGTGTTGCGACGACCGGTTGAGTTCGCCCAGTTCACGTCCGCCGACTTCATTAAGATACTGAAAGACGCCGAGATCGCGATCAGCATGGACGGCAAGGGCGCCTGGCGCGACAACGTCTTCGTCGAGCGCCTCTGGCGAACCATCAAGTACGAGGAGATCTATCTCCGAGCCTACGGCGGCGTCACGGAAGCCCGCGCGTCCATCGGCCGGTATCCCGGCTTTTACAACGGAACGCGCCCGCATTCGTCCCTTGGCGGGCGGACGCCCGATCAGGCATATACTAACCTGGCGACGCCAATCCCGGCGGCAGCCTGAAACGAGCGGCCGATCCACTTAGAACCACCCCGAAAGGCGTTCAGACAAACCGAGCCATCTCTGTTGGCCAGCTCCGTCGTCGTCGCGCGCGCCCAGGAGCGCCCTTGCAGGACCGCCGGGGATGAGACCAAGACGAAGGAAGCGATGGAGATGCCGAAGAGCACGGGGACGAACTGCAGAGGACGAAACAGGCCGAAACGGTAGCGATGCACAGGCGGCGGCCAAATCCATGAAATCCAAGCAACCATCCAGCCGGCCTCGGATAATGGCCAGGGACTTTTCGCAGCCGTATCAAGTGCGTCGGCCGACAAGTTGTCGCGCGCAGCGACGCCGAACTGCGAATGCCTTCTGCGCGATCGTTGTCTGCTCGCGGATCAGGCAGACGAAAGAGTGCGCCCGTGTTCCACATTTCGATGTTGGCAAAGCTCAACAGTATATGTTTCTATCTCGGTCAAATCGCCGGACAAGCGGCACAACCAGCCCGTGGCGCCTTGCGTAGCGGGCTTTCCGACAGGGGGTCATCGATGGTGGATTTTTCACGACGGGACATCATGCGCATGACCGGCGGCGGCGCGATGGCGCTCGCCGGGGGTTTCAGTGGCGGACGCGCCCTCGCCCAGGGCCGCGAGCGGGAGCTCAACATCCTCTGCTGGGAAGGCTACAATTCGGCCCAGGTCCTCGACCCCTTCCGCACCGGGCATGAGGCCACCGTCCGCGCCGAGTCGCTGACCAATGACCCGACGATGATCAACCGGTTGCGCGCGGGCGAGACCAACGTCTGGGACCTCATCAACGTCAACAACCCATGGGCGCGCGAGGTGATGCTGCCGGAGGGGCTGATCAAGCCGATCGACCGCGCCACCTTCGAGCCCTACTTCGAGAAGATGATGCCGGACTTTCACCCGCCCTATCGCTGGGCGATGTCGCAGGACGGCGAGCAATTGCTAGGGATCGTCCAGCGCTTCGGCCCGTACTCCTTCGTGGTCAACACCGACAAGATCAGCCGCGAGACCGCCGAGGACCAGGGCTGGGACCTCTGGAATGACGACGCGAACGCCGGGCGCTACGGCATCCTCGAGTCCGATGACTGGAACGTGTTCTGCATATTCATGATCGCGGGCATCGATCCCTTCAAGGAACATACTCCGGAGGAGATGGAGGCGTTCGAGGCGACGGCGCGCAAGGTCTTCGGAGGCGCGAGGCTCGTCGGCGACATCGCCGCCATGAACCAGGCGTTGATCTCGGGCGAGATCGACTTCCAGCTCACCGGCGGCACCTACTCGGTCTCGCCGGCGCGGGCCGACGGCTTCCTCGAACTCCGTGGCATCACGCCGCTGCGCAGCCCGATCGAGGGCAAGGGCGGCATCGCCTGGATCGAGGTCACCTCGGTGGTGAACAACCCGAACCTGTCGCCGCTCGCCGAGGAGTTCCTGAAGTTCGTCCAGCAGCCGGAAGTCGCCCATACCGTCGCCTTTGCCGAAGGCACGTTCAACCCGGTCTCGCAGATGGGCGATCCAGCCTGCTTCGATCTCTTCACCACCGAGGAGCTCGAGGCGATACAATGGGATTCGCTCGAGGAGGAGATGGCCCGATCGGCCGAGTACGACATTGTCCCCGACTACGAAGCGGCCCTGGACCTGATGACCGCCGCGAAGCGGACCGGCGGCTGAGGGTGCGGTCGCAGCGGGCGGGGCAGGGTTTCGCATGACACGGCCCGAGCCCGCGTTGGCCTTGGCGGCAGCCGATGCGATGGCGCGGGAGCCGATCCTGCGGCTGTCGGGCATCGCCAAGCGGTTCGGAACCGTGGCGGCGGTCGACGGCGTCGACCTGGTCGTGCCCGAGGGCGAGTTCCTGACCATCGTCGGTCCGTCGGGCTGCGGCAAGACCACGCTGCTGCGCATCCTGGCCGGGCTTGAGCAGCCCGGCGACGGGGCGATCGTTCTGCGTGGCCAGGTCATCAACGACCTGCCCCCGAACCGGCGGCCGACCTGCCTCGTCTTCCAGTCGCTCGCGCTCTTCCCGCACAAGACGGTGGGCGAGAACATCGCCTTTCCACTCAAGATGAAGGGGGTGTCGCCGGCGGCCTGCGAGACCCGGTCCCGTGAGCTCATGCGGATGATGCGCCTTCCCGACGCCTACTTCACGCGCAACGTCACGCGCTGCTCCGGAGGCGAGCGCCAGCGTGTCGCGCTCGCGCGCGCGTTCGCCTACGATCCGGACGTGCTCTTCTTCGACGAGCCGCTCTCCGCACTCGACTACAAGCTCAAGAAGTTGCTCGAGAAGGAGCTGAAGGACATCCACAAGGAGACCGGCAAGACCTTCATCTACATCACCCACTCCCTCGAGGAGGCGATGGTGATGTCCGACCGGATCGCGGTGATGCGATCCGGCCGCATCGTCCAGGTCGGCACGCCGGAAGAAATCTACACCAGCCCCGCCAACCGCTTCGTCGCCGAGTTCATGGGCGAGGTGAACGTGCTGGCGGTCCGGCGGCGGCCGGATGGCCTCTACGCGGCCGATGAGACGCTCGGTCCGTTCCGCGTCGCAGGAGCCGCACCGTCCGAAGGCTATATCGTCGTGCGTCCCGAGTTTCTTCGCATCGTCGGCGATGGGGCCGAGGCGGAGAACGTCATAGCGGGCAAGCTCTACAACTCGTACTCCCTGGGCTCCCGAATGCAGTACCGCGTGCGCGCCGGCGACAGGCTCCTGATCGTCGAACAGTCCCGCGCTGCGGCGGCGACGCCGCAGATCGACAGCGACGTCGTGGTTGGCTGGGACAGCCGCGACGCGCTTTTCATCGACGATTGAGGCGATGGCAGCGTCGGGGATGGCAAACGTTCAGGGCATGGCGGAAGCCACCGGCGCCGGCTGGCGCGACCGGCTGTTCTCCGCCGGCGCACGCTGCGCGCTGCCCGTCTACGTCCTGCTCGCCGCCGGATTCCTCGCCCCGCTCGTCACGGTGGTCGCCTTCTCCTTCGCGACGCCGCGCAGCTTCGATGCGTTCCGCTCGTTCACGCTGGCGAACTACGCGGCAATCTTCGACCCCGCCAACACCGTCTGGCTGTCCTTCGCCTGGTCGATCGCCCTCGCCGCGACGGCAGTCCTGATCCTGCTCCTCGTCGCCTATCCGATCGCCTACGGACTCGCCCGCGTGTTCGGCCGCTGGGCCGGTCTGATCAGTCTGCTCTTCGTATTCCCGCTGTTCGTGTCCGAGAATATCCGCCTCTACGGCTGGGTGCTCTTCTTCATTCGCGGCGGCGTACTGGACGGCACGCTCGGATACGTCGGCCTCTCCGCGCCGGATGTCCTCTACACCGTCGGCGCCACGCTCTTTGGCATGGTCTACGTCTACCTGCCCTTCATGCTGTTCCCCATGACGCTCGGCCTCTCCACCGTTCCGCGCGACCTGATCGAGGCCGCCCGCGACATGGGCGCGAGCCGCCTGCAGATCTGGCGCGAGATCGAGCTGCCGCTCGCGATGCCGGGCGTCCTGATCGGCGTCCTCTTGTGCTTCGTGCTCTCGGTCGGCGCGGTCGCGGAGGCCAAGATCCTCGGCGGCCAGTCGATCATCGTCATCACCCACGACATCGAGATCGCCTTCACCTACGCGCAGAACTGGCCGCTCGGTTCGGCGCTCGCAGTCCTGCTCATGCTCGTCGTCGGCGGCCTCACCCTGGCGGTGATCGGCCGGATCGACCTCGACCGCATCCTGGGGCGGCGCTGATGTCGGCCGATGCCCTTGGCCCCGCCGAGCGCGCACAGCGCCGCTCGGACCGTCTGATCTGGACCTGGACGCTCGTCGTGGTCCTGGCCATCTATCTGCCGATCCTGTGCGGCCTGCTCGCGTCGCTGAGCCAGGGCCGATATTTCCGCTTCCCCGTCCCGCGCTGGTCGGCCGATTGGTGGACGCGCACGCTCGAGTCGATCGAGATCCGGCTCCTCGTCCAGACCTCGCTGAAGATGGCGATCGCCGTCACGCTGATCGCCGTCGTCGTCGCCTTCTTCGGGGCGCTCGCCTACGCCCGCTACGACTGGAAGGGGCGCGGCGTCTTCCAGAAGCTCGTGCTCCTGCCGATCTTCTTTCCCCAACCGGTGATGGGTCTCGCGCTCCTCTTGTGGTTCAGCGCCCTCGGGATCCAGCTCTCCTGGCAGACGGCGGTCTTCGCCCATCTCGTCTGGATCGTGCCCGTGGTCACGCTCGTCATGGCCATCCAGATGTACGGCTTCGACCCTGCCCTCGAGGAGGCCGCCTTCGACCTCGGCGCCTCGCGCCTGCAGGTGTTTCGCGAGATCACGCTGCCGATCCTGTGGCCCGGCATATGGTCGGGCGCGCTCTTTGCGTTCCTGCTCTCCTGGGGCAACTTCCCGCTGTCGCTCTACACCACCGGCCCCGACACCGCGGTGCCTGAATGGCTCTACGCAAAGATGGTGGCGGGCTATACGCCGATGGTGCCGGCGCTTGGATCGATGTCGACGATCGCGGCCGCCCTGCTCCTGCTCGTCGCCGGGCTCGCCCTGCGACTGCGCCGCCGTCGGGTGTCTCCATGACCACGAACCGCTGGGGCCGCTTCGCCGACTGGGACGCACGCCCCCTGCGCCTCGACAAGTTCGCCAAGGAGGACCCTGCCCGCGGTTTCGCCGCCATGTGGAGCCCGTCCGACCCGAAGCCCGCGATCGCGGTCGAGGGCGGCCATGTCGCCATGATGGACGGCGTACAGGCTGCGGATTTCGACATGATCGACCGCTTCATCGCCACCTATCACCTCGACCCGGCGGTCGCGCCCGAAGCGATGGCGATCCCGGCGCTCGACCTCGCCCGCCGCCTCGTCGACATGACCGTGCCGCGCGCCGAGCTCGTGCGCCTCGCCCACGGCCTCACCCCCGCCCGGCTCGCCGAAGTCGTCGGGCATCTCAACGCGCTCGAGATCGCCTTCGCCTATTCCAAGATGCGGGCCCGCCGCACCCCCGGCAACCAGGCCCACGTCACCAACGCCAAGGACGACCCCCTGCAACTCGCCGCCGACGCCGCCATCGCGGTCGCCCTCGGCTTCGACGAGATCGAGACCACGCAGCGCGTCGCCCGAAACGCCTGGTCGAATGCGCTCGCCTGCGCCGTCGGGGCCTCGGTCGGCCGGTGGGGGACGCTGTTCCAATGCTCCTCCGAGGAGGCCGAGGAGCTGCAGATCGCCATGGCGGGCTTCACCTCCTACGCCGAGACCGTCTCGGTCTACGGCTCCGAGGGCGCCTTCTTCGACGGCGATGACACCCCCTGGTCCAAGGCTTTCCTCGCCGCCGCCTATGCCTCGCGGGGCGTCAAGATGCGCGCGACCTCGGGGGCCGGCGCCGAGCTGCTAATGGGCTTTCACCAGGCGCAGTCGCTGCTCTACCTCGAGGCCCGCTGCCTGTGCCTGCAACGCGCCATGGGCGTGCAAGGCACCCAGAACGGCGGCATCGACGGCGCGCCCGTGACCATGTCCGTGCCTGGCGGCGCCCGCGAGCTGATGGCCGAGAACCTGATCGCCGTCTGGCTCGACCTCGAATGCGCCTCCGGCAACGACGCCCGCCCGACCGAGTCCGAGATCCGCGTCGGCGCCAAGATCATGCCCTACCTCGTCGCCGGCTCGGACCTGATCTGCTCCGGCATGGGGTCGATCCTGAAATACGACAACTCGTTCAATCCCTCGCTCATAAACGGGGAGGAGCTCGAAGATTATCTCGTGCTCCAGCGCGACTTTGAGGCCGACGGCGGCCTGACGCCGATCGGTGAGGACAGCGCCAGCGCCCTTCGCACACGCGCGCTCGACGCAATCTCGGCTGTGCTGGAGGAGCTCGACCTCGCCCATCCAACGCCCCAGATGCGCGCCAGCGTCGCAGCCGCCTCGGGCTCGAACGACACCGACAGCTTCACGCCCCGAGACGCCGGCCGCATCAGCGCGGCGATTCGTGCACGCGGGATCACGGTCGTCGACGTCGTCCGCGCCCTCGCAGCGCGCGGCTACCGCGCCGAGGCCGAAAACCTGCTCGCCATGGTCCGCCTCCGCCTCTCGGGCGACTACCTCCAGACCTCCGCGCTCGTCCGAAACGGCCGCGTGCTCTCGGCGATCAATGACCCCAACGACTACCAGGGTCCGGGCACCGGCTACCGCGTCGGACCGGAACGCCGCGAGGAGATTGCCGGCATCCGCGACACGCTCGACGAGCGCGAGGTGCTGCGCTCCCAGGCGATCTTCCGCAAGGCCGAGGCCCGCCGCGCCGAATACCGCGCCCTTGGCCGCGCGACACCTGGCGAAGGCGCGGCCGAGGTCGTCATCGGCATCAGCCCCGCATTCGGCGTCCAGCTTTTCAAGACCCTCGCGGGCGAAGGCGTCTCCGCCATGCTGCGCGCCGTCGTCGAGGGCGTGCGCGCGGGCGGCGGCGCCCCGCGTGTCGTCCGCATGCACCACACCGCCGACACCTCCTTCCTCGGCCTCTCGGCCGCGCGCATGTCCGGCTCGGGCATCGGCATCGGCCTGCAGGCCAAGGGCACCGCGGTGATCCACCACGCCGACCGCCTGCCGCACCACAACCTCGAGCTCTTCTCGAACGCGCCGATCACCACCCTCGACCACTACCGTCGCCTCGGCGCCAACGCCGCCGCCTACGCCCGCGGTGACGAGCCCGAGCCGGTGGTCGTGCCGACGCGCGGTGAGGCTCTGGGCGCACGCTTTCACGTCGAGGTGGCGCTCCTTTACGCGATCGAGACCGGACTCTGTCGAGAGGGTGCAGAGCCCGAGGAAATCGCCGTCGACTTCATGGGGCCAGCATGATCGAACCGGGGGTCGCCGACTACCCGCTCGCCGAGACCCGGCCCGACCAGGTGCGGGCACGCAGCGGCAAGCCGATGGACGCGATCACGCTTGACGCGGTGCTGGCCGGCGAGATCAGCATGGAAGACCTGCGAATTGACGCCAGCGCGCTGCGCCAGCAGGCCGCCATCGCCCGCGCCGCCGGCCGCGGGACGCTGGCGCGCAATCTCGAGCGTGGCGCCGATCTCGTCGCCGTGCCGAACGACGTCATCATGGGTATCTACGATCTGCTGCGCCCCGGTCGCGCCCGCTCGAAGGACGAGCTTCTGGCCGCCGCCCGCACGCTGCGTGACGACTACGGCGCGGCCACCGTCGCCGCCTTCGTCGAGGAGGCGGCCGAGGTGTACGAGCTCCGCGGCCTCTTCCGCTTCCGCTTCTGACCGAGGCCCCATGGACTGGAAGACCGCCCATCGATCGATGTACTATGACGGCGCGCCACTGCCGGACGATCCGGTCATCGACCCCGCGCGCACGGCCTTTCTCGTCATCGACGTGCAGAACGTCTACGTCGAACGGCCCGATCGCGATATGCTCAGCATGGAGGAGCGTCGGCGATACGACGCCTGGACGCCGTTCCACGAGCGCCTGACCGGCCAGCTCATCCCGCGCACCACCGACATGCTGACGATCTGCCGCGCCCGCGGCATCGAGTGCCTGTTCGCGCGGATCGCCTGCCACAAGGACGACGGCCGCGACCGCTCGCTCAGCCAGAAGCTGCCCGGCTGGAACAACATCCTCCTGCCCAGGACCGAGCACGCGTCCCAGATCGTGCCCGAACTCCAGCCGCAGGGCGACGAGATCGTCGTCACCAAGACGACCGACTCCGCGCTGACCGGCACCAACCTCCGTCTGATGCTGCGCAACATGGACGTCAGGACCGTTGTATGCGCCGGGATCTTCACCGATCAGTGCGTGTCCTCCACGGTGCGCAGCCTCGCCGACGAGAGCTTCTCGGTCATCGTGCTCGAGGACTGCTGCGCTGCCGGCAGCGACGCATTGCACGACAGCGAACTCGAGATCATCAACATGATCTACTGCCACGTGATGCGCGCGCAGGACTTCGTCTCGCTCCTTCCGCGCTGAACGCGGCCGGGGCCTCGATATCAGCAAGAGGGAGCTCAACATGGCGCATTCGGTAGCGGGCCGTTCCGTCGTCGTCACCGGCGGAAGCAAGGGCATCGGCAAGGGCATCGCGCGGGTCTTTGCGGAGGCGGGCGCCCGGGTCGCCATCCTGTCCCGCCACCGGGACGAAGGGACCAGGACGGCGGCAGAGATCGGCGGCGGCGCGATCGCGGTCGCCGGCGACGTCACCGACGAGGCGTCGCTCGCCGCCGCCTTCGGCGAGGTCGCCGAGACCTTCGGCGGCATCGACGTCCTCTGTGCCAACGCCGGCATCTTCCCGCCGGTCAAGCTCGAGGACATGTCGGGCGACGACTGGGACCTCGTCTCCGACACCAACCTCAAGGGGACCTTCCTCTCCGTGAAGGCGGCGCTGCCGTGGCTCAAGAAGTCCGACCAGGGCCGGATCGTCCTCACCTCCTCGATCACCGGCCCCGTCACCGGCTATCCGGGCTGGACCCACTATGGTGCTACCAAGGCAGGCCAGCTCGGCTTCATGCGCACCGCCTGCATGGAGGTCGCGAAGTACGGCATCACGGTCAACGCGGTGATGCCCGGCAACATCAGGACCGAGGGCCTGGCCGATCTCGGCGCGGACTACGAGGCGAGCATGGCCGCCTCGATCCCGCTGAAGCGGATTGGCTCGGTCGAGGACATCGGCCACGCCGCGCTCTACTTCGCCTCGAAGGAGGCAGGCTACGTCACCGGCCAGACGATCATCGTCGACGGCGGCCAGATCCTGCCCGAGTCGCTCGAGGCCCTCGCTTCGGCCTGAAATCCGCGGCAAGCCGCAATTCATGCATACGGAATGCGCATGGGCCGTGCATGCCGTGTGTATCGAATTTTTCGCACCGGATCAGCGGCTTCAGCCGAACCGGCTCAGGTACCCCTCGCAGAGCGCGCACGTCCCCTCGGTGTAGTCCACCCCCATCGACCGGGCAAGCTCGGTCTCGCTATGCGATCCGATCCAGGCGACCAGCAACAGCCGGCGCAGCATCACGAAGGTCGGGATCTCCGCTTCGTCCTCCGGGGCGAGCGGCGCCACGCTGCGGTAGCCGCGCACCCAGGCGTCGATCAACGCAGGAACCCGTGGCTCGTGTTCGTAAAACGAGACCGGCGTCGCCGCATCGTACATGAACCAGCCGAAGCCGGAGTCGTCGAAGTCGATGACCTTCACCGCATCGCCGTCGATCAGCAGGTTCGCGAGCCTGAGGTCGCCATGGACCAGCCCGAACCGCTCCGTCCCATTGCCATAGGCCGCGAGCCGCCGCTCGATCAGGTCCGCCGTGCGGCCGAACATCACCGTCTTCGCCGCGTCGAGCCCCATGCCGTCGCGCCAGCGCCCCCAGTGTGGCGCATCCTCGCCGAGGCTCGACTCGAAGTCCCAGGTCAGCCGGGTGAACCCCTCGGGCCGCCGCCACTTCCGCGCATGGCCGTGCATCCGCGCGGTCACCGCGCCGAGCGTCTCGAACGGTCCGTCGAGGTCGTCGCCGATCTCTGGCTCGACGCCCGCCTCCCAGTCGAACAGCACGACGTCGCGCGGCCGGTCCATCGACGGATGCGCCATCGCCTGGATCAGCGCGCCGTCGCGCCCCGGCGTTGGGTTCGGCGTCGTCACGATCGCCGAACGTCGCAGCGCCTGCGCCCACGCAAGCTCCGATGCGATCGCCTCGCGGCTGTGATAGCCTTGGCGATGGATCCGCAGCGCATAGCGCCTGCCGTTGGCGGCGCCGTCGACCCGAAAGGTGGCGTTTTCCGACAGGTTGACGAGCGTCGCGCGAGGCGATCCGCCCAGCGGGTAGAGCGCCAGCGCTGCCTCGGCAAGCTCCGCCAGCGCCGCCTGCTGCGCGGCAGGATCGCGGCAGTCGAACCCGGTCACTGCGCCGTCATCCTTGTCCACCGGTCGCCGGCGTCCGCACCCCGCGCGGCGGATTTCCCTGGCTGTACGGGATAGGAGCGTCGGCGGGAGGCACGGGCGCCACCCGCCACGGCCGCGCGTCGTCCACCTCGGCCGGCATGCGCGCCTTGGCGGCGAAAGCGATCTCGGTCCAATTCACGAGATGCTCCGGCCGCAGGCTCCCGCCCAGCGCCGAACTGCCGGCGAAGCCTGCGCCAACCGTCATCGCCGGCCCCGTGGCGCACCCCGCGACGCCCTGCGCCAGCGGCGCGTTGACGGCGACCCGCAGCGCCGGCGTCGCCCTTGCGAAGGCGACCAAAGCCGCCGTGTCCTCGCCGTGGAAGGCCGCGGAATGGTAGCGCCCCCCCGCCCGAGTCATCGCCCGCGCCGCGGCGCCCGCCTGCGCCGCATCCGCCACACGGAGAAAGCCGAGGACCGGCGCGAGCTTCTCCCGTGCGAAGGCTTCCTCGGGGTGCACCCGCTCCACCGGCGCCACCAGAACGCGCGTCTCTGCAGGCAGGGCGAGCCCGGCGAGCTGACCGATCGTCACGGCGTCCTTGCCGAGGGCGCCTTCGACGTTGAAGCCGCCCTCCGCGTCCCACAGCACGGCGCGCAGCTTCGCCGTCTCCTGATCGGTGCAAACGTGCGCCTGCTCGGCCTTCAGCGCCGCGAGCAGCCGTTCGGCGATCGGCGCGTGGGCGAGGATCACCGACTCGGTCGTGCTCAGGATCGAGTTGTCGAAGGACTTCGACGCAACGATCCGCTTCGCCGCCGCCGCGACGTCGGCGCTCGAATGCACGAAGACGGGCGCGTTCCCGGGCCCGCCCGCCAGCGCCGGCCGGCCCGACCCACAGGCCGCCGCCACGATCGCCGCCCCGCCGGTCGCTACGATCAGATCGACGCGCGGGTCGCCCATGATCCGTTCCGCGAGCGGCAGGCTTGGCTCGCGCAGCACTTGGATCACGCCGTCCGGAGCCCCCGCTGCCCGCGCGGCCTGCGCCAGCGCCTCCGCCGCATCCGTCGAACAGCCCTTCGCCCGGGGATGCGGGCTCAGCACGATCGCGTTCCTCGTCAGCATTGCGAGCACCGTCTTGAAGCAGAGTGTGGCGATCGGGCTCGTGGACGGCGTCAGCGCGAGGATGACGCCCGCCGGCCGCGCCAGCCGCACGACCTTGTGGTCCTCGTCCGTCACCGGACCGACGAAATCCTGCCCGGCGGAGGCTTCGAAGACGCCGCGCGAGCACTCCTCCTGCATCAGCCGCTCGTGCTCGACCACCCCGAAGCCGGTCTCCCGAACTGCCCATTCCGCGTGGCGTTGCGCCGCCGCATGGCCAGCGTCGGCCACCGCCTTTGCGATCCGATGCGTCGTCTCCCGGTCGAGGTCAGCGAAGGCGCCGGCCCCCCACCGCGCCCGCTCGAGCATTGCCCCGATCGCGTCGTTGCCGAACCGGAGATCGGGTTCGAGCCGCATCGCCGCTCAGTCCCGCCCGATCGCCGCGGTCAGCGCCCGGACGCGCGGCATCGCCGTGTCGAACCGGTCGAGCACCTCCTCGCACAGCGCCCGGCTCATCAGCGCGCCCGGCTTGAACTGCAGCACCCGCTTGTCGAGCGAGGAAAAGATCGCCCAGACCCCGGTCTCGTAGAGCCCGCGCGAGGCAGCCACCGCGCCCTCGGGATGGTCGAACTCCACGCCCATCACCGTGCCGCGCTGGCGCAGACCGACGATGACATCCGGGTGCCGCCGGATCAGCTCGGAGAACCCTTCGGCGAAGAATTCAGAAACCGCCCGCACGTTCGCACGCGTTTCCGGTCGCTCAAGTATCTGCAGCACCTTAACGGCCACGAAGCAGCCGACCTCGCCGCCGCCCGTCGTGGAAATGTGCGCGGCGCCGTCCTCGTTCATCCAGCCGCCCGCCCGCTCGCTTAGCATGCAGACCGCGATCGGATAGAGGCCGCCCGACAGACCCTTTGCCGCGATGAACAGGTCCGGCTCCACGCCGAACGACTGCCAGCCCCACATCTCGCCGCAGCGCATGAAGCCGGTCTGCACCTCGTCGGCGATGTAGAGGGTGCCGTATTTCTCGCAGAGCGCCTTGACCCCCTGCAGGTAGCCTGGCGCCGGCATTGGAAACCCGTAGGTCGCAGGGATCGTCTCGAGGATCGCGCCCGCCACGTCCCGACCCTTCAGCGCCGCCTCCATTGCGTCGAGGTCGTTGAAGGGGACATGGATGAACTCGTCTGGCCGATCCGACAGAAAGATCTTGGAGAAGCGCTCGTCACCAGTCGCGACCGATAGGCCGGCGTGGCCATGGTAGCCATTGATGATCGACACGATCTTGCGCCGCTTCGTCGCGTAGCGCGCCGACTTCAGAGCGACGTCCGCGGCCTCGGCGCCGCCCGGTGCGAAAACCGCGTAGCGCATGCCTGGCGCGGTCGCGACCAGTGCCTCCGCGAGCGCGGTGCGCGCGACCGACGGGAACCAGTGATTTCCGATGTCGAAGTAGTCGAGCGCCGTTCGCAGCGTTTCGATCAGCTCGGCGTTCCGATGCCCGAGGTTGAATGTGCCGCCGTTGATGTGGAGGTCGATCAGCCGCCGACCGTCCACATCGTGAATGACGTATCCTTCACGCGCGCCCATCACGAGATCGACACCGGAGTCGAGCCAGAACTTGGTCTTGCCGGGATTCCAGTACCGGATCGACTTCTCCAGCACCTCCTGTTTCGAGGCATAAGAGAACAGACCGTAGTCGAGCATGCGTGGCATCCCGGGCGAACGATGATCCAGGACGATCAATTTTCCTCAGAAAATGTTGGATGTCAATCATGATCGGTCCCTTCGTCAGCTGAGGCTCCTCAGGTTTTCAGGCCCATGCTTCCGCCTGCGGAATTCGCTGGGAAGCGGTCAGAGTTGCCGGTAACTTTGGCCAAAACGTGACCGTTCCGGCGAGCGAGCCTCCATGCGTCTCGCCTATCGCTACGCCAAGGGGGCGCGCCAGCAGCGCATTATCGATGCGCTGACCTCGGTACCGACCCTCCGGCTTAACGAATTGGTCGACATGCTCGGCGTCTCGAACGAAACAATTCGCCGCGACCTGCGAGAACTGCACGAGCGCGGGCTGATCGGCCGGACGTACGGCGGGGCGGTGCGCACCTTTGTCGCCGAGCCGGCGCTTGCCGAGCGGCTGCGCCTCATGACCGAAGAGCGCGAGGCGATCGCCGCGGCGGTGTCGGCCGTCGTCGCGCCGAACGAGGTGCTGTTGATCGGCGGTGGAGCGACGACGCTCCATGTCGCGCGGAGGCTGGCGCGCGACCATCGCAGTCTGACCGTCGTCACCCATTCCCTCGATATCGTCGCGGCGCTCGGAGCGAACGCCGGAATAACCGTGATTTGCACGCCAGGGCAATACGATGCGCGCGAGGGCCTGCTGGTCGGTCACGAAACCGTCGCCTTCCTGCGCAGCTTCGGCGCCCATCGCGCGATCCTCCGCGCCACCGGCCTGACCGAGGAAGGGATGAGCAACGCCGAGGTAAACGCAGGGGCCGTCTACAGCGCGATGATGGCCTGCTCAATGCGCACATTCGTCGTTGCCGACCACACCAAGTTCGGCGTGCGCGCGCTTAAGCTCTACGGGGCATGGGGGCGGACGGTGGAACTTGTGGCTGACCGCCTCCCCGAGCCGAACATCGTTGAGGCCCTCGATCGCGCCGGCACTGGCATAATGCTCACCGCGCGCGAGCCGGCGCAGGTCTGAGGCCGGTGCCTCCCGCTCTCTGCCAGCTGCACGTATTTCAGCGGCGCAGTCTTGCGTCAGCCGGTTGGCGCATCGGGACGACAGCAACAATCCGATGGCCTGACGCCCCTGCCTTAAGCTCGCCGCGGCCGAGGCGGGCTCGTTACCCGTCGATTGGTTTGACGGGTCGAGGGCGGCCCTTAGCCGCCATTCAGCCTGTGTGGGGTGCTGCTAAGGGGACTTCCCGAAGCGGACATTCGTTCGCGCTTCTGGATTTCGGGTCGTTAAGTTCCGTTGGATCCCAGGTCGTCAATTTCGCCTCGATGCCGTCGGCAACCGCCTTCCATTTCAACCGGTTAGGATCGGGCGCAGCGCTTCAGTTTCCGGAAGAACAAAGTCGAAGAAGGCAGAGATGCGGGCGGTGTGGCGTTGATCGGGGTGAGTCAAGATGCGCCAGGCTCGGGTAAGTTCTGGGCCGATGACGCGCACGAGGTCCGCCTCGGCATCGCCCAGTAACATGGGCAAGGGTGCCACCCCAACGCCTGCCTTTGCGGCATAGATTAGGCCCAGCACGCTGGCGTTGCGCGCGGCATATGTCGCACCTGGGGCCACTTCCTTGAACCACGAGACGGTGCGATGTTTGCTC
>JBBRUZ010000070.1:0-14661 GCA_038247355.1 Rhodobacterales bacterium
CTGCAGGATCGCCGAGATGCGCTCGAGGCCCATGCCGGTGTCGATCGACGGCTTGGGCAGCGGATTGCGGACCTCTTTCGAGACCTGCTCGAACTGCATGAAGACGAGGTTCCAGATCTCGATGAACCGGTCGCCGTCCTGGTCGGGGCTGCCGGGCGGGCCGCCGGGGATGCCGGGGCCGTGATCGTAGAAGATCTCCGAACAGGGGCCGCAGGGGCCGGTCGGGCCCATCATCCAGAAGTTGTCGGACGTGTCGATGCGGATGATGCGGTCGTCGGGCAGGCCCGCGACCTTTTTCCAGAGGTCGGCCGCCTCGTCGTCGTCGTGATAGACAGTGACGATGAGCTTGTCCTTGGGGAGCCCGAAGTCGCGTGTCAGCAGCTCCCAGGCGTGAGGAATGGCGCGGTCCTTGAAGTAGTCGCCGAAGGAAAAGTTGCCGAGCATCTCGAAGAAGGTATGGTGGCGCGCGGTGTAACCGACGTTGTCGAGGTCGTTGTGCTTGCCGCCCGCCCGAACGCATTTCTGCGAGGTGGCGGCACGGACATAGTCGCGGTGCTCGACGCCGGTGAACAGGTTCTTGAACTGGACCATGCCCGAGTTGGCGAACATCAGCGTCGGGTCGTTGCGCGGCACGAGCGGCGAGCTCTCGACCACCCGGTGATCGTTCCGGGAGAAATAATCGAGGAAGGTCGAGCGGATGTCGTTCAGGCTGGCCATGGGTCACACGTCGCGCGAGATGCGGGGTCCGAATCGCGCGCCGCGTGACGCCTTCGGAAACTTGTCAACCTGTTAGCGTTCCGATGGCCCGGAGTCCACCGGCGCGGCGGACCGTCCGGATAGGTGCGCCGCGAGTCGGGCGTCGGCAGGTTCTCCGGCGAAATGGTGGCGCTCCCGATGACTTGTCGAGCCTTCGCGGATTATTGGTCCCCGGCGAAGGCCGCCTTGGCGGCGGGAGACGCACCGGTCTGACGCAGCGTCGTCCAGTCGGCGTACGGCATGCCATAGAACGCTTCGCGCGCCGCGTCCTTGGTCATCGCGTTGCCGCGGGCCTCCGCCGCCTCCTGATACCAGCGCGCGAGGCAGTTGCGGCAGAACCCCGCGAGGTTCATTAGGTCGATGTTCTGCACGTCCGGTCGGTCGGCGAGGTGATCGCGCAGCGCGCGGAAAGCCGCCGCTTCGAGTTCGGTTCGGGTCGCATCGTCCACCTTCGTCACTCCTCCAGGCCTGCGATCACGTCCTCGAACATGGGTGCGAGGCGCGCCGCCCACAAGCGCTGATCGTCCTCGGCGGCGATCAAGTCCTGGCGGATCTCGATCAGGACGTGCGGCAGCCCGCGTCGGATGCCGTGCCGGTCCATCGTGTCGCCTTCCAGATGGCCGGAATAGGGCGCGTTGTCGCCGATGCAAAGGTCAAGCTCGGCGCGAAACCGGGCGATCAGCGGCGCGGAAAAGCGTTGATCGTCGCTCCAGAGCACCCCGACATGCCAGGGGCGTACCGGCCCGCCGATCAGGCGGGGCGTGAAGGAATGGACGGCGATCAGCGCGGGCGGGCGGCCTGCTGCAAGGCGCGCGTCGATCTGCGCGGCGATGGCCGCGTGATAGGGCCGGTGATACGCGTCGAGCCGGCGAGTGACCTCGGCGGCGCTTACATCGCGGTTGGCGGGCACGATCGCGCCGTCATAGAGCCGCATGACCAGGGTCGGGTCGTCCTCGCCGCGGTTGGGGTCGATGACGAGGCGGGAGAAGCGGGTGAGCACCGCCGTCGCGTCAATGCGCCGTGCGAGCTCCAGCGTCACGCCGCGGGCGCCGATGTCATAGGCGATGTGACGACCCATCTCGGAGGCGGGCAGCCCGAGGTCGCCGCCGGCGACCGAAGCCGGCACGCGGTTCGTCGCATGGTCGCAGAGGAGCAGCGCCCGGGCCGGGCCCGCGGGATTGACGATCTCGACCGGGGCATCGTCGGGCATGACGTTGTTTAGGCAGGCGTGGGGCCCGACGCCAGTGCGGGTGCAGAATTTCCCCCGAGCCCGGCATTTACGGTTTCATGACGGGAACCTTCAGCTATATACGATTTGAGCCAACGCCACGGATAAATCCATGAAAACGATACGCCGCCAGCGCAACGTCAAGATCGTCGCGACGCTCGGACCCGCGTCTGACAGCTTCGAGATGATACGGGCGCTGTTTCTTGCGGGGGCGGATGTGTTCCGGCTCAACATGAGCCACGGGACGCAGGCCGACATCGCGCACCGGCACGAGCTGATCCGGCAGGTCGAGGACGAAATGGGGCGGCCCATCGGCATCCTCGCCGATCTGCAAGGCCCGAAGCTCCGCTGCGGCGTGTTCGCGGACGGGCCGGTGATGCTGGTCGAGGGGGCGCGGTTCCGCATGGATCTCGACCCCGCGCAGGGCGACGTCAGCCGGGTGAATCTGCCGCATCCCGAGATATTCGCGGCGTTGGAAGTGGGCTCGGCGCTGCTCGTCAACGACGGCAAGATTCGGCTGAAAGTTCTGGAGCGGTCGCTCGATCATGCGCTGACAGAAGTCGTCGTGGGCGGCGAGATATCGAACCGCAAGGGCGTCAACGTGCCCGACGTGATCCTGCCGCTCGCGGCGCTGTCGAAGAAGGACCGCAGCGATCTCGAGTTCGCCTGCGAGTTGGGGGTGGACTGGCTGGCGCTGAGTTTCGTGCAGCGGGCCGAGGACGTCTTTGAAGCGCGGGAGCTGACAAAGGGGCGGGCGGCGATCCTGTCGAAGATCGAGAAGCCGGCGGCAGTCAAGGCGATCGCCGAAATCCTCGAGGCGTCGGACGGCATCATGGTGGCGCGCGGCGATCTGGGGGTGGAGTTGCCGGTCTATTCGGTGCCGCCGATCCAGAAGCGGCTGACGCGGGCCTGCCGCGCCGCCGGCAAGCCGGTCATCGTCGCGACGCAGATGATGGAGAGCATGATCTCGTCGCCGGTGCCGACGCGCGCCGAGGTCTCGGACGTGGCGACGGCGATTTACGAGGGCGCGGACGCGATCATGCTCTCGGCGGAATCGGCGGCCGGCGACTATCCGATCGAGGCCGTGACGATGATGAACAACGTCGCGGAGGCGGTGGAAAAGGACGACATCTACCGGCAGGTGATCGAGGCGCAGCGCAGCGCCGGGCGGTCGGGCGTGTCGGACGCGATCACCGTCGCCGCGCGCGAGGTCGCCGAGACGACGAAGGTAAAGGCCATCTGCTGCTTCAGCCACTCGGGGACGACGGCGCTGCTCGCCGCGCGCGAGCGACCGCGCGTGCCGATAATCGCGCTCACCCCGCTGATCCGCTCGGCGCGGCGGATGGCGTTGAGCTGGGGGCTGCATTGCGTCGTGGTCGCCGAGGTCGATCGCTTCAAGATGGCGGTGGTGTCCGCGGCGCGGGTGGCGCGCGACCACGGCTTCGCCGCTGAGGACGACCGGATCGTCGTCACCGCGGGCATCCCGTTCGGCGTGGCCGGATCGACCAACATCCTTCGCGTCGCAGTCTGCAACGAACGCGCGATCTTCGAAGGCGGCGCGGAGGATTGAGGGGCGTCAGCGCGGGACGGCGTTTGGTCTACACGCCAACCCGCTCCAAAGTCTGGCCGAGCTATTTATGCTCTGATGCGGGAAACCGAACTCGAGAACGGGCGGTCGACCATCTCGAACGTCTTGGATGCCTTCATGTAGCGGGTTCGGTCGAACGCCATCCACATCTCGTGGAAAAACAGCCGTTCCTCGGTCTCGATGGCGGTGATCAGCCGCCGTTTGATGCGTGCCTGTGACGGCGTCGAACTCCTCGCTGCGGCCCCACTGGTCGGTTACGCCCAGCCGCCAGTCCAAACGCGCGGGACAGCCGTCGCACGGCCAGTGCGCTATCGCCTCCGGACTGTGGCGCCAGTGGCTCTGGGGGACCAGCTAGCCGCCGCCGACGATGAACCGCTGGCGCTTGACGCACTCGGGAACGCTGAACTGCAGGATCGCGAGCATCGAGATCGGAAAGTCGCTGTCTCAGGCGGCGACGTAGATTGTGCCCTTGGCGGCAAGCAGGGCGACGGGTCAGCGGGCGAGATCTCCCTTTGAGGGCTGGTTGTCATCGCGAGGTCCGGAAGGCGCGTTCAGCGGCACGCCCATGCTCACCGCCCCCGTGATCGTGCCCAGCACCGAACTGCGGCCGACCGCGAGCGATGCGCCGCGGTTCACCGCCATCGCGAACGCGTCGAGATCGGACCATCGCGCCGCGCTTCCGATCGCTTCGATGGCTCCGTAAACCCCGCACCTTCGATCATTGACAAGTCGGCGCCCATCGGTGGATCGTCCGGTCATGCAGGCGAGTTCGAACCCTCTGGGTGATTGGGGCGGGGGAGGCCAGGTGGCGGTGACGTCCCGTTCGGTCTCCGGGACCCTGCCCGTCTCGAATCGGCGCTCGATCTTTGGGGCCGGCTGGCCAAGCTGGTCCGCTTGGCTCGGCGGCATCGCCAGCGACATGGCCGATCTCGCCCGTGCCGAACGCACGTTGCGACCGCGATACACCGGAACTCGCGTCGCCCTCGCAGGGAGCCAGCTGGCTCGCGCCGCCGCATGACGCGCGCGGCCCGTCGCGCGCCCCGCCGTGCCCGATGCGCGTAGCACTCGACCAGTGGCGCCCGGTGACGGCGGGCAAGGCAGAGGGCCTCGCGCGGCTCGGCTCCGCGGCAGGCGCCGCGTCGGCGCGTGGCGCGGATCTGCTGATCCTACCCGAGATGGCGCTGACGGGGTACAACATCGGCCCCGCCGCCGTCGCCGCAGCCGCCGAACCGGACGGCGGGTCGATGGACAAGGCGCTCGCCGCGACGGCTTGGCTGCACGGCGTCGCGATCCTCGCTGGCTATCCGCGGCGCGACGCCGAAGGCCGCATCATGAATGCGGTCCGCCTCGTCGGCCCCGACGGCGCGACCCTCGCGACCTATGCCAAGACCCATCTGTACGGCCAAGTCGATCGCACGCAGTTCGCGCCCGGCCCCGGCTTTGCGCCGATCGTCGTCTTTCGTGGCTGGCGGCTCGGCCTCGCGATATGTTACGACATCGAGTTTCCCGAAACCGCCCGGCTCCTGGCGCTCGCCGGGGCCGAAGCGATCCTCGTTCCGACCGCCACCGTGGCGCAATTTCACAGCGTCAGCACGCGGCTCGTGCCGGCCCGCGCCGAAGAGAACGCCGTTTATGTCGCTTATGCGAACTATTGCGGCGCGGAAGCCGGGTTCGACTATGTCGGGCTCTCCTGCGTCTGCGCTCCGAGCGGCGAGGAAATCGCCCGCGCCGGTTCCGGGGAGGAGATGATCACAGCCGATCTCGACCGTGCGGCCTTCGCCGCGCAGCGCCGGGTCTCGACCCAGGCCGCCGATCGCCGCGCCGACCTCTACGCCCCGCTCGCGACGACCGAGGACGCCCCAAGAGCGAAGCCGCCGACCGCCCCGTAACGATGTTCGGGCTCGACTTTCCGTTCGCTTTTGACGACTGGATCTCGCATTCCGCCGGGCTCGGCGTCATGCCGCCCGAAAAACACCGCGCCCGGATCGCGATCATAGCCGCCGGCATCGCGCGCGTCCTCGCCGGCTACGAGCTGATGCGGATGGGCGCGCATCCGATACTCTGCGAAAGCGGCCAGTTCGGCGGCCGCCTGCACTCTCAGCCGTTCGAAGGCGCGGACGGCATCGTCAAGCAACGAGACCATGGTCGACAGCCAGACCGACATGCTCGCCGCGGCGCTGCGGGGAACCTCGCCGCCATCGGCTTCGCGGCGATACCTCACCGCCGAGGCGCTCCCAGCGGACATGATGGCCGAGCCGATCGGCGGCTCGGGCAAGGTGGCGCCTGTCGTCCACGACTAGACCTCGCACTCGGGCATCACCCCCCTAGGTTTTGTTAGCCAGATCGCGGCCGAGCATCCAGGCATCGAGATCGTCGCCATCCACTACGGCCTTTGCTATCAGCTCCGGTCGACCGAGATCACCACGGCGATCCAGACCGCGCGATGTCCCCGGGTCGAGCGGATGCGTGCCGTTCCGACGCGGAGGTTTTGGTTGCGGACAACGCGCCTCGCGCCTTCGCCGCGCCGACCGGTCCGCGCATCTGCGTTGTGGACGCGGCGCGCCGGCTGGGTCTAGGCTGGCGTCAATGTCCAGAAGGATCAGCGACCAATGTGCACGACTTGCTTAATGAACGACGTGAAGGCGCGGATGCTCAACCGACGCGATCTGTTACGCGGCGCGGGGGCCGCCGGCGTCGCCGCAGCGACCGCGAGTTTCGCGGCCCCCGCCGCGCTGGCGCAGGGCCACGGGACGGTCGAGGATCTCACCTACGAGCTGACCGAGGATTTCCCGACCTTCTTCGGCGACCAGCAGTTCTTCGTCGAGCGGAAGTTCGACGTCGTCACCGACGGCTTCAACCTGTTCGAGCTTCGGGTCAACGAACACACCGGCACTCATGTCGACGCGCCGCTGCATTTCTCTGCCGACGGCCTGTCGGTCGCCGAGATACCAGTTGCGAACCTCGTCGTCCCGCTCGTCGTCATCGACATCCGGGGCAAGACGGAGGCCGACCCCGACGCGCAGGTCACGCCTGACGATATCGCCGCGTTCATCGCCGCGAACGGCGAGCTTCCCGTCCGCGCCTGCGTGGCCATGCTGTCGGGCTGGCAAGCGCATTTCGGCACACCGAAATTTCGCAACGCCGATGACGCGGGCGCGATGCACTTTCCCGGCTTTCATGTCGAGGCCGTGCAGATGCTGATGGACCAGACCAGCGCGGTCGGCATCGCGTCGGACACGCTTTCGCTCGATCACGGCCCGTCGCCCGACTTCGCCGCGCATTACGCCTGGCTGCCGAGCAATCGCTGGGGGATCGAGTGCATCGCCAATCTCGACCGGCTGCCTCCGCTCGGCGCCACGCTGATCGTTGGCGCCCCCAAGCACCGCGGCGGCTCGGGTGGTCCGGCGCGCATTCTCGCGCTGGTCTGATGACGACGGTTCCGCTGATCACCGACGACGGCCCGCCGACCGTCGCGGCCGTGTTCGCCGACATCCGCGCAACTCGGGGCGCCGATTATGTCAACAACTTCTGGCGCGGCCTCGCCATCGACCCCACCCAGCTCGCCGAGGTCTGGGACGCCGCGAAACGCACGATGGCGCCCGGCGCGCTCGATCCGTTGACCAAGGAGTTGATCTACATCGCCGTCTCCACGGCCAATTCCTGCGCCTATTGCGTGCATTCTCACACCGCATCGGCGCGGGCGAAGGGGATGACCGACGCCCAGCACGCCGAGCTTCTCGCGGTGATCGCGCTCGCCGCCCGCACCAATCACCTTGCGACCGCGCTCCAGGTCCCGGTGGACCCGGTCTTCAACCGAACAGAACAGCCATGACCGAGTTCGCGATGGTCATTCCCGCACCCGGCGGCGCCGACGCTTTCGTTCGCCGGGAGTTCGAGCTTACGACACCCGGCTCCGGCGAAGTGCTGATCCGCCAGACCGCGGTCGGCCTCAACTTCCTCGACGTTTACCATCGCTCCGGCCTCTATCCGTGGCCGGTCGAGCGCGATCTCGTGGCCGGCTCCGAGGGCGCGGGCGTGGTCCTCGCCCTTGGTCCCGGCGTCGAGCGCTTCGCTCCCGGCGACCGCGTCGCCTACGCGGGACCGATCGGCGCCTACGCCAGCGCCCGGACGATCGAGGCCGATCGGCTCGTCGGCCTTCCGGCCGGCGTCTCCGACGAGATCGCCGCGACCATCATGCTGAAGGGCCTGACCGCGCAGTACCTGATCCACGCGACGTTTCGGGTCGAACGCGGAATGACGGTGCTCGTGCAGGCGGCGGCGGGCGGCGTCGGGCTGATCTTGGGCCAGTGGCTCGCCGCCAAGGGCGTCACCGCCATCGGCACCGCGGGCGGCGCCGCGAAGGTCGCCCTCGCAAAATCGCACGGCTACGGTCATGTCATCGACTACAGCGCCGGCGATTTCGTCGCCACGGTGCAGGAGTTGACCGAGGGCAAGGGTGTGGATGTCGTCTACGACAGCGTCGGCCGGGACACCTGGCGCGGCTCGCTGGCCTGCCTGTGTCCGCGCGGCATGTTCGTGTCCTTCGGCCAGTCCTCCGGCCCGATCGAGGGCTTCACGTTGGGGGACCTCGCCGCCGGCGGCTCGCTGTCGGCCTGCCGCCCGACGCTGTTTCACTACATCGCCACGCGGGCGGAGCTCGAATCACGTGCGGCAGACCTGTTTTCGATGATCGAGACCGGCGCCATCACCCCCGAGATCCGCCAGCGATTCGATTTGAACGATGTCGCCACAGCCCATACCGAACTCGAAGCCCGACGGACGCAGGGCGCGACCGTGCTCATTCCTTGACCAAAGGCATTGATAAAGAGGCCAATCGGCACGGATTCGCGACAACGGCGCGACTTTGGAAAGTCTTTTCGATCAACACGGTTAACGATTGTGCATCGGCGAAATTAAACAACCCATGATAGTAAATTGGTTGCGCCCGGGACGGATTTACGATTTATTAGTGACTAGTCGGCACAAAGGAGCCGGACCCGGGAGACCTGCTGTGAACCGAAGCCTCGTCATCAGCTTGAACCTCTCGATCGCGTGCGGCCTCGCCGCCGCCTCATTCGCGGTGTCCGGAGGCTTCGGATGGATCGCGGCGCTCGGCATTTATTGCGTCACGGGTTCGGTCAGCCTTGTCGGCTTCGCCTTGATTTCTGCCGCCGCCGCGACCCGGGTTCGTGCTCCACGACGTCCTCGGGCCGCGCAGGACAAGCCCGCGTTCGCTTGATCGGCGCCCGCCTGATCGACAGCCGCCCGATCGACGCCCGCCAAATCAAAGAACATATCGGCTGAGATCAGCCGACCGGCTCAAGGCGCCCAGATGCGCCTCGACGAAGGCCGCATCGACGGTCACCTCATCGCCGCCACGGTCAGGCGCGCTGAAGCTCAGATCCTCGAAAACCCGCTCCAGCACCGTGTAGAGCCGCCGGGCGCCGATGTTCTCGACCGCCTGGTTCACCTCCGCAGCGATTCGGGCAAGCGCCGCGATGCCGTCCGCAGTGAAGTCCACCGTCACGTGCTCGGTCGCCATCATCGCCGTGTATTGCAGCGTCAACGCGTTGTCGGTTTCGGTCAGGATGCGTACGAAGTCGGCCTCGGTCAGAGGGCGCAGCTCGACCCGGATCGGCAAGCGTCCCTGCAATTCAGGCAAAAGATCGGACGGTTTCGCTATATGGAACGCGCCCGACGCGATGAACAGCACATGGTCGGTCTTCACCGGTCCGTGTTTGGTCGACACCGTCGTGCCCTCGATCAGCGGCAGCAGGTCGCGCTGAACTCCCTCGCGCGACACGTCGGCGCCGCGGGTTTCGGCGCGGGCGCAGACCTTGTCGATCTCGTCGAGAAACACGATGCCGTTCTGCTCGACGGCCTCGATTGCCTCGCGCGTCACCGCTTCCTGATCTAGAAGCTTGTCGGCTTCCTCGGTGATCAGGAGTTCGTAGGACGCCGCCACCGACAACCGCCGCCGCCGCTTCCGACCGCCCAGGGCCTTGCCGAAGATGTCTCCGAGATTGAGGGCGCCCATGCCGCCGCCGGGCTGACCGGGGATCTCCATCATTGGAAACGGACTCGACGTGTCGGCGACCTCCAGCTCGATCTCCTTGGCGTCGAGGCTGCCGTCGCGCAGCTTGCCGCGAAACATCTCGCGCGTCTGGTCGCGCGCGCCCTCGCCCGCCAGCGCGTCGATCACGCGCTCCTCAGCCGCAGAATGCGCCGCCGCCTTGACACGCTCGCGCATCGCGGTCCGCACCATGACGATCGCCGCGTCGAGCAGATCGCGGATGATCTGTTCGACATCGCGCCCTACATAGCCGACTTCGGTGAACTTCGTCGCCTCGACCTTCAGGAAAGGCGCCTTCGCGAGTTTCGCCAGTCGGCGCGAAATCTCGGTCTTGCCGACCCCGGTCGGCCCGATCATCAGGATGTTCTTCGGGTAGACCTCCTCGCGCAGCTCCGGCCCGAGCTGTTTGCGCCGCCAGCGGTTGCGCAACGCCACGGCCACGGCGCGCTTCGCATCGCCCTGACCGATGATGTAGCGGTCGAGCTCGGAGACGATCTCGCGCGGTGTCAGCTCGGTCATGCGTGCGCCTTCGAGTTGCGGCCTGCAGGGAGGTGCGGGGAACCATTCGCCGACGCGGCGGTTGATCGGCCTGAAACCGAAGGAATCCGATTATGCCGACCGACGCCGAACTCACGACCGAATTCTGGACCGCGCTGAAATCCGACATGACGATGATGCTCGGCCTTGCCGGAGTCGAAGAAGGCCACACCCGCCCGATGACCGCCCAACTCGATGGCGAAGATGGGCCGATCTGGTTTTTCACCTCGACCGACAGCGAACTCGTCGCGGCGATGGGTACGGGCGGGCGGGCGATCGCCACGTTTGCGTCCAAGGGCCATGACCTGTTCGCGGCGGTCCATGGCGATCTGGTTATCGAGGGCGACCCGGAGATGATCGATCGGCTCTGGAACCGTTTTGTCGCGGCCTGGTACGAGGGCGGCAAGGACGACCCGAAACTGTTGCTTCTGCGGCTCGACCCGGACTCGGCGCAGATCTGGCGCGACGGATCGAATCTGCTTGCGGGCGTCAAGATGCTGATCGGCGTCGATCCGAAGACAGACTATCGGTCCGACGTCGCCAAGGTCTCGCTCGGCTGAACGCGACGCGCGCCGCGTGACCGCATTCGGCGCGGCGCTACCCACCGAGGCTCTCCACCGTGACGTTGCCGTTGGTGTACACGCATATCTCCGCGGCGATCGTTAGCGCTTTGCGCGCGATCGTCTCGGCGTCAGCATCGGTATCATAGAGCGCCCGCGCCGCGGCCAGCGCGTAGTTGCCACCCGAGCCGATTGCCGTCACGTGGTGTTCGGGTTCCAGCACATCGCCCGCCCCGGTGATCACGAACAGATCCGCCCCGTCGGTGACGATCAGCATGGCTTCGAGATTGCGCAGATACTTGTCGGTCCGCCAATCCTTGGCCAACTCCACCGAGGCCCGCTGCAATTGTCCTGGCGCGGCCTCCAGCTTCTTCTCCAGCCGCTCCAGCAGCGTGAACGCATCCGCCGTCGAGCCCGCGAAGCCGCAGAGCACCGGCTTGCCGCCCGGCTCGATGCGCCGCACCTTGCGCGCCGTGCCCTTGATTACCGTCTGGCCGATACTGACCTGACCGTCGCCGGCCACCACCACTCTGCCGCCCTTGCGGACCGCCACGATGGTCGTGCCGTGCCAGCCGGGAAATCGCGTCTCACCCATCAGGGTCTCCTAACCTGTGGCCGCACATATATGGCCGCGTTTGCGATCACGCCAGAGCGGCTGGAACGCATGGAGACGCCGCGCGTTTATCGGCCACAGACCCACCCGACACAGGAGGCCCCGACGTGGCCGAGAAAAATCTAGACACCCTCTTTCACGAAACGCTGAAGGATATCTACTACGCCGAGCGCAAGATCGTGAAGGCCCTGCCCAAGATGGCCCGCGGCGCCCAATCGCCGGAACTGAAGAAAGCCTTCGAGGACCACAAGACCGAAACCGAAGGCCAGATCGAACGTCTCCAGCAGGTCTTCGAACTGATCGGCAAACCCGCCCGCGGCAAGACCTGCGCGGCGATCGAGGGCATCATCGAAGAGGGCGAGGAGATACTCGATGAGTTCAAGGGAACGCCCGCCTGCGACGCCGGCCTCATCTCCGCAGCGCAGGCCGTAGAGCACTACGAGATCGCCCGCTACGGCACCCTGAAGCGCTGGGCGGAAACCCTCGGCATGAAGGACGCGGCCAAACTCCTCGACGCGACGCTCGCCGAGGAATCCCGCGCCGACGCGAAGCTGAGCGCCGTCGCCGAGAAGGTCGCGAACCCCGCGGCGATGCAGCCGGCCTGAACCCCTGTCCCTCTCCGGGCGATCTCGCCCGGAGAGCCTCTATAACGCTGCTCCGAGCCAGAGCACGCCGAGCGTCACGGCGAGCAGGATTGCCATTAGCATCAGGACGAATCGCAGGTACTGGTCGAAGCCGAACCTGGCCAGCGCCAGACCTGCGGTCAGGATGGCGTTCGTCGGCAGGAGCCGCAGCGGCCATCCGCCCGCAATCGACCAGGCCGTCAGGATCAGCGCAGCGGCGCGAACACCGGGATCACCTGCGCGGTCCCCGCGAATCACAAGGAACGCCAGCGGTAACGCCACGGCGTGCGTCGGCAGCACAAGAACGACACTCGACGCCCCGGCGATCGGTCCCTCCAACGCACTCAGAACCGTGTCGATCGTCTGAGTGTTGGTCATCAGGACCGAAACTCCCCATGCGACCGTCACGAGAAACGCCGGACCTGCGATATCGACAACGCCCCTGACGAACGCCCGCGCCGTCTCGCCCTCGCCGAGCCGCCCGACGGCGCCGACGACGATCGCCATCGAAAGAACAGCGGCACCAGTTCGGGCAGCCAGCACGCGAGCTTCCAGACGAACGGCGAGTTGATCGTCTCGTGCCTATAGGGGGCGACGTCGCCAGCGCCCGATCCTCGGCGCCGATCCCCGCCAGCGAGCGCCCCGGATCGGCCCGCACGCCCCGCGCATACCAGATGATGTGAAGGATGATTACCGTCATCATCATGACGGTAACAGGCATGCGCGCGTCCCGCTTGTTCGCCACTCCTCTGGAGACCCGATCAATCAAGGCACAACCCGCGCGGCCGGGCAAGAGGCGAAACGGCGGGGCCGGTCAGCCCGCCTTCACGAATGCCTCGAACTCCTGTGCATGGTCGGGATGCCAGCGCGACAGCGCCGGCCGGTTCTCCACGATATCCCCTGCCGCCCAGAGGATGCGCCGCTGATCCAGAGCTCGCGACGCATCGTTGTCCGGACATAGAATGTAGAAATCCCCCAGCCCCAGCCGCTCCAGCATGAAATCCGCCGTTTGCTCCGGCGTCCACGCGCTTGCCGGTTTCTCTGGCCGCCCCGCCGCGGTCAAGCCGGTGTAGACGAACCCCGGGATCAGCAGATGCGCGCTCACAGCGCAACCAGGCGTGTTGCGCAGCTCGTGGGAAAGCGCCTCGGCGAACGCCTTCACCCCGGCTTTCGAGATGTTGTAGGCCGGATCGCCCGGCGGCGTCGTGATGCCCTGCTTCGAGCCGGTGACGATGATCGCGCCCGGCCGACCTCGCTCGATCATTCCCGGCGCGAATGCCCGCGCCCCGTGGATCGGTCCCCACAGGTTTACATCCAACACGCGCATCCAGTTCTCGACCGGCCCGAAAACCGCGCTTCCCGGCTGCACGCCGGCGTTCAGCATCAGCACGTCAACGCCACCCCAGCGCGAGGCCATCTCCGCCTCCAGCCGTACCATGTCCTCGGGCCGCGCCACGCTCGCCTCGGCGGCCAACACGTGCTCAGCCCCGCCCGGGGCCACGGCTGCCAGCGCGTCCGCCGCCGCCACCAACCGGTCGGCGCCGAGATCTGCGACGCAGACTTTCATGCCCATCGCCGCGAACCGCATCGCCGACGCGAGGCCGATGCCCGCGGCGCCCCCGGTGACGAGCGCCACGCCGCCGGTTTCGAGCGCGGGATGTCCCATGATCACTTCCTCCGTCGTTGCCGCAACGCCCTTGACCCTTCGCTTTCGCAAGGCTGCCGCGACCGCCGACGTGCTCGCGACGCGGTCTGGCGCGTCGGTCCGGACGCCGCGCCGATCAGGCGAGCTGGCGGACGACCTGCTCGGTCTCGAAGATTTCGATGACGTCGCCTTCGCGGATGTCGTCGTAGTTCTCGAAAGCCATGCCGCAGTCCTGCCCGGATTGCACTTCCTTGACCTCGTCCTTGAATCGCTTGAGGGTCTTCAGCTTTCCCTCATGGATCACGACGTTGTCGCGCAGAAGGCGTACGCCGGCCGCCCTGCGCGCCACGCCTTCGGACACTATACAGCCCGCGACCTTGCCGACGCCCGTGATCTTGAAGACCTCCTTGATCGTGGCGTAGCCGACGAACTTTTCCTTGACCTCCGGGCTGAGTAGGCCAGACGCCGCCTTCTTCACGTCGTCCACGAGGTCGTAGATGATCGAATAATAACGGATTTCCACGCCCTTCTGGTGCGCGGCCTCCCGCGCCGGCGCGTTCGCCCGGACGTTGAACCCGATGATCGGCGCCGACGACGCCTCCGCCAGCGTCACGTCGCTCTCGGTGATCGCCCCCACGCCCGAGTGCAGAACGCGGACGCGCACTTCGGCGTTGCCGACCTTTTCCATCGCCTGCACGATCGCCTCGGCCGAACCCTGAACGTCGGACTTGACCAGGATCGGCAGTTCGCGCACGTCCTTGTCGGCCTTGGCCTTCGCCAGCAACTGATCGAGCGTCGTCGCTGATCCCACCGCCGCCCGTTTGTCCTTGGTCATCCGCTCGCGGTAACTGGCGATCTCCCGCGCCTTCGCCTCGTCGGCCACGACGTTGAGCACGTCGCCCGCCTCCGGCGTGCCGCTCAACCCCAGCACCTCGACGGGCGTCGACGGCCCCGCCTCGTCGATGCGCACGCCCTGATCGTTGATCAGCGCGCGGACCTTGCCCCACTGCTCGCCGACGACGAAGGTGTCGCCGCGTC
>JBBRUZ010000071.1:0-14613 GCA_038247355.1 Rhodobacterales bacterium
GAGATGAACGCCTCCTGCGGGATGTCCACCCGCCCGAACTGACGCATCTTTTTCTTGCCGGCTTTCTGCTTGTCGAGCAGCTTGCGCTTTCGCGAGACGTCGCCGCCGTAGCATTTGGCGGTGACGTCCTTGCGCAGGGCGGAGATGGTTTCTCGGGCGATTATGCGGCCGCCGACCGCCATCAGGCGACCTTCAGCTCGCCGCGTTCGCCGTTGAGCTGGTTGACGAACACCAGCTTGCCGTCGTCGCCGGCGGTGAGCTGTTCGTTGGCGTTCAGGAGCTCGATGCCGCAGACCGTGCCGGTGGCGTCGATGTCCACGAGGAAGTCGGCGGTGAGGCGGATGGTCTCGACGTCGCCTTGGCGCTCGCGGAGGCGGATATAGGCGACGTTGGCCTTGGGGTCGTAGGAAAGCTGCATGGTCGCCTCAGAAATATTTCACGATGACGGTGATGACGAGCGTGTGGCCGTCTTCGTCCACAGCATAGGCTTCGATCTGCTTCGTGTCGAATGTCCTGTCGCGCCAGGTCCAGGGACCGGCGAAGTTGCGGCGAAAGCCGGTCCGGCCGTGCTTGGCGGGGAAGGACTCTCCGGTCTCGACGGTCGCCGCAATTTCGGTGTCGGTGACGCCGCGTTCGGCAGCGCGGGCGATGGCGTGAGGGTGGAGACGGACGAGCAGGTCAGCCGTCCATCTTCAACGCGCTGATGAACGCCTCCTGCGGGATGTCCACCCGCCCGAATTGGCGCATCTTCTTCTTGCCGGCTTTCTGCTTGTCCAGCAGCTTGCGCTTGCGGGAGACGTCGCCGCCGTAGCATTTGGCGGTGACGTCCTTGCGCAGGGCGGAGATGGTTTCGCGGGCGATGATGCGGCCGCCGATGGCGGCCTGGATCGGGATCTTGAAGAGGTGCTGGGGGATCAGCTCCTTGAGCTTTTCGCACATCACGCGGCCGCGGGCCTCCGAGCGGTCGCGGTGGACCATCATCGACAGGGCGTCGACGGGTTCGTCGTTGACGAGGATCTGCATCTTGACCAGCGCGTCCTCGCGGTAGCCAGTGACGGTGTAGTCGAAGGAGGCGTAGCCCTTGGTCACGGATTTCAGGCGGTCGTAGAAGTCGAAGACGACTTCGTTGAGCGGCAGGTCGTAGACGACCATGGCGCGGGCGCCGGCGTAGGTGAGGTCGAGCTGGATGCCGCGGCGGTCCTGGCAGAGCTTGAGGACGTCGCCGAGGTATTCGTCGGGGACGAGGATGGTCGCCTTGATGCGCGGCTCCTCGATGTGGTCGATGCGGACCGGGTCGGGCATGTCGGCGGGGTTGTGCAGTTCCATCACCGTGCCGTCGGTCTTGTGGATCTTGTAGATCACCGACGGCGCGGTGGTGATGAGGTCGAGGTTGTATTCGCGCTCGAGCCGGTCGCGGATGACTTCGAGGTGCAGGAGGCCGAGGAAGCCGCAGCGGAAGCCGAAGCCGAGGGCGGCGGAGGTTTCCATCTCGGAGGAGAAGCTGGCGTCGTTGAGTTGCAGCTTCTCGATTGCGTCGCGCAGCGCCTCGAAGTCGGAGGCGTCGATCGGGAAGAGGCCGCAGAAGACGACGGGTTGGGCGGGCTTGAAGCCGGGGAGGGCGTGGGCCGTGCCCTTGCGTTCGGTGGTGATGGTGTCGCCGACGCGGGTGTCGCGGACCTGCTTGATGCTGGCGGTCAGGAAGCCGATCTCGCCGGGGCCGAGCTCGTCCATCGGGGTCATGCCGGGGCGAAATACGCCGATGCGCTCGACGGGATAGAGCGCGCCGGTGGACATCATGCGGATGCGCTCGCCGCGTCGCAGGCGGCCGTCGATGATGCGCACGAGCACGACGACGCCTAGGTAGCTGTCGTACCAGCTGTCCACGAGCATGGCCTTGAGCGGCGCGTTCGGGTCGCCCTTCGGGGCGGGGAGGCGGGTGACGATGGCCTCGAGCACGTCGGGGATGCCGAGGCCGGTCTTGGCGGAGATGCGGATGGCGTTCTGCGCCTCGATGCCGATGACGTCCTCGATCTGCTCGATGACGCGGTCGGGTTCGGCGGCGGGCAGGTCGATCTTGTTGAGGACGGGGACGATCTCGTGGCCGGCGTCGATGGCCTGGTAGACGTTAGCCAGCGTCTGGGCCTCGACGCCCTGGGAGGCGTCGACCACCAGCAGCGAGCCCTCGACGGCGCGCATAGAGCGGGATACCTCGTAAGCGAAGTCGACGTGACCCGGGGTGTCGATGAGGTTCAGCACATAGGCTTGGCCGTCCCTGGCGACGTAGTCGAGGCGGACGGTCTGGGCCTTGATGGTGATGCCGCGCTCGCGCTCGATGTCCATGGAGTCGAGCAGTTGCTCCTGCATGTCGCGGGCGGCGACGGCGCCGGTCGACTGGATCAGCCGGTCGGCGAGCGTGGACTTGCCGTGGTCGATATGGGCGACGATGGCGAAGTTGCGGATATGCGCGATATCGGTCATCCGCGGGGGTATGGCGGTGTTTCATCCGTCCGGTCAAGCGGGACGTCGTCTCGCACCGAATTTCCGACGTGCGCCTCGCCACGCCTATCGGACGACGGGAACCAGGTCGAAATAGCCCACGGAACGTACGTCGTAAACGGCGGGGTCCCCGGTGTCGGGCGTCACGACGAACTCCACCGTCAGTGTCAGGGCCGGGTCCTGGAGTTCCTTGGCGCCGATCGTGTTGAAGTTGAGCTGCGCCACCTTCCCGGCCGCCAGAGTAGTGGCGTATTGATGGTCAGACGTGTTGCAGCGCTGCGGCGTCGAGACGTTGTAGCAGGTCCGTATCCCCGACCACTGGTCGCCGAGCGTCATCGTCCCTCCAGCCCCGTCGGCGACCGAAACGCTGCCCGGAAGATACGAAAGCCCGATCGGGGTGTCGGTGGTGTTGGTGAAACGGATCGACCAGGTCGCTTCGCCGCTCGATGGAGCGTAATTGAGACTGACGACCCTGGCCTCGAAAACGTCTGTTGAAAACAGAGTGTCGCCGCTGGGCCCTGGCCGTTGGGGCAGATCCTCGGATTGCGCGTCCGGCGAAGCACTGCCCGGCGCGGCAGCGCCGCCGGCTGGCGTGAAACCACAAATCGCCGTGCTACTGATATCCATCATCCCGCGAACTGTTTCAGTAATGGGAAAATCGGTACTTGCAGAACTCAGTATCCCACCATCAGACGTAGCTATAAGCGTTGCGATGACCATCATTCTTTCGCCAAACGGGGTAATGTTTCCCGACAGAATAGACTCTACCGTAGAAAATTTTCCAACCTCTTGGGCTGCGCTGGGCGAGATCGTCCCATCGTAGATCAAATTCAACTCCCGAAATATGGCGCTAAGCTGGCTGCGTGCGTAGATTCTCACGCTCTGACCGCCTGCACGCTGGACGGTCGGTAGCATCATCTCTGATATGTAATTGGAAAGATCGGAGCAAGTATTGTTTGCATGGGTAAAGGTGGATATTGCGAGGCTGGGAGTTTCCATCTCTTCGGACCCTATGAGAATCTGGTCTGCAATCTCCGTGAGCGCCTCTTCGAGTGAACCGGCGGCCTGACTGGAGCTGACGCCAAGGCCCAGGATCACAACGCCGCAATATATATTGTCAAGGCGCATCAAGTTTCTCCTGTGGGAAGCACGCTGGCGAGAATGCGAAAATTCTATCCATGGAATTTTGAAGTAGATTGGCGTACGCTTTCTCTTCCGCCGAGGGGCCGCGACCTGAGCCTTCGGCATTCAACAGTCGGATGCCGGTCTCTGTTTCCAGTTCCAAGCTGATCTGTAGGAAAACTCCCCTTGAGCCGTGGCTTGTTTGATCGGCAGGAGTGTCGTTGCGCACTCCTTCTGTAACGGCAACAAGCGTCACGGGACAGTGGTTGTCCATCAGACGGGTTTCCAAGTCTCCAACGAGTCGTGTCGCAATCGCCCCATTCGCCAAAGGCGCCTCTCTCTTCACAGATACTTGTAGGTTTGGGTTGATGATTGGATCGGTGGGTGGCCAAAATAAAGCAAATACTTGTGAAATACCGAGAATTGCCGAAGTTAAAACTCCTACCGCTACAAAACCCGCAATCAGTTTCGACCAGAATACGGTGATCTGCTTCACATCCCCACTCGACGAATCCATCCAGTCACCCCGACAATGCCCTCAGCGCCGCAGTTTGTCTATGTTCCGGACGGTAAGCTGACGCCTCGCACGTCGTATCCGAACTTTGGCGGCACAGATATTTCGAGCGCGCATGATGGCGGCGAAAAGTGACCCTCGAAAACCGCGAAGCCGCATCGATCGCGCCGCGCGTCAGGGCGCGATGGAGCCGAGGCCGCGCTGGATCCGTTTGTCGAGGTCATTGACGGCGCGGCCGAGGCGGGAGCCGAGGCGGCGGCCTTCGTTCACGGCTCGCGCGACGCCGGCGTCGAGGCGGCGCTGTGGGTCGGGCGCACTGCGGCGCGCGGCGGTTGTCGCGCGTGCCGAGGCGGGCGGCTCGCCGGCGATCCAGAGCTCGATGGCCCCCGGGTCGGGCCGCGGCATGATGTGGGTGAAGTCGCGCGCGTCGGCTGGCTGGTCCGGTCCGACCGTCGCGAGCGTCGCCACGGCGGCGCCGGCGCCCGCGTCCTCGGCGTGAAAGTATCGCGCGTTGCTCCGGCTGACGGTGAAGTGGACGGCTTGCGGCCCGGCGACGTCGTACCCCTGCGCCTCCAGCGCCGCCACGACCGCGGCCGCGCGGTCGAGCGCTTCGCCCGCTGGGGCGTGCACGACGACCCGCGCGGTGGGCGGGGTTCCGCTCGAAGGCGCGGGCGGCGGCGCGACGGCGTCGGCCGAGACGTTTGGCGCGGTCGAGGCCGCCGGCTCGCGCGCGGGTTCTCGTGCGGCGGGGAGCGTTGGCTCAGGGTCAACGGAGGGCGATGACGGGCGGCCCGGCGGAACCGGCGCGGCGGATGGGGTGACGGATGCGGCGGTGCTCTCCGGAGGCGGGGCGGCGATCGGAGTCTTCTGCGGAGAGGCGGGGATCGTGAAAATCGGTGCCGCCCGCCCGCCCGCGGCGGACGGCGCGGCGGGCATGGCGACGGATGCGACCTCGGTCGCCGGAGGCGCGGCGGCGGACGCGGGCGGACCTGGGGCGGTGACGGTAGCGGCGGTGGTCTGGGCGGCCGCGGCGACGATCGGCGGGCCGTTCGGGTCGCGGCGCGGCGTCGCTTCGGCCAGCGGGGGCGCCGACGCGAGAGCCGCCTCGGCGTCGGTGGGGGACGGGGTCTGCCCGACGAGAACGATCGCCAGCGTGAGGCCGAGCGCGATGCCGCCGGCGAAAACGGCGGTCATGCGCGCGCCGACCGGCGGAAGTCGCGCGGCGCTTCGGGCGGGGCCCCGGCGGATCGCGGCCAGCGCGGGGGAGGGAAGCGGCGTCACTTCGGCCCGATACTGCGGCGTGACGGCGGCGGCGTCGTGCGGAATATCGACGGCGCTGTCCGCCTTGGGAGGGATCAAGGGGCGCGGCGACGATTTCTCTGACCGTGCGAGCGCTTCGGCCCGGCGAATGCGCGCCTCGCTCAGCCGTTCCTCCCAGGCGTGCGGATCGTACAAAGGCCCGACCTGCCCCGTTTTCGCGCGCGAGTCGACGCTCGAGCGTCCCGCATCCTCCGCCAAGCCAACGCTCCGCTCCGCTTCGGCGCCTGGCGGCCAATCGCGCCGCCAGGACCCTAACAGATATCGCGCGCAATGGGTTCCGCTCATCTGTTGACAACCGCGCGATGATGCGCGGCGGCGGAGCGCCGCCGAGCGGTCAGCCGACGAGACGGGCCTCGGTCGCCTCGGCGACGTCGGCCTCGGTGACGCCGTCGGCGAGATCCATGACCCGAAGGCCGCCCTCGACCACGTCAAACACCCCGAGATTTGTGATTATGCGATCGACCACCGCCTTGCCGGTGAGCGGAAGCGTGCATTCCTTCAGCAGCTTGGACTCGCCGGCCTTGTTGGTGTGGTCCATGATGACGACGACGCGCTTGACGCCCGCGACCAGATCCATCGCGCCGCCCATGCCCTTGACAAGCTTTCTCGGGATCATCCAGTTGGCGAGGTCGCCCGCTTCGGACACCTCCATCGCGCCGAGGATCGCCATGGCGATCTTGCCGCCGCGGATCATTCCGAACGAGGCGGCGCTGTCGAAATAGGCGGTGCGGTCGAGCTCGGTGATCGTCTGCTTGCCGGCGTTGATGAGGTCAGGGTCGACCTCGTCCTCGGTCGGAAACGGGCCGATGCCGAGCATGCCGTTCTCGGATTGCAGCGTCACGTCGACGCCGTCGGGGATGTAGTTCGCGACCAGGGTCGGGATGCCGATGCCGAGATTGACGTACATCCCGTCCTCGAGCTCCTGTGCAGCGCGGGCGGCCATCTGATTGCGGTCCCAAGGCATGGAGGTCTCCTCTTGTGCGGAAGGTCGTCGGGTCAGGCCAGCGCCTCGGCCGGCAGCGCGGCGGCGGCGCGGGACGCGAGGAACGCGTCGAGGCAGCTGGCGCCGAATTCGGCGTTCATATGGCTCACCTCGGTCTCAGGATGCTCGACGCCCTTCAGCCGCATTGAGCCGCGCGCGAAATGCCCGATCGTCAGTCCGCATGGCGTCAGCGTCGCGGTCGGTTGTCGGAACATGCCGATGCCGATGGCGGCGAGCCGGGATCCAAAGCGCCGGTAGTACAGATCGAGCGCCGCAGCAACGCCGTCGGGATTGGCGGCGAGCGGACCCCAGGGCAGCGCCTTTGCGTTGTTCTGTTCGAGCCAGGTCGCGCCCGGCGCGTGACGCGGTAGCACGATCAACCGCGGAGCGCCCCAATGGCGCCATGCCGGGCCCGGCAGCGCCGCGTCGATCAGCGCGTCGCAGATCGCCTCGAACGCGGCGGGCGACATCGGTCGGCCGACCCCGGTCGCGCGCAGACCGTCGATGTCGAAACGGGCGAGGATGTCGGCGATCGCGGCCAGCGGATGCGCCAGCCCGACCCAGAGCACGACCCCGGCGCCGCTGAGGTCGATCTCGGTGCGTCCGTTGATCTTTTCGAGCGAGGCGACCATGCCGGGGCGTGCGGACGCGTACACGGGATCGAGTCGCAGCACACGCCGGGCGTCGGGGGCGAGAAAGTCGAACTTGTGGCCCGCGAGCGCGAAGAAGTCGACCTCGGCGCCGGGCCAGCGGGGACGGATCGTCTCCCAGCCGTCCTTTATGGCCCCGACATGGGAGTTGCCGATAACCGACAGCCGGCTCATCGCGCGAACGCCTCCAGGAGCGCCTCTTCGCATTCGACCTCCGCGTCGGCTTGCGCGGCGCGGCGCGATCCGGCCTTGTTTGCTAGCCGGGCGCGGTCGGGCTTGCTCCGTTTCACGCGTGCTGACGGCTCGGGTGCGGCCGCCCCGATGCCGTGGGCCGCGAGGAAGGCCGACATCGCCGCCTTGACGCCCGCGGGCGAGATGTTGCGCTGGTTCGGGCCGTAGTAAGCGCCCCGCGCGTTCTGCGATGTGATGATTTCGTATCCGGGGAAATAGTCGATATCCTCGTGACGCGCCGCGAGCATGCCGCAGACGGCGCGCAGCGTCGATTTCGAATAGCAGTTCGCGACCTCGATATGCGCGCCGCTCGCGGTCGCGGTCATCGGCACCGGCGAGGTCGTGACGAGGAACCGGACGGTCGGGTTGACCGCTTTCAGCTGCGCGCGGAACCGTTCGAAATCGGCGAGCACCTCGATCGCGTCGAAATTGCGCAAGACGAACATCGCGGGATCGAAGTCGCCGGCGATGGTCCCCGGCGCGGTCGGATAGACGGTCCCGGTCGCGGCATGGACCCAGGCCTCGGTCAGGCCGAAGGTGAAGACGAACAGATCCGCCTGCCGGAACGCGCTTCGGACCGCGGCGAGATGCGCCGTGCGGTGGCGCAGAACGTCGGCCTCGGTCTCCAGCCCGTCGGGCTCGACGTTCGGGCGCTGGGCGTCGAAGAACCGGCCGTCGCGGCGCCAGACCGGCAGCGCCGGGGTGGCGGCGCCCTCGGCCTCGTCGAACAGCTGCGCAAGCTGCCGCGCGGTGTAGATGTTGCCGTAGCGCGCCGAGAAGATGCGGTAGCCGAAACGGCGGGCGACATCGTCGGGAACCGCTTCGGACAGCGGCTCGGCGTCGATCACCGCAAATCCCGCCTCGCGCAGGGCGCGACCGACCACCTGGGCAAAGCAGCTGCCCCCCGTCACGACGTTCATGTCGCGGCTGACGGCAAAACGCGGGACGAAGACCTCGCCGGGATCGAGCGGGGCGCGCGCGGCGACGCCAGTGCGCCAGTACGCGTCGGGCGGGAGATCCGAGTACGGTGATCGCATGGCGCTGCTCTCTGCTGGGTCGCCCTTTCGGGATCAGGCGGCGCGGATCGTGCGCTGCTCGATGCGTTTCTCGTGTCGGCCCGCGATCAGGCGGTGGACGTAGATACCGGGCAGGTGGATGCCGTCGGGGTCGAGGGCGCCGCGCGGCACGATTTCCTCGACCTCGGCGACGCAGACGCGACCGCACATCGCGGCGGGCGGGTTGAAATTGCGCGCGGTCTTGCGAAAGACCAGGTTGCCGGTGTCGTCGCCCTTCCAGGCTTTGACGATGGCGAGGTCGGCGACGATGGCGCGCTCGAGGATATAGGTCACGCCGTCGAACTCGCGCGCCTCCTTGCCCTCGGCGATTACGGTGCCAACGCCGGTCCGGGTGTAAAATCCGGGGATGCCGCAGCCGCCGGCGCGCATCCGTTCGGCGAGGGTGCCCTGCGGGTTGAACTCGAGTTCGAGCTCGCCCGACAGGTATTGCCGCATGAATTCTGCGTTCTCGCCGACGTAGGACGAGATCATCTTCCGGATCTGCCGGGTCCGGAGCAGCAGGCCGAGGCCGAAGTCATCGACCCCGGCGTTGTTCGACGCGACGGTCAATTCCCTGGTGCCGGCCGCGACGATGGCGGCGATCAGATTCTCGGGAATGCCGCAAAGGCCGAAACCGCCGGCGGCGACGGTCATCCCGTCAAACAGCAGGCCATCGAGCGCCTCCGGAGCGTTTGCGTAGACCTTCTGCATCGAATCCCCCCATGCGCGGACGCGGCTTTTGCGACCGCGAAGACCCGTATTGCTTCCCGGAAGCCGCTGTTGCTGTCAAGGGGAGCATCGAAAGCGCAGCGAGATCGAGGAGCAGCAGGGGCGCAAGGGCGACGGTATCGACCGAGGTCCTTTCTCGGGATCGCGCTTGCGGCCGAGTCATCTTTTGGGCCCTCTTCGTCTTCGCATCGCTCGACGCCGAGGCCCAGAGCTGGACGCTGCCGCTTCGACGCCGGCTACCGGATGATGAACGCGGACATCGACAACAACATCGGTCGACCGGTTATGGCGCACGCCGCGCATCGAAACCCGACCGTTCCCGACCAATACGTCACGCCGACGGAGATCCATGATACGCTGATCCACGAGCTCGACGTGGACGAACCGGGGTAGTGACATGCAGAAAACGCTGGACGTGGTCACGATAGGGCGGTCTTCGGTCGATCTTTACGGCGATCAGATCGGCGGCCGGCTCGAGGACATGGGCTCGTTCTCGAAGTATATCGGCGGCTCGCCGACGAACATCGCCTGCGGCGCGGCGCGGCTGGGGCTGAAGACCGCGGTCATCACCGGGGTTGGCGATGAACACATGGGGCGATTCATCGTCGAGCAACTCGCCCGCGAGGGCGTGGACACACGCGGCGTAAAGGTGGACCCCGAACGCCTTACCGCGCTGGTGATCCTCGGCATCCGCGACGACGTGCAGTTTCCGCTTATCTTCTACCGCGAGAATTGCGCCGACATGGGGTTGACCGAGAACGACATCGACGAAGGCCTCATCGCCGAGGCGCGGGCGGTGCTGGCGACGGGAACCCACCTCAGCCATTCGCGGACCGAAGCCGCGGTGCTGAAGGCGCTGAACCTCGCCCGCGAGCACGGGGCGCGGACGGCGCTTGACATCGACTACCGCCCGAACCTTTGGGGCGTCGCGGGCCACGGGATGGGTGAGAGCCGCTTCGTGGAAAGCGACGACGTGACGCGGAAGCTGCAGGCGACGCTGCATCTCTTCGACCTCATCGTCGGCACCGAGGAGGAGTTCCACATCGCCGGCGGCTCGACCGACACGATCGCGGCGCTTCGCGCGGTTCGCGCGGTCTCGGACGCGACGCTCGTCTGCAAGCGCGGCGCGAGCGGTGCGGTGGCGTTCGACGCCGCCATCCCCGACAGCCTCGACGATGGCCAGACCGGCCCCGGCTTTCCGATCGAGGTGTTCAACGTGCTCGGCGCCGGCGACGGCTTCTTCGCCGGCCTGCTGAAGGGCTGGCTCGAGGACGCGGACTGGCCGACCGCGCTGAAGTACGCGAACGCCTGCGGCGCCTTCGCGGTCTCGCGGCACGGCTGCACCCCGGCCTATCCGTCGCTCGCGGAGCTCGACTTCTTCCTCGAGCGCGGCGTCGTCCGGCCGGACCTGCGCCATGACCAGGCGCTCGAGCAGATCCACTGGTCGACGACCCGACACGGCGACTGGCCTGAGATGCGGGTCTTCGCCTTCGACCACCGCCTGCAACTCGAGCTGATGGAAGGCGCCACAACCGAGAGGATCGGCGCGTTCAAGAAACTTTGCCTCGCGGCGGCGCTCCGGGTGCAGGACGGTCGTCCGGGCTACGGCATCCTTTGCGACGACCGATTCGGCCGGACCGCGCTCCACGCCGCTTCGGGCACGGGCCTCTGGATCGGCCGGCCCTGCGAATGGCCAGGCTCGAGGCCACTGACGCTCGAGCCGGAGCTCGGAAGCGACTGCGGCGGCCTCGGCGAATGGGCGCGGGCCAACGTCGTCAAGGTGCTGTGCTTCTGCCACCCCGACGATACGCCGACGATGCGGGCCGAACAGGAGGCGACGGTGAAGCGCCTGTGGGAAGCCGCGCGCCGAAACCGGCTCGAGTTCCTGCTCGAAATCATCCCCTCCAAGGTCGGCCCCGTCGATGACAACGCCACCGCCACGCTGATTCGGCAGTTCTATGCCGCCGGGGTGTGGCCGGACTGGTGGAAGCTCGAACCGATGACGTCGCGCGCCGGCTGGGCCAACGTCGTCGCGGCGATAACGGCGCATGATGCGCATACCCGCGGGATCGTGGTGCTCGGGCTCGACGCGCCCGAAGCCGCGCTTTCGGCGAGCTTCCAGACCGCCGCGAGTTTCGCCCTGGTGAAGGGTTTCGCCGTCGGACGGACGATCTTCGGCGAGGTGGCGCAAGCGTGGATGACGGGCGGAGCGAGCGACGCCGAGGCGGTCGCCGAGATGGCGCGGCGATACGCGCGGCTCTGCGCGGTCTGGGACAACGCGCGGGCGACCGCGCGCGAGGCGGCGCCATGAGCCCTGAACGCCGGTCGAGGGCGCCAATCTCATGCGCGAGGACAAAGCCTCGAAAGCGCTGCGGCGACCCTCTCCCGGCAACCGATGCGACGCCCTAGCCGACGACCGCACCGACGAGTACAAACCCGAACGACGATGATGGACCGGGGAGAGGCGCCATGAGCAAAACGATCCGGCTGACCACGGCGCTGGCGATGATGCGCTGGTTGAGCGTACAGATGGCCGAGGGCGGTGCGCGCTTCATCGAAGGCGTTCGGGCGATCTTCGGCCACGGCGACGTCGCTCGCGTCGGCGAGGAGCTGCATCGGATCGGTGTCGCAATCGATGCGGAGGCGACGCTCGAGCGGATCGACGCGGCGCTCGGCCAGTTGCGCTTCACGGCGGCTGACGCCGCATTGCGCCCATGCCGAGACCGCCGCCGAAATCGCCGCCGCGACATCCCCACGGTGATCGTCATCGACACGGACGCGGCGCCCGTGCTCCACGTCGGCGGGCCGGAGCGGCTGGCACAGACGCGCGCGTCCCCTCGAGAACGGAGCGTTCTGGCGCGCGCTCAGTTAGCGCACGGCTTTGGACGTATGATTTCAATCGTAACTCGAAGGGACCGGACCCTGCCATGATCCTCTACGGAACCAACCCCATCGCCTGGTCGAACGACGACGACTGGTCGCTCGGCGATCATCTCTCGCTCGAGGACTGCCTCGGGGACTGCCGCAGGATAGGCTTCGACGGCATCGAGAAGGGCCACAAGATGCCCGATGACGGCGACGAACTGAAGGCGAAGCTGGCCGAGTACGGCCTGCGGCTCGTCGCTGGCTGGCATTCCATGAACATCCTCGTCAACGACATCGAGACCGAGACGCGGGCGCTCCAGGCTTGGATCGACTTCACCAAGGCGGCGGGCGGCGACCACATCAACGCCTGCGAGTGCTCGAACACCGTTCACGGCAATGACAAGGTTGCGGTGAACGACCGGCCGATCATGACCGACGCGGAGTGGGAGCGTTTCTCGACCGGCTACGAGGCGCTGTCGAAACACGCGGCCGATCAGGGCATGAAAATGGGCTACCACCACCACATGGGCACGATCATCGAGTCGGCTGCCGACATCGACCGCTTCATCGCGATGGCCGGCCCCCATACCCGGCTCGTGCTCGACACCGGACACGCCCAGTTCGGCGGCGCGGACCCGGCCGAGGTGGCGCGCAAGCACATGGACCGCGTGACCCACATCCATTGCAAGAACATCCGTCCCGCAATCATGACCGAGGTGCGCGCCGCGAACCTTTCGTTCCTCGAAGGCGTGCGGCACGGCGCCTTCACCGTGCCGGGCGACCCCGAGGGGTGCGTCGCCTTCGAGCCGGTGCTGAAGATCGCCGCGGAGCGCGGCTATTCCGGCTGGCTCGTGATCGAGGCCGAGCAGGACAGCGCGGTGCGCGACCCGTTCACTTACCAGAACATGGGCCTAAAGGCGCTCCGGGCGATGGCTCGCTCGACCGGGCTCGACGCCGCGCCGCCCGGCAGGGCTGCGAACTGACGGGTGTTCGCGCAAGCCGTTGGGAGCGTTTAAGGATTGAGGCAGTCGCACTCTGGGGGCTCATCATCCGCTGCGATCCCGACCAATCCCGAAAGAAGGTTCTGACATGAGTCCGCTGTTGCGCAAACCCTTCGGCGTCCATGGCAAGGTGCACGCGATCACCCCCCATTCGGCAGGCTGGCGCTACGTCGGTTTCTCGCTCTACCGCCTTCGGTCTGGCGAGGCGGCGGCCGAGGCGACCGGCGATGCCGAAGTGGTCGTCGTCATGGTCGAGGGAAAGGCGGCCTTCCACGCTGCGGGCCAGGACTGGGGCGTGCTCGGCGACCGGATGGACGTTTTCGAGAAGACCGCTCCTCATTGTCTCTACCTGCCGAACGGCGCCGATTGGACGGCGACCGCGGAGACCGATTGCGTGATCGCCGTCTGCTCGGCACCCGGCAGGCGCGGACATCCGGCTCGGCGCATCGGCCCGGACGGGATCACGCTGACCGCTCGCGGCAAGGGCACGAACATGCGCTACATCAACAACATCGCGATGGAGAACGAGGACTTCTGCGACTCGCTCCTGGTGACGGAGGTCTTCACGCCGGCCGGACACTGGTCGTCCTATCCCTCCCACCGCCACGACGAGGACGACTTCCCCCGGATCACCTACCTCGAGGAGACCTACTACCACCGCCTGAACCCGAGCGACGGCTTCGGCATCCAGCGCGTCTACACCGACGACGGAACCCTGGACGAGACGATGGCCGTGGCGGACGGCGACGTGACCCTCGTGCCGCGCGGGCACCATCCCTGCGGCGCGCCCTACGGCTTCGATATGTACTACCTCAACGTGATGGCCGGACCGCTCCGCAAATGGCGTTTCGTAGCCGCCCCCGCCGTCGAGCGCCTCCTATAGCAGGACGCGTGAGGATTCTGTCGGCAGGGGGATCGCCGGTCGCCACGGTCTCCCCGTCCACCCAGCCTTACCGCTATGTCCGGCAGGACTTCTGCCTGGCGCGCAGCTTCCGCAACCTCGACGATCTCAACGCCCATTACGACCACTGGCGCACCCGGATCGCCAATCCGAGGATTCACGCGACAATCCGCCGGGTCGTCGACCAGCACTTCGCCGAGGAGAAGCGTACGCTCCGCCCACGGGCCATTGAGTTTGCGGATTTCTGACGCGTGACGTGGCTGCCGGAAGGTCTGCGGAAGCAGATGGGGATTTGGCATGGCGGATGGCGGGGATGGTTTCATCGGGCGGTGCGATGTTGTGGAGCCTCGGTGGGGGAACCGGCGGCGGCCTGAGGATTTGAAGGCGCGGATTTTGGCGGAGAGCCCTTCAGCCCGGTGCGCGGGTTGTGGATGTCGCGCGGCGGCGTGGTCTCATTCCGCACCAGCTTTCGGGCTGGCGGCGGCACGCGCGCCAAGACCTTCCGGCTCTTCCGGCGGCCTTGTCACCGCCCGGGGATGGCTTTCGAACCGGCTTTTGTGCTGCTGGCGATTACAGCTGTCAACAGCGGCGCAGAATCCCGCCAGTCGGGCGCCGGAATTTCCCGCCGCTGGCGCCCGGAGCGAGCAGGCCTCCGGCATGCCGGAGGCCTGCTCGCTCCGGGCGCTCGATTGATCGTCAGGGGTCCTGTCGGCGGGCTCTGCTCTGGGCGAGGCGGCAGGACGGGCC
>JBBRUZ010000072.1:0-14401 GCA_038247355.1 Rhodobacterales bacterium
CTCGACCGCCTGACCCACCATGTCCACATTCTCGAAATGAACGGCCCGTCCTGCCGCCTCGCCCAGAGCAGAGCCCGCCGACAGGACCCCTGACGATCAATCGAGCGCCCGGAGCGAGCAGGCCTCCGGCATGCCGGAGGCCTGCTCGCTCCGGGCGCCAGTGGCGGGAAATTCCGGCGCCCGACTGGCGGGATTCTGCGCCGCTGTTGACACGCGGTGAATAGGCGTCGACTTTGCTCCAGTAGTTCGTTGCCGTCTCCCCTGTCGTGCCGTCTGGCTTATGGCTTGCGTGTCGCGCCGATTTAAGCCCGTCTGCACCGACCGGCGATCCATGCTAACCTGCTGGTCGAACGCCGCCGGAAACGGGTGTCGAACGAAGAGGAGGAACATCGATGTTGAAGAGGCTGGGTGCCGGGACGGCACAGCGCATTTCCGCAGCGGAGGCCGCGGGACTGGTGCGGTCGGGGATGTGGCTCGATTACGGGGCGATCTGCGCGCAGCCCGACGTGTTCGACAAGGCGCTGGCGGCGCGGAAGTCCGAGTTGAGCGCGGTCAAGATCCGCTCCTGCCTGTCGCTCCGGCCCCGGGCGGTGCTAGACGCCGACCCGAATGGCGAGACGTTCTGCTGGATCAGCCTGCATTTCTCGGGCTACGACCGCAAGCAGCACGACGCCGGCATCTCGCATTATCTGCCCGTCAACCTCGGCGAGATCCCGGACTACTACCGGCGGTTCATCGAGCCGGTCGATATCGTGATCCTGAAGGCGTGCCCGGTGGACGCGGGCGGCTTTTTCAACTTCGGGCCGGCGAACCTGTGGAGCCGGGCGATGATCGAGCGCGCGCGGATGGTCATCGTCGAGGAGACGCGGGGGATGCCGTATTGCCTTGGGCTGAACAACGGCGTGCATATCAGCGAGGTGGATTACATCGTCGAGGGCGATCATTCCCCCGCGAGCGAACTGCCGATCCCGACGCCCTCCGATGCGGACCGGGCGGTGGCGCGGCGGGTGGTGGACGAAATCGAGGACGGGACGTGCCTCCAGATCGGGATCGGCGTCATCTCGAACGCGGCGTGCAGCATGTTGCAGGAGAGCGCCGTGAAGGATCTCGGCATCCATACCGAGATGCTGTCGGACGGGGTGATCGACCTCTACAAATCGGGGAAGATCTCCGGGGCGAAGAAGCAGATGGATCCGGGCGAGATCGTCTACAGTTTCGGGCTGGGGTCGCGGTCGCTCTACGAGACGATCGACCACAATCCGGATTTCCAGTGCCGGGAGGTCGATCACACCAACCTGCCGCACATGATCATGCAGAACGACAACGTGGTGGCGATCAACAACACCACCCAGATCGACCTGCAGGGGCAGGCGGCGTCCGAGAGCGACGGCCATCGCCATATCAGCGGCACCGGCGGGCAGGCGCAGTTCGTACGCGGAGCCTATGCGTCGCGGGGGGGCAAGTCGTTCATCTGCCTCACTTCAACCTACGAGCGGCGCGGCGAGCGGCGGAGCCGGATCGTGCTGAGCCTGACCCAAGGCAACGTCGTGACCACGACCCGGTCGGACATGATGTATGTCGTGACCGAATACGGGATGGTGAACCTGAAGGGCAAATGCGTGGCCGAACGGGCGCGGGCGCTGATCGGGCTCGCGCATCCCGACTTCCGCGAGGACCTGGAGCGGGAGGCGTACAAGCATCGGCTGATCCCGCGGGGGTTTTTCTGATCGGCGCAGACTTGTTTAGTCAAACTGAGATGGAGGGCGCAATGAATGCTGTCCAGTTACATTCGGGTCTGGCCCGGGGGCGACGTTAAGAACTGGCCCGGTTGCTTTGTGCGAAATGCTGGCCAGGGCCATGGAGCGCGCTGCATGACCCGCGCGACACCCATCCCTGAGACTGTTACGCTTCACGTCCCATTCCGCGTCGTGAAGCGTGGCGGGCGCAAGGAAATAGATGCACCTTCAGACTGCCCCGCGTGAGGCAATATGCCGTCATCGCGAAAATGACCCCGAACATCAGGGCCGTGCCTCCGATCAGCAAGCCCCGCAAGCCCTTCCGTATTCCCATGGTGGAATCTCCTGTCGCGTTCCGACAGCCTGTTCACGCCGCCGCCCCGAACGTGACGCACCGCTTCGCTCACGTTCCCGCGATGCCCGCATACCGTGCCACCGCCGCGGCGACGCCGTCGCCGGTCATCCGCCGTTGCGCGAAGCGATCGCGCCCGAACGGACGCCGTGGTTCCTCGCGAGACGGCGGTTGGCGGCGAGGCCATGCCCGCCGCTACGGCCAAGACGCGCGCCGCGCCAACCAATCACGACATCGCGCGCCGGGATCGATGCTGCGTTGTGCGGCGCGGATGCGCCCGCTAGGGTCCGCCGCGACGAAAAAGGGACGACGATGCAGGCGGACTGGCTGTTCTGGATGGTGGCGACAGCGTTGGCGCTCGGCGTGCTCGGCGTCGTGTTCGCGCCGCTGGTCCGTGGCGCCGCGCGCCCCGAGCGGCGGGCGAGTTACGACATGCAGGTCTTCCGCGACCAGCTGCGCGAAATCGACGCCGATGTCGCGCGGGGCGTGCTGACGCCGGCCGAGGCCGGCGCGGTGCGCGTCGAGATTTCGCGCCGGCTGCTCGGCGCGGCCGACGCCGAGGCGGTGGAGACGGCGTCGGCCGACGCGCCGCGCGGCCTGACCCGGACCGCGACCGTCGGCATTGCCCTGATGTTCGCACTCGGGGCGGGCGGCCTTTACGCGACCCTTGGCGCGCCCGGACTGCCCGATCAGCCGCGGGCGGAGCGGCTCGCTGACCTCGCCGAGGCGCGCGCCAACCGCCCGAGCCAAGCCGAAGGCGAAGCCGTCGCCAAGGCGGCCGGCCCTGCGGCGACCGAACCAACATCCGACGACCTCGCCCTGATTGCGAGGCTGAAAGCCGTGCTCGCGCAACGCCCCGATGACGTCGAGGGCCACCGTCTGCTCGCGCGTGCGTCGGCTGCGATGGAACGCTGGGCCGAGGCCAGGGCGGCGCAGGAGCGCGTGCTCGACCTGCTCGGACCCGCCGCCGCCGCCCAGGACCACGTCGATCTGGCGGAGATCATGGTGATCGCCGCCGGCGGCTATGTCTCGCCGCAGGCCGAGGGCCAGCTGTCCCGCGCATTGGAGCTGTCGGCCGAGAACCCCGTGGCGCGCTATTATTCCGGCCTCGCGCTGTACCAGGGAGGACGGCCCGATCTGACGTTTCAGCTCTGGTCGCGTCTGCTCGCCGAGGGCCCTGCCGACGCGCCCTGGATCACGCCGATCGCGTCGCAGATCGACGAGATCGCCGCACTCGCCGGACGCGATCCGCCCCCGGCGCCGTCTCGCGCAGATATCGAGGCGAGTTCCGAGGCCGATCGCGCGGCGATGATCTCGGGCATGGTCGAGGGCCTCTCGGACCGCCTCGCGGCCGAAGGCGGACCGCCCGAGGACTGGGTCCAGCTGATCCGCTCGCTCGGGGTGCTCGGCCGCGTCGACGAGGCCGCGGCGATCTTTCGCGAAGCGCGCGAGGTTTTCGCCGCCGATCCGGAGGCGCTCGCGCTTTTGCGCGACACCGCCGCGGACGCCGGGGTCGTGGAGTGAACGGCGCCATCCATGACGATCCCGCCGAATTCGCGCGCGCGCTGCCGCCGGGCCGCGCACTGATGGGGCTCGACCTCGGCACCGTCACCATCGGCCTCGCCGTCTCGGACACGACGCGCCGGATCGCCACGCCACTGCGGACGCTGAAGCGGACGAAATTCACTGCCGACGCCGCCGAGTTGCTGCGCCTCGCCGCCGAGCGCGCCATCGGCGGGTTCGTGCTCGGCCTGCCGCGCAACATGGATGGTGGTGAGGGCCCGCGGGCGCAGGCGACACGGGCGTTCGCGCGCAATCTCGCGCGGCTGACGCCGCTGCCCATGACGTTCTGGGACGAGCGGCTGTCGACCGTCGCCGCGGAACGCGTGCTGCTCGAGGCGGACACGTCGCGAAGACGTCGCGCCGAGGTGATCGACCATGTCGCGGCGGGCTATATCCTGCAGGGCCTGCTCGATCGCATGGGTCATCTGGCGCGGAGCGTATCATGACCGACGACGTCTGGACCAAGGCCGAGATCGAGAGCCCGTGCGTCAAGCTCTGCGTCGTTCACCCGGAGGCGCGGCTGTGCATGGGTTGCCTGCGGAGCATGGACGAGATCGCCGGTTGGTCGCGGATGAACGCAGAGGCGCGGCGGGCGGTGTTGACCGACCTGCCGGGCCGCGCGCCGCTGGTCGCGCCGCGGCGCAGGGGGGGCCGTAAGTCCCGCCGCGGGGAAGAGGCCGGCGGCTGAACCCGGCGCGCCGGTCGCGGCCTGTACCCACGCGAACACCGGTTTCGGATCATCATGCGCCAGTTCGGCCGTGTGTAGACGGAGGTTAATAAGATCCGGGCCTCTACTCACATCAACTTCCTGATCCGTAACCGCTTCAGCCTGTTGTTCTCCCGCCCGAGCACCTCGAACCTGAACCCGTGGAAACTGAAGACCTGGCCCTCGTCGGGGATGGCCTGGGCTTCGTGGATGACGAGGCCCGCCACCGTGTTCGCCTCCTCGTCGGGGAGGTTCCAGTCGCAGGCGCGGTTGATGTCGCGGATGGTGACGGCGCCTTCGACCTCGACCGAGCCGTCGGGCATGGTTTCGACACCGCCGGGCGTTTTGACGTCGTGCTCGTCGGTGATGTCACCGACGATCTCCTCGAGGATGTCCTCGAGCGTGATCAGGCCCTGGAGGGCGCCGTATTCATCGACGACGAGGGCGAAATGGGCGCGGCGGCGCAGGAATTCGCGCATCTGTTCGTCGAGCTTGGTGCTCTCGGGGACGAAATACGGCGCCATCGCGACGGCCATGACGTCGAAGCGGGCAAGATCGACCTGCCCGCCTTCGGATTCGCGCATCAGTTTCTCGACCGCGCGCGACAGGTCCTTGGCGTGGATGACGCCGACGATGTTCTCGGTCTCGCCGCGGAAGATCGGCAGGCGGGTGTAGGGCGAAGTCAGCGCGGCGGTGAGGATTTCGGCGGGGGGCGCGTCGGCGTCGAGCATCTCGATGTCCTGGCGGTGCATCATCACTTCCTCGACGGCGCGCTGGCCGAGGTCGAGGGCGCCGAGCAGCCGGTCGCGGTCGGCCTTCTCCACCGCGCCTTCGGAATGGTGCAGCGCGATCGCGCCGGCGATCTCCTGCTGGGCGGCGAGGAAATGCACCTTTGGATCGGTCTGGACGCCGAAGAGGCGCAGGATGAAACGGACGAGCGCGCGAACCACAGTGACGATCGGGGCCATGACGCGCACGATCAGGCCGATCGGGCGGGCGACGCGGGCGGCGACGGCGGAGGAATTGGTGATGGCGTAGGTTTTCGGCATGACCTCGCCGAAGACGAGCGTGAGCAGGGTCATCACCAGCGTGGCGTAGGCGACGCCGCCTTCGCCGAACAGATAGGTGAGCAGGCTGGTGGCGAGGGCGGCGGCCAGGGTGTTGACGAAGTTGTTGCCGAGCAGGATGCCGCCGATCATGCGCTCCTTGTCCTCGGTGAGGTCGAATGCGCGCTGGGCGCCCTTGTCGCCGCGGTCGGCGAGCGCGTGCAGATTGCCGCGGCTTGCGGTGGTGAGGGCCGTCTCCGAGCCCGAGAAGAAGGCGGAGAAGACGAGAAGGAGGATGATCGCCGCGGTCATGGCGATGACGAAAGGGTCGAAGAAAGCGTACGCCGAACTTGACGGGTCCATCGGGAGGCGGGTCCTCGGTATTGCTGCGGGCTGGGACCGATTATGCGGTGACGGGGCGGTCCGCATCAAGGCCCACCGCGGATTCGGCGAGCGGGTGGCGCTCCAGCACAAGCGCCTTCAGGCGGGAGTCGAGGACGTGGGTGTAGATTTCGGTCGTGGCGATGGAGGCATGGCCAAGCAGGGTCTGTATGACGCGCAGGTCCGCGCCGTTGGCGAGCAGGTGCGTGGCGAAGGCATGGCGCAGCGTATGGGGAGAAATCGCGGCGGGGTTCAGGCCGGACGAGGCGGCGAGCTCCTTGACCATGAGGTAGAAGCGCTCGCGGCTGAGCCGTCCGAGACGCCCGCGCGTCGGAAACAGGTGCGGCGAGCGGGGCTTGCCTTCCCGTGCGGCGGTGTCCTCGGCCCCGTCGCGGGCATGCAGCCAGGCGGCGAGCGCCGTGCGGGCAGGGCCGGAGAGCGGGACCATGCGCTCGCGCCCGCCTTTTCCGCGGATCAGGATCATGCGGGGGTCGCCGCGCACGGCCGTCGCGGGCAACGCCACCAGTTCGGTGACCCGCAGGCCGGTGGCGTAGAGCAGCTGCATCAGGCAGGTGGTGCGCAGCCGCTCGCCCTCGGTGCGGCCGTAGGCTTCGGCCGCGGTCAGCAGCCGGTCGACATCGGCTTCGGTCAAGGTGGCGGGCAGGGTGCGGGCCTTGCGGGGACCCTTGAGCAGGCCGCCGGGATCGTCGGCGCGCCAGCCCTCGAGGAACGCGAAGCGGTAGAACTGGCGGATGGCGGAGAGGCGGCGGGCGCGGGTGGCCTCGGCCATCCCGCGGTCGGCGAGATCGACGAGATAGGCCTCGATGTCGGCGCGCGCGGCGACAGCGTAGGTGCGAGGCGCGAGGAAGTCGGCGAAGTCCCGGAGATCGCGGGCGTATGCGGCCAGCGTGTTGGTCGCGGCGTCGCGTTCGGCCCGGATGGCTTCGAGGAACTGCGGCAGCCAGCGGGCGTCGGACATCCGCTCAGCCGCCCGGAGGAAGCAGCAGCGTCTGGAGCGCGATCGCGCGGGCCGCCGCACCCTGGCCGGCCGTTCGCAGCGTGAACAGCGCGGTTTCGAGCGATGCGGGATCGACGGCCGGCCCCGGTTCGAGCAGCGCGAGCGCGTCGAGAATCGCCTCGCCGGTCCGGCCCGCGGCGATGGTTTCCGCGAGCCGGGCCTCGCGCTCGCCGGCGGCGGGGCGGTCGGCGAGGCCGGACAGCGCGGCGCGGATCGCCGGGTCCTCGGGCGGCGGCCCCGCCGCTTCGGTCGATCCGGCGAGGCTCAGCAGGGCGCGCACCCGCGGCTCGGGGTCGGGACCGGCGGCGCGGGCCGCCGCCGCCGTATCGCCGGCCAGCAGGAGCAATTCGGTGAGGTCCGCGCGCGCAGGCGCCGCCAGGCGCGCGGGATCGAGCGCGGCGAGCGCCGGCCCGTATTCGGTCGCGAGCGCCACACGCAGACCCCGGGCGGCCAGCGCCGCGTCGGCGACGGCGAGCGCATCGGCGAGGGCGACCGGATCGGGCCCGACGTTCCGGGCTGCGGGTTCGCGCACCTTAGCCGTCGGAGGGGGCTTGTCGATCGGACCGGCGGGAGCGCGCGCCTCGGAGGCTTCGGGTTCGGTCGGAGAGGCAAGCGCGGCGTCGAGGGCCTGGACCGCGCGCGCGCGCTCCCAGACGCCGCCCGAAGCCGCTGGAGCGCCGGCGCGGTAGGCCGCGAACAGCACGTCGGGCGCCGCGGCGCCGGCGAGGACGAGCCGCTCGCCGGCGTCGATCCGGGCGCGCATCGGCGCGTGCTCGTCGAGGTCGGCGCGCAGGAACGCGAGCGGCAGCGGGCCGTAGGGGCGCGGCAGCGCAATCGCCTCGCGCAGCGTGAAATCGAGCGCGGTCAGCGGCTCGGGGATCGGCGGCTCCGGGTCCGCCTCGAAGATCGCCGGGTCGAGGAACCGCGCGAGCAGCGCCTCCTGATCGGGCGTGATCGAGCCCACGTCCTCGCCAAGCGTCAGGGTGATCTCCGCCGCGTTCCAGTCGCCGCCGCGCGCGAGGCAGAACACGCGCGCCGGCAGCGTCGGCGACAGCGCGGGGTTCCGGCGCAGCGCCTGGCATTGCGCCTGCGCCGCCTGGGTCAGCAGACCGATGTCGAACCAGCGGCGAAACATCTCGGGCGTCTCGGGGCCCGCAGCGTCGATCAGCGCCGCGGCCTCGTCGAGCGCGCCCTGGTCGAGCAGGCGATCGATCCGGGCGAGCAGTACCGAAGCCGACGCGTCGGCGCCGCGCGGCGGATCGGCCTCGGCGAGCAGGAGCCGGCGGAAAAGCGCGCGGGCGGCGGGCACGCCCTGGTCGGGATGCGCGACGATCATCGCGCGGACCGTGCCGGCGTTGGCGTCGCCCCAGAGGCTGCGGGGCAATCCCGTGACTTCGGGCGCGAGCACCCCGACGGCGTCGCGGCTGATCGGCGCGAGCGTGGTGACGGTGATCGTCGCCGTCTCGGGCCTCGCCGGGCCGGCGGGGCGCGCGCGCGGCGGGATCGGCGCCGTCGGCAACGCGATGCTGTCGGAGAGCCAGGGGATTGCGGAGCGCGGCTGGGCCGTCGCGAGCGGCGCGCCGACCACCAGCGCCAGCACCACGAACAGCATTGCAGTTGGGTGTTCCGCAGCCGCGCGCCTCATCGGGGGGTCACCGGCAGCGTTATCTCGCGGGTGGGCGCCGGAAGATCGGAGAAGATCGCGACGCCGATCACCGCGATCACCCCGATCACCCCGATCGCCACGAGACAAAGCACCGCCCAGAGTACGAAGCGCATCGATACCTGCTCGTTCGTGCCGGCTTGACCGCCGCATCTTGACCTGTTCAATCACGGCAACCACACCGCGACCCATACCGACAGCTTACTCCGGGCAGGACCCCCCGACAATCGCCATGATCGATCGCGCGACATCCGCCCCCGACAGCGCCCCCGCCGGGGGGCCATCAGGCGCACACGTCGTCGCAGCGCGAGGCCTGCGCCTGAAGCGGTCCGTCGTGCTGGTGGGCCTGATGGGCGCAGGCAAGACTAGCGTCGGCAAGCGGCTGGCGGCGATGCTGGGCGCGCCCTTCACCGATTCCGACGTCGAGATCGAGATCGCCGCACAGATGACGATCCCGGAGATATTCGCGATCTACGGCGAACCCGAGTTCCGCAATGTCGAGCGGCGGGTGCTTGCGCGGCTTCTGACCGAGGCGCCTCGGGTGCTGGCGACGGGAGGCGGCGCCTTCGTCGAGGAGCGCACGCGCGCCGAGATCGCCGGTCGCGCCACCTCGGTCTGGCTGCGGGCGGATGTGGCGTTGCTCTGGGACCGGGTGCGCGACCGGCCGGGCCGCCCGCTGCTGGCGGCGCCCGATCCGCGCGGGGTTCTGGCCGAACTGCACGCCCGGCGCGCTCCGGTATATGGGCTGGCGGACGTGACCGTGGACAGCCGCCGCGGCGCCAGCCACGACGCGACGGCGTGTGCGATCATCGCGGCGGTGCGGGCGCATGACGTGACGCGAACCGATGCGCCCCCGACCTTCGAGCCGGTCAAGCCGTGATCGAAACCGTCGTCGTGCCGCTGGGGGAGCGGGCTTACGACATCCATATCGGCGCGGGTCTGCTCGAGCGGGCAGGCGCCCTGATCGCGCCGTTCCTGCGGCGGCCGCGCCTGGCTATCCTCACCGAGGAGCGGGTGGCGGCGCTGCATCTCGCGACGCTGGAGGCCGGGCTGGCGGCGGCGGGGATCGGATCGGTCGCACTGGCGCTGCCACCCGGCGAGGCGACGAAGAGCTGGGCGGGGCTGGAGAGCGCCGTCGAATGGCTGATCGCGGCGAAGGTGGCGCGCGACGATCTGGTGGTGGCCTTCGGGGGCGGGGTGATCGGCGATCTCGGCGGCTTCGCCGCGGCGGTTCTGCGGCGCGGGGTGGGCTTCGTCCAGATCCCGACGACGCTTCTGGCGCAGGTCGACAGCTCGGTCGGCGGCAAGACCGGGATCAACTCAGCGCGCGGCAAGAACCTGATCGGGGCGTTTCACCAGCCGAGGCTGGTGATCGCGGACACCGGGTTGCTCGATACGCTGGCCCCGCGGGATTTTCTCGCCGGGTATGGCGAGGTGGCGAAGTACGGATTGCTCGGCGACGCCGCATTTTTCGCGTGGCTGGAGGCGCATGGGCCGCAGCTCGCACGGGGCGACCCGGTCGCGCGGGTCGAGGCGATCCGCCGGTGCTGCGCGATGAAGGCCGAGATCGTCGTTCGCGACGAGACCGAGCAGGGCGAGCGGGCGCTGCTGAACCTCGGGCATACCTTCGGCCACGCGCTGGAGGCGGCGACGGGGTATTCCGACCGGCTGCTGCACGGCGAGGGCGTCGCCATCGGCTGCGCGCTCGCGTTCGAAGTCTCGGCCGCGATGGGATTGTGTCCGCAGGAAGCGCCGAGCCGGGTGGGAGCGCATCTCGCCGCGATGGGGATGAAGCGGCGGCTGGCCGACGTGCCTGGCGAACTGCCCGATGCGGACGGGCTGCTGGCGCTTATGGAACAGGACAAGAAGGTCAAGGACGGCCGCGTCGCCTTCGTGCTCGCCCGCGATATCGGTGACGCTTTCGTGGCGCGCGACGCTGATCTCGCGGTGGTGCGCCGGGTGCTCGACGCGGGACTGCGCGCATGAACGACATGCGGCGACGCGGGCGAACGAGCGTGTCCTGAGGAACACACTCCCGCACGGATGCGGCGGCGCTGCATTTACTTCGCTGTGTCGCACCCCAGATCCTTGTCTAAGCTGGCGTTATCCTATCTAGTCCACGCCCTGAACAAGACGCTGTAATCAAGTCGGAGCTTTCATGTCCTTGTCGTCCAGCGGCAAACCCATCGCCACGCTTGGCCTCGTTGCGGCGTTCGCATGCGCCTTCGGCGGCGTGGCCTCGGCGCAGGACGGTCCGGCCGCGCGGTTCACGATCGGCGCTGGCGCGGAATACACGCCCGACTATTTCGGGGCGGACGATTATTCCGTCGGTCCGGCCGGCGAACTGCGGTTTGACTACATCCGTCTGCCGGGCGGGTTCGAATTCGGCTCGCAGCGCGCGGTCGGTTTCGTCGAAGGCTTCGGGCCGCGCGGTTCAGTGCGCTACATCGGCTCTCGAAAGGCGTCGGACAATCCGGAATTGCGCGGCCTGGAGAACGTCGACGCCGCGCTCGAACTCGGGCTCGGCCTCGGCTACGAGGCGCAGTACTTTCGTGTCTTCGGCGACGTTCGGTACGGTTTGCTCGGGCACAGCGCCTGGGTAGGGGATTTTGGCGCCGACGCGATCCTGCGGCCGAACGAAAACCTGATCGTCAACTTCGGTCCACGGGCCGACTGGGGCGGAACGGGATTCATGAATTCGTACTTCCGGGTCTCCGACTCGGAATCAAGCGAGTCGGGTCTCGACCCGTTTACGCCCGATAATGGTTTTTACAGCGTCGGGGTCGAGCTTAACGCACGTTATTCGTTCTCGGAGGCCTGGGGCGTCGAGGGCACCGCGTCCTATGACCGGCTGATCGGCGACGCGGCGGACTCGCCGATCGTCGAGATCGGCACGCAGAACCAGTACGGCGTTTCGGTGATGATCACGCGCAGCCTGACGCTCGGTTTCTGAACCGGCGATCGCTCGAAAGGTCTGTCCAGCGCCGTCGATTGGGGAACATCCGAAAGAGCGGCCTTCGTGGCGGCCGAGTTAGACCAGACTTTGACGGGCGGGCGGATGTGCGGGTCCTGGCCGAATTCCGGTCTCGATCGATGATCGCAACTCTTTGACAACGCGGCGTCGGCGTTCATTCCGCTTAATTGGTGAAGAAGGGCCGGTTTTTTTGGCGCGGAGTTGCGCGAGCAGGGTTTAGATCTTGCCGAGGTGGCCGCACGTCGACCCGGCGGCGAGGTGTGGACCGCCCAGCCGCAGCGCCGCTATTATCCGCCGATGGTCGGCGAAGGCGCTCGGCGCGTTGAACGCGAGGCTGAGAAACTGGACGCGGTCCATATGCGCCTTGGTTTCGCGGTTCAGCGCAGCTTCGAAACCGACGCCCGAAAGCTCGCAGACCAAGGTGCTCGCCTGCGGATGAGCGTCGCGCGGCGTCAACCGTCAACGCGATCGCGCCCGACTGTATCGCGACCAGCAATACCGAGGCGCTTCGCAATGACCCCCGTGCGAAGTCGGGCGATCCTCGACCGCATCCCCGCCGGTCGCTGGAACAAGGCAGACGACATCGGCGGCGCCGCGGTCTTTCTCGCCTCGCCGGCCGCCAGATATGTGCGGGGCGTCGTCCTGCCCGTCGACGGAGGCTGGTTCGCGCGCTGAGCCGCGGCACGCGGGCGGCTGTCGGACGCCCTCACTCCGGTCAGCCAGACTCTGAAATCTTCTCCGCCGACGAACGTTCGGCCGACATTGTCCCGGGCGCGCATCCGCGGCAATGTCGCGGCGAAATGCGACGGAGGATGCGATGCGCGACGCGGAGGCGGTGACGTTCGCCGGGGGCACGCTTGACCGGGCGACGCACCTTCGCGCGACGGCGACGGGTCTGATCGGTGCGCCGGACGCGCTTTGCGTGCCGTTCTGGCAGGGCAGGCCGCTCGTCGACCTTGCCGGCCCCGAGCTGGCCATCGGCTGGGTCGCCTCGGATCATCGGGTCTTTGGCGGCGAGGCGGGCGCGGCGATCTTTCTCGGCCTGATCGGCGGCGCGCCGCGATTCGCCCGCGATCTGGCGGGTTGGGCCGGGCTCGATGGGGCGCCTTCGGGACCGGGCGGCTTTCTCGATGACAGTCGGGCTGTGCATCCGGCGCTGGGGAAGCGGTTCGCATTCGCCGACCTGCGCGCGGTGATGGGGGCGCTCGGCGCACAGGACGCGGGCGTCGCCGCGGCCGCCAAGGGGATCTTCGCGTGGCACGAGACCCATCGGTTCTGCGCCCGCTGCGGCCAGCCCTCGGAATCGGGCGATGCGGGATGGAAGCGGATCTGCCCGGCGTGCGGGTCGCAGCATTTTCCCCGGACGGATCCCGTGGTCATCATGCTGATCCTCTCGGGCGAGGACGTGCTGCTCGGCCGCTCGCCGGCCTGGCCGGAAGGAATGTATTCGCTTCTGGCCGGCTTCATGGAGCCCGGCGAGTCCATCGAGGCGGCGGTGCGGCGCGAGACCTTGGAGGAGGCCGGGATCAGCGTCGGGCAGGTGGATTACCTGTCGAGCCAACCCTGGCCGTTTCCGTCGAGCCTGATGATCGGCTGCCGGGGCGTCGCGCAAAGCCGGGCGATCACGCTCGACCCGGCGGAGCTGGAGGACGCGCTTTGGGTGAGCCGGGAGGGCGTGCTCGCCGGCCTGATGGGGCGCGACCCGACGATGCGGCCCGCCAGAAAGGGCTCCATCGCGCGGTTTTTGCTCGAACGCTGGCTCGCGGACACGCTGGGCTGACGCGGCCGCGCGGTGTATGGATCGGCGGTCGCGTTCATGGAGATCGACCGATGCTGAAACCTCTCGCGGCGGCGCTCGCAACGCCTGCCGCCGCACAGGACGCGCCGCCGGGCCTGTCGGCCAACTACGCCTGCGCCGGAGGCGCGGTGCTGCAGGTCGCCTACGTCAACGTCGACGCGGCGACGTCGTTCGCCGTCGTGGGCTGGGCCGGCAAGCTGATCCCGATGCAGGCGGGGCCGACCGGATCGGGGGTGCGCTATGTCGCCTTCGACGAACAGCAAAGCTATCGCTGGCATTCGAAGGGGAACGCCGGAACGCTGCTGTTCATGGCGGCCGACCATACAGCGGAGGAGCAGGTGATCCTCGGCGATTGCCGCCAGATCGGCGCATGAAACGTGCCCGTGACCTCGAGCGGAGCGGGGTGACGCACACGGGCCGGCGGCTTGCATCCCCGCGATGACCGCGCTCGACCTCGCCACGCGGACCGGCCTGCCCGACGCGTTGCGCGTGCTGGTCGAGCGCCATGCGCGCGCCCGCTGGGAAGGCCACCCGGAGTTCAACGCGCTCACCCGGTTCTGGCTCGACCGCCACCTGATGTTCCGCCGTCTCCAGGTGCAGCTCGTGACCGAGACAGCCGGGTTTCTCGACCGGAAACGCGAGCCTCGACGCTTCGGCGCAGACCTTTCACGGCTCGGCGGCATGTTCGTAAGCGAACTCCACGGCCATCACCACGTCGAGGACGACCACTACTTTCCGCTGTTGCGCGCCATGGACGCCCGCCTCGAGGCCGGTTTCGACCTGCTCGACTCCGACCATCACGCGCTCGACGCCGGCCTGAACGCGCTGACGGTCGCGGCCAACGACGTCCTGCGCACCCTCGGGACGGACGCCCGCGCGCTCGAGCCTTCCGCGCGGCTCAAGCGCAAACTCGACGCCTTCGGGCGGTTTCTCGACCGCCACCTCACCGACGAGGAGGAACTCGTCGTGCCGGTCATCCTCGAACACCGCGGCGCGGGCCTTTGATGACCGCACGATGCTGATCGGTAAGCGGCGGCTGGGGGGCACTGGCTTCTCAGCTTGACGGCATGAAGTTCCATGGCAGGAGGTCGTCGAGGCGACTTTGCGGGTGACCTTTGGCGATCGCAGTCAGGGTGTCCTTGAGGTAGGCGAGGGGCTCTACGC
>JBBRUZ010000073.1:0-14364 GCA_038247355.1 Rhodobacterales bacterium
CTGGTGATCTCGGGGCGCCGGATGACGCTGGCGCTTTCTTCGGCCGCGGCGCCATTCTGATCGGTGCTCTGGCCCCGGCTCATGGCGCTGCACTGGCGGCGCCCGGCGTCGGCCGGATGCGAGAAAACCGGATACGCCCAAGCCCGGCCCGTCGTCATGCGCGGTGGCCGCCCGGCCGCCTCCGGCGCCCGCCGAAAAACGCACTCCCTGGCGCCGTTTGACGAGTGGACGGCGACATTCGGGGGACGAGCGCCCGACCGGGGCACTGCTCGACCGGTTGACCCACCACGTTCATATCCCCGAAATGAACGGCCCGTCCTGCCGCCTCGCCCAAAGCCGAGCCCGCCGACGCGACCCCTCGGTGCAGATCCGCATCATCACAATCGAGGGCGATTGTGTCGAGCACCGCGGTGGTCCGCGCGAGACGCGCGATCGTGAAGCCCCCGCTGCGATCCGGCGCGCAACTGCGGCTCCGCCCTCATCCTGGCAATTAACCGATAGAATCCAATCAACCCAAACTGTCTTCCCCGACTGCCTGCGGTATTTTGAATCACCCTGCCGTCGCCGCCGTGCCGCGGTATCGCGGTTTTTTGTCGGATCGGGCGGCGTCGCCCGGTTCAGGCCGCGTCAGGCTGCGGGAAACAGGTGCGCCCGCTCGGGCTCGAAGCCGAGCACGATCTCGTGGCCGCGATCGAAGGCGTTGTCGCCGGCGAGCGCCACGACGATCCGGCCGCCCGAGGCGAGCTCGACATTGACCACCGTCTCGGTCCCGAGCCGCTCCACGAGCGAGACCTCGCCGTGCAGGCTCCCCCGATCGGCGAACGCGCCCGGGTGAAGGAACTGCGGTCGCACCCCGAGCACCGCCCGGCCGCCTGCCTTGAACGCGCCCGTCGCATGGGGGACCGCCACCGCCTCCAGCGCAGGCGAGGAGACGGTGACGCGCCCGTGCGCGACATCCCGGACCTCGACCTCCAGAAAGTTCATCTTCGGTGAGCCGAGGAACCCCGCCACGAACTGGTTTGCCGGGCGGTGATAGAGATCGAGCGGGCTGCCCACCTGCATGACCTCGCCGGCGCGCAGCACCACGATCTTGTCGGCGAGCGTCATCGCCTCGACCTGGTCATGCGTCACGTAGATCATCGTCGCGCCCAGATCCTGGTGCAGCTTGCCGATCTCCATGCGCATGTCCACGCGCAGCGCGGCGTCGAGGTTCGACAGGGGCTCGTCGAACAGGAACACCTTCGGCTTGCGCACGATCGAGCGGCCGATCGCGACGCGCTGGCGCTGGCCACCCGACAGCTGGCTCGGCTTGCGGTCGAGCAGCGCCTCCATCTGAAGGATGCGCGCCGCCTCGCCGACGGCGCGCGCCTTCTCGGCCTTGGGCGTGCCGGCCAGCGTCAGCCCGAAGCCGATGTTCTCGCGCACGGTCATGTGCGGGAAGATCGCATAGCTCTGGAACACCATCGCGATCTCGCGCTCGCGCGGCTGAGCGTCGTTGACCCGCACGCCGTCGATGAAAAGGTCGCCCCCGCCGATCTCCTCCAGCCCCGCGATCATGCGCAGCAGCGTGGACTTGCCGCAGCCCGACGGGCCCACAAAGACAACGAACTCGCCGTGCGCGATGTCGAGGCTCACGCCCTTGATGATGTCGACGCTGCCGTAGCTTTTCTTCAGGTCGACGAGCTTGACGTCCGCCATTTTTCGTTTCCTCCTTGAGTTCGCTCAGCCGAGCCGCAGCCAACCCGCGTCGTCGACGCGCACCGGGACCGGGCCGGGGATTTCGCCGACGAAGGCGCCGCCCCCGGGGTTGTGCAAAAAGCCCATCAGCACCAGCCCTTCGTCGGTCTCGAGGATGCGCGCCGCATAGCGGTTGATCGCCGGGTCCCCGTCGAGGAAGGGGCCGGGCGCCACCTTCCACGGGCCGCGGGGGTCGGCCGCGACCATGTAGTGCGTACCCTGCACCGGCGTCCCCAGATAAGACGCGCGGTAGGCGGCTGAATAATGCGACCCGTCGGTGCAGAACAGGCAGTACCAGCGCCCGCCCGCGTCGAAGACCTGCGGCACCTCCATCTGCCCGAAGGTCCCGCCGGCGTAGACCGGCGGTTGCAGGGTCCAGCCGTCGAGGTCAGGCGACGTGGCGAAGCCGATTGCCCCGCCCGCGTTCGGCTCGGCCACCCCCGGCACGCGGGCGGTGAAGAACATCATCCAGCCGCCCTGCGGGTCGCGCATCACCCAGGGGTCGCGCATCGCCCGGTCGTGCCAGTGACCGGGCGCAAATTCCTCATAGTCGTCCCCCGACAGATCCAGCGCCAGCCCGTCGCCGACGCGGGTCCAGTTGTGCAGGTCGTCGCTGACCGCGTGGCCGATGCGCTGCTTCAGCCCGTCCTCCGCCCGGCAGGAGCCGGTATAGAACAGGTGCTACAGGTCATCGTCGCCCCGGACGACCGAGCCGGTCCAGGTGGTGTAGTCGTCCCACGCCGGCCCCGCCGCCGGCGTGAACGTCGTGCCTTTGTGCTGCCAGTGGCGCAGGTCCCGGCTGGTCGCGTGGCCCTGCGTCACGTTGAAATGGCGCTGTTCGGGGTCACCCAGCGCCTTGTCGGCCTGCAGGAAGAACCCGTGCCAGAGGTCGCCGTCGCGGGCGTACCAGCTGTCCCAGATCCATTTGGTCGGCAATGCGAGCGTCATGCAGGTTATCCTTTCACGCCGGTCGAGGCGATCGACGAGATGAACGCCCGCTGCAGCACGAGATAGAAGAGGAGCACCGGCACGGTGATCACCAACAGATAGGCCATCAGTTCGCCCCAGGCGGTGTTGAGCTGGAAGAAGTACTGCAGGCCCACCATCACGGGCCGGTAGCCCTCGGCCTGGGTGACCATCAGCGGCCACAGATACTGGTTGTACATGTAAAGGAACTTCAGGATCGCGGCCGTCGCCACCACCGGGCCCGACAGCGGCATCACCACGCGCCAGTAGATCTGGAACCAGGTCGCGCCCTCAACGCGGCTGGCCTCGATCAGCTCGCGCGGCAGATCCTTGAAGAACTGCACGAACAGAAAGATCGTCAGCCCGTCCGAGATGAACGGCACGATCTGCACCCGGTAGCTGTTGAGCCAACCGAAGCTGAAGCCCTCGGGGCCGATCCAGGGAAGGTTGTTGACGACGATCAGCATCGGGATGGCGATCGTTTCGAAGGGCACGATCAGCGTCGCGATGATCACCGCTAGGATTACGTCGCGCCCGCGCCACCGCATGAACACTAAGGAGAACGCCGCCATCGAGCAGATGAAAAGCGACAGGATCACCGTCAGCCCGGTGACCAGCACCGAATTGAAGATGAAGGTCGCCACCGGCGCGCGCTGGAAGGCCGCGACATAGTTCGAGAGTGAGATGTCCCCGACGGGCAGGAACGCCCGCAGGCTCTCGGTGTCCGCGAGCAGCTGCGGATCGGGCTTCAGCGAGGACATCACCATGAACAGCAGTGGTCCCACGAAGATCACCGCGCCGAGGATCAGCAGCGCATACCGCCAGGTGCGGTCGAACGTCCGGTTCTGGCCATCTACGGTCGCCATCAGGTCTTCTCCCGGGTCAGGTAGCGCTGGATCAGCGAGATGCTCAGCACGATCAGGAACAGGATCACCGAGATCACCGAGCCCGCGGCGATGTCCTGCTTGCGATAGCCGCGCTCGACCGCCTGGAAGACCATGGTCTGGGTCGAATCGAGCGGCCCGCCCTTGGTCATCACGTCGATCTGGGCGAAGAGCGCGAACGCCTGCATGGTGATGACGATCAGCACCAGCACCGCGGTGTTGCGCAGGCCCGGCCAGGTCACGTATCGGAACGCCTGGAACCGTGTCGCACCCTCGATGTTGGCGGCCTCGTAAAGGGTGGGCGAGATCGTCTGCAATCCGGCGAGCCAGATCACCATGTGAAACCCCACCGCCTGCCAGATCGACATGGCGATGATCGCGGGTAGCGCCGTGTCGGGATTGCCGAGCCAGTCGACGGGCTGGAACGCCCCGAAGGTCACCCACCCCAGCACGTTGTTGAGCAACCCGTTGTCGCCGGCGTAGATGAAGCGCCACAACAGCGAGACGACCACGATCGAGACGACCACCGGCATGAAATAGACCGCGCGGAAGACGTTGATGCCGCGCAGCTTCTGGTTGACCATCAGCGCGAGCAGCAACGCGATCCCGCCTTGCAACGGCGCCACCACGAGCACGAAGATGAACGTGTTGATGAGCGCCTTCATGAACACGACGTCGCTGGCCAGCACATAGGTGCGGCTCTCGCCGTACTGGAAGCTGAACCATTCCTGCTTGCCCACCAGGTTCGGATAGTCCGGGTTGTTGCGGGTGTAGCCGCGCAGCCGCGGATAGGTAGGCGCGCCGGCGTCGTCGCGCACGATCTCGCCGGCGTCGTCGCGTTCGGGCTCGAGCGTCAGCGCGCTCACCCCGAGCAGCTGGTCGAAGTTCGCCATGCCGACCCACTGGGTCGGATTCGGCGAGAACAGCCGCTGGTTGGTGAAGCTCAGGCCGAAAGCCAGCGTGAACGGCAGGATGATGAACAGCAGGATCAGGCCGAAGGCGGGCGCCGCCATCGTCCACCCCGCGCGGTTCGAAGACAACAGGCGAGACCCGGATACGGCCATGCCTTCCTCCCCATTTTGTTTGTTGCGGAGATCCGGCCGGCGTCACCTGGACTGGAAGCCGACCGGTCTTGTTCGGGCAGCACCCGTCAGTTGTGGCCGTAGCCCGCGTTGTTCTGGATGTCGGCGTTGATCTCGTCGACGGCGGTATCGAGCGCCGTGACCACGTTCGCGCCGTTGGCGATGTCGGCGATCGCCTTCTGGAACACCAGGCTCTGCACCACGTAACCGGGCGTGACCGGCCGCAGCGTCCCCTGCCGCTCGGACAGCTCGTCGAACACTTCCATCGGCGCGCCGGCGGCATAGTATTCGCTCATCGCCGCCGCCTCGCGGGTCGGCGGGATCGGGCCTATGCCGTCGGAGAAGGCGGCAAAATACTCGTCCTTGAGCGCGAATTCGATGAACGCGTTGGCCCCGTCCTGGTGCGCGCTGGTCGCCGAGACCGCGAACTGCCAGGAGCCTGCGCCGATCTTGCCGCCCTCGCCGAAGTCCGGCGCGGGCAGGAACAGCAGGTCGTCGCCGTAGGTTTCGAGCGAGGACAGGGCCAGCCAGTTGCCCGTCCAGTTAAGGGCGTACTTGCCTTCGGCAAAGCCGTTCTGGTGGTCGGCGAGCCTCTGCGACGGGCCGGGAACGAGGTCGCGCTCGAACAGGCTCTGCCACCACTCGCCCCACTTGATCGCCGCGTCGGAGTTCAGCGCCTCCTCGGCGGTCTGGTAGGTCTCGCGGTTGACGAGGTCGCCGCCCGAGCTCCACAGGTAGGGCGGGAAGGCGTAGGGATACCACTCGCCCTTGTCCGCCATGCCGATGTTGAGCGGATAGTCGTATTCACCCGTGTCCTTGAGCGTGACGAGGATCTCGTCGAACTCCTCGCCGGTCCACGGCTCGTCGAGCGTCGGGACGCGGATGCCGTTCGCCTCCAGCACCGACTTCCGCGCGAACATGGCGAGGGCCGCGTCCCAGAAGCCGACCGAGTAGATCTTGTCGTTCCAGGTGCCTATCACGCCCGGCAGGAAGCCCTCGAGCACGTCCGGGTCGATCGTGAGCGGCGCGAGATATCCGGCCCAGGCCCAATTCGGCATGATCGGGCCATCGACGTCGAGGATGTCGGGCAGTTCGCCGGATAAAGCGGCGGCGACGACGGAATCGTTATAGGCGGCCTGCGGGAACTGCTCGATCATCACGCGCCAGTCGGACTGCGAGGCGTTGAAATCGTCGACGATCTTGGTGAGAACGGTGCGCTCCACCTCGTTGCCGGCGCCGTGGTACCAAAGGCTGAGGTCAGTCTAAGCCGCGGCGCCGCCGGCGAGGCAGGTCGTGGTCAGCAGCGCTGCGCCGATCCGCAATAGGGTTTTCATGGTCTTCCTCCTTGGTTTGTTCACCGGATTTCAAGCGCCGGCCCGGGCGTCACCGAGGACCGCCATTTCACTTCGCCACGGACGACGATGCTGGCGGGCGCAGGGGCCGCGCCGCAGCGCAGTTCGTCGAGCATCATCCGCGCCGCCTGTTCGCCCATCCGGCCGTAGGGCAGTTCCATCGTGGTCAGCGGCGGGTACAGCGTCTCCGAGATCACGCGGTAGTCGTCGTAGCCTGCGACCGACATCGCCCCGGGCACCGCGACGCCGCGGGCGCGCAGGATGCCGTAGACGGTGACGGCCAGTCGGTCGTTGCCGCAGCACAGCACCGTCGGCGGCGCGTCCAGGGCCAGCAGCGCGTCGACCGCGGCCATCAGCGCCGCCCGCTCCTCGGGAGCGCCGCCTCGATCCGCGTCGATGACGAGGCTCGCGTCGTACGCGATCCCCACCGCCGCGAGCGCCGCCCTGTAGCCGTCGAGCCGCAGGCGGTGGGCGACGATGGCGGTCGGCAGCGTCAGGAACCCGATGCGGCGGTGCCCGTGGGCGATCAGCGCCTCGGTCAGCGCCTGCTGGCCGTGGATGTCGTCGGGCAGGACGCAGCGCGTTCCAGCCTCGTCGAAGGCGTTCACCAGCACGAGCCGCTCGGCGCGCGCCACCTCCGGCAGCGTGACGCGCTGGTGATGGTCGGCGACGTAAAACAGCCCCTCGACGCGATGCCCGCGCAGCGTGCGAACCAGCGGCGTGACGCGCGTGGCGTCGCCCCCGGTGTCGGAGATCAGCAGCGTCAGGCCGGCGTCCGCGAGCACTCGCTGGATGCCCTCGACGATCTGCAGTTCGGGCAAACCGCTCGGCCCGCCGACCGGATGGCCGCTGATCGCGCCGGTGACCAGCCCGACGAGGCCGGTGCGGTGCGACCGCATCGCCCGCGCCGCCGACGATGGCACGTAGCCGAGCTGGTGCATCGCCGCCTCCACCGTCTCGCGGGTGCGGGCGGTGACCGTCGCCTCGCCGTTCATCACCCGCGACACCGTCTTTGGAGACACCCCGGCCATCGTCGCGACATCATAGATCGTGGCCATCCCCAGATCCCGTCTGAACGCCCGCATTGGCCACGATTAGCCTGATAACATCGATGTCATCCATCGATCGTGCGATTCGATCAAGCGGTTTCAACCGCACCTTGTCGGAGACGGGCCTGCGACAGCGACGCCGCCAGAGCCTCCGATGATGCGTGGTTCGCGATGATCTCCGTTTTTCGCTTGCCCGGTAAAGACGTGTGACGGCACGCTCGGCCCGAATGACGCAGTCGTATCTGCACGCTTTGGAGACCACGCATGACGCTCCGTGCCGCGCTTGCCACGCTGATCCTCTCCACGGCCTCTTTCGCACTGTCGCTTCCGGTCGCGGCGCAAGGCGATCCTGCGATGGCCGCGCGGATCGAGGCGCTCTTGCCCGATCTGGAAGCCTATGTCGCGAAGGGCCTGGCGGACTTCGACGTGCCCGGCGCCGCCATCGGAATCGTCGCGGGCGATGCGCTCGTCTACGCCAAAGGCTTCGGCTTGCACGCAAAGGGCGGCGATGCGGTCGATCCCGGCACCGTGTTTCAGATCGGTTCGACGACCAAGGCATTCCTCGCGACCTCGCTCGCCATCGCAGTCGATCAGGACAAGCTCGCTTGGGACGACCGCGTCGTCGATCATGCGCCCGATTTCCAGATGATGGACCCTTGGGTCACCCAGGAGTTCCGCATCTTCGACCTGCTCGCGCAGCGCTCAGGGTTGCCACCATACGCCAACGACGCCGTGGGGCTTCTCGGCTTCGATCAAACAGCTATGATTCGCTCGCTGCGCCATGTCGCGCCGGTTTCGAGCTTTCGCTCGACCTTCGCCTACACGAACATCACCCATATGCTCGCACAGCGGATCGTCGCCTCAGCGATGGGGGCGGCTGACTGGAACGAGGTCATTGCGAGCGAGATTTTCGAGCCGCTCGGCATGACCGGCTCCTCGTTCACCGCCGCGGCCATCGAGACAGCACCCAATGCAGCTAAAGGGTACCTCTGGACCCCCGATGGCTCGACGGAGGTTCCGTTCACGGAAGTATTCCCTTATGGTTTCGGCGCCGCCGGCGCGATCAATTCAAACATCGAGGACATGAGCGGCTGGCTACGACTGCAGCTCGCGAATGGGAACTTCGAAGGCCAGCGCATCGTCTCGGCCGACAACCTCGCCGTGACGCTTATCCCGCGCATAGGCATCTCCCCTACGGCAGCCTATGCCATGGGTTGGGTCGACCTCGCGACGCCGAATGGTCGGGTCGTCTGGCACAATGGTGGTACGACCGCATTCGGTGCCTATGTCGGGCTGCTGCCGGACCATGATGCGGGCGTGGTGGTGCTGACGAACGCGACCAACGTGGGCCTCCCCGATGCGATTGGAGCCTGGGCGCTGGATCGGCTGCTCGGGAACCCCGAGATCGATCATGCGGCGCGGTCTCTCGCGGCAGCGCGCGACGGGGCGGCGGCGGCCTCTGCGCCGTTCGTGACGCCGGCCGACGCGCGCCCGGCGCCACCGCTCGAGGCGCTGGCGGGGACCTACGACAACCCGACCTTCGGTCAGGCCGATCTCGCAGTTGCGGATGGCGCGCTGTCGCTTGTCCTCGCCGGGACCGGCGCGAGACTGTCGTTCGCCGCGTGGGACGGAGACGTGTTCACCGTGCGGCTCGCGCCAGAGGGCCGGTTCGAAGCTGTGGCGGCCAACCTCGGCGCGGACCCGCTCGGTTTCGCGCAGTTTCAGGTCGGCTCCGATGGCCGGCGCAGCCGGCTCGTACTGACCCCGACGGAAAGCGGGCAGACCTACCTCTTCGCCAGGCGCTGAGCGCCATTAGAAGGTCGGCTGCCCGGCCTGGACGATTGACGCTGCCGATCCGGTTCAACTTCGGGCGGTGACGGGTGCGGGCAACAGGCCGTTCGGACGCCAGACCAGCAGGGCGATGATCAGCGACAGCGCAATGGCCTCGCGGAAGGGCTGGGCGGCTTCGGGCAGGAAAGCCTGGAGGAACACCTCGACCGCGCCGACGACGAACCCGCCGAGCACGGCGCCAGGCAGCGAGCCGAGGCCGCCCAGCACCGTGGCGATGAAGGCCTTGAGCACGGGCGTGGCGCCCATGAGCGGATCGACCGAGCCGCGCTGTGCGACCCAGAGCACGGCTGCGACGCCCGCGAGCAGGCCCGAGATCGCGAAAGCGAGGGCCACGACATGGTTGGCCCGCACGCCCATCAGGCGCACGACCGCGAAATCCTCGGCCGCCGCGCGCATCGCGAGCCCGAGCGTCGCCCGGCGCAGGAAGAACCCGAGCGCCAGCAGCGAGACGGCGACCGAGAGGATGGAGATGATCGAGATCATGCCGATCCGGGCAGCGCCAAGATCGAGGGTCGCTGTCAGCCAAGAGGGCAGCACCACCGGGACAGGCCGGGCGCTGATGCCGTTCTGGAACGCGACCTTGATGATCTCGCTGACGGCGAAGGAGGTGATGAGCAGGGTCGTGACGTTCGCGCCGCGCATGGAACGGAAGGCGACGCGCTCCATCGCGACCGCGGCCAGTGCGGCCACCACGAGGCCCGCGATGATCGCCGCGGGCACGGGGGCCGCGAGGGTGAGCGAGAACCAGATCGCGTAGCCCGCGACCGTCATGATCTCGCCATGGGCGAAGTTGATGAGCCGCACGATGGAGAAGACCACGGCGAGGCCGAGCGAGAGCAGGGCATAGACGCCGCCCAGGCTGAGCGCGTTGATCGTTTGCTGGATAAAAATGTCCATCTATACCGCCAGATACGCTTCGCGGACGGCGTCCGACGCCGCGAGGTTGGCGGCGTCGCCCGCGAGCGCCGCGCGGCCGTTCGCGAGCACCACGGCGTGGTCCGCGACGTCGAGCGACATCGGCACGTTCTGTTCGACGAGGAGGATCGTGATACCCTCCGCCCGCATGTCCGCAATCAGGTCGAACACGCGCTCCACCATCTGCGGCGCGAGGCCGAGCGAGGGTTCGTCCATCAGGAGGAGCCGCGGCCGGGCCATGAGGGCGCGCGCGATGGCGAGCATCTGCTGTTCGCCGCCCGACAGGAGGCCCGCGCGCTGATCGCGCCGCTCGGCGAGGATCGGAAAGCGCGTCTGCATCTCGGCCACGCGGTTGCGTCGTTCGGCGGGGCCTGCGTGCGCGGCGCCGCCAAGCGTGAGGTTCTCCGCCACGGTCAGGCCGGAGAAGACCCGGCGCCCCTCGGGCACGAGCCCAACGCCGCGCCGGGCGAGCGCCTCGGCCGGGAGGCCGGTCACGTCGGTGCCGTCGAACGTGACAGTGCCGCCGGCGACGGGCACCAGACCGGCGATGGCATTGAGGGTCGAGCTCTTGCCAGCGCCGTTCGGGCCGAGAAGTGCGACGATCTCGCCGCTCGCGACGGTCAGGTCGAGGCCGCGCACGGCCTCGATGGGGCCGTAGCGCACGCGTAGGCCGGTGACCTCGAGCACGTCAGGGCGCGGGCATCGTGGCGGGGTCCGCGGTCTCGCGGCGGATGAAGGTCTTCTGGCCGCTTTCGATTCGGGCAAGCACGACCGAGCGCAGCGGCATACGGTCGGTGCCGCGGAAGGTGTAGGACGACATCGCCCCTTCGCCGTTCTCGATGTCGGCCAGGGCGTCGCGGACGGCCGCGGGTTCGATCGTGCCCGCGGTTCGCACCGCCGCGTCGACCATCCCGAGGATGTCGCAGCCGTTGACGTGGTAGTTGGTGTCGGCGACGAGGCCGGTCGCCGCCTGGTAGCGCGCGTTGAAATCGGCGTGCGCGCTGCCTTCTTCGGCGAAGCCGCCCGAGGTGTGCACGACGCCCTCGACGACATCGCCGAGGCCGCGCACGGTCGGCGTGTCGAGCACGTCGGCGCCCATGACCGGCGTGATCAGGCCTGCGCCACGGAACGCCCGGATGAAGGCCGGGAAGTCCGGCTCCCAGGCCCAGGTCACGATCACGTCGGGCTGCGGGTCGAGCGCCCGGATGGTCGTCACGATGGCCGAAAAGTCCGGCTGGTTGAGCGTGTAGGAGGCCCGGCCGAGGATCTCGCCCCCTTGCGTCTCGAAGGCGGTCGCGAAATATTCCGGTCCGAACTGGGTATAGGCGGTGTCGGGCGACTGGAGGATGAAGGCGCTCTTGTAGCCGAGCTCGCTCGCATAAGCGGCGAGGACGGCGGCCTGCTGGTTGTCGGCCGGGTAGCTGCCGAAGACGAAGTCGCTGACGCCGGTCAGGATCGGGGCGGTTCCGGCGAAGGTCATAGTGGGGATCCCGGCCGGGCCGGTGATCTGGCCCATGGCCATGGTCGGATCGCCGTCCGCCGGGCTGACAACGAAGTTGACGCCGAGATCGGTGAACTCCTGGGCGAACTTCACGGTCTCGGCCATGTCGGACCGGGTGTCGCGCATCTCGAGGCGGATCGGGTGCTGGCCGGCGATGCCGCCCGACGCGTTCATCTCGCCGACGCAGAACTCGAAGCCCGCGAAGGACGGCTGGTCGAAGGGCGCCATGCCGCCCGACTGCGCGGCGGCGACGCCGATCACGTATTCTTCCTGGGCTGCGGCTGTGCCGGCGGTCGCGGCGACGAGCGCCGCCGCGAGCACAGTACGGGTTGTGGCGTCAGGTCTGGGCATGGGGTCTCTCCTGTTTCGGTGTGGGTCTGGACGGGGCTTGCGGCGCGGGCTTGCGCCTGTGGCCGCCGGTGGCGCGCGTACCGAGATAGGCCTCGATAACGGCGGGATGGCGCTGCACCTCGGCGGGCGTTCCCGTGGCGATGACTTCGCCGCGGTTGACGACGATGACATGGTCGCAGAGCGCCATGACGAAGGGCAGGTCGTGGTCGATGAGCAGGATCCCGACGCCGCGCGTCGCGGGCAGGTCGCGCAGGCGGGCAGCGAGGTCGGCGGTTTCCTCGGGGTTCATGCCGGCCGCGGGTTCGTCGAGCAGCAGGAATTCCGGCCGGGCGGCCAGCGCGCGCGCGATCTCGAGCCGCCGGCGCGAGCCGTAGGGCAGCGCGCCCGAAATCCGGGTGGCGCTGCCGGCGAGCCCGACGGCGGCCAGTTCGCGCGCGGCGAAGGCCCGTGCCGTGGCGGGGGGCAAGCCCTGCGCGAGGGCCGCAACGATGACGTTCTCCTCGACGCTCAGCGCCTCGAACAGGCGGATGTTCTGGAACGTGCGCGCGACGCCTGCCCGGGCCGTCGCCTGGGGCGGGCCCTGGTCGAGTCGCGCGTCCCCGAGCAGGACGCGCCCAGCCGTCGCGGGCGAGAGGCCCGCCATGACATTGACGAGGGTGGACTTGCCCGCGCCGTTCGGCCCGATCAGGCCGGTCACACGCCCTGGCACGAGGCGCGCCGTCACGTCCGTGAGGGCGGCGAGCCCGCCGAAGGATTTGGAGACATGCTCGATCTCGATCGGACGGGACGGCCGTTCGGGGACGGCGGCGCCGGGCGGGGCCGGACGGCGGGCGAAGAAGCGGTCGGGCAGCGACAGTTCGCGCAGGCCGAACAGACCGGCGGGCCGATAGAGCAGCACGATCAGGATCGCGAGGCTCGCGCCGACGACCGGCAGGCCGAACAGCTGCGGTGTCGTGAAGGGGCCAATGGCGAAGCCGCCTTCGAGCCTTTGCAGGCCCTCCTGCAGGGCCATGACGAGGGCGACGCCGCTGAGCGCCCCGGTGACGGTGCCCATGCCGCCGACAATCATCATGGCGACGAGGCCGAAGGCGAGGTCGAAGGAGAAATCGCGGGGCGTGAAGGCGCCGAGCATGTGGCCGTAGAGCGCGCCGGCCACGGCCCCCATCGCGCCCGATAAGGTCCAGGCGGCTAGGCGCAGCCGGACCGGGTCGAGGCCGGAGGCGGTCGCCGCTGTCTCGTCGTCGCGCACGGCGCGCAGGCAGAGGCCGACGCGGCTGTCGCGGAACAGCCGGGCTGCGAGGATAAAGGCGAAGGCGGCCGTGCCCGCGACCCAGATGTCGGTGGTGCGGGGGATGCCGTAGAAGGCCTGGTTGCCGCGCGTGAAGTCCCGCGCGCCGGCGAGGACGGAATAGACGATGATGAGCAGGCCCAGCGTCGCGATGGCTGCCGAGGCCCCGGAGAGGCGCGCCACCGGCAGGCCGACGATCAGCGCCACGACCGCGCCGACGACGGCGACGACCGCGAGGGCGATGAGGGTGGGCGCCTCGTAGCCGCCGAGCCAGGCCGGCAGGTTCGGCAAGGTCGCGCGCAGCATGGATGGCGGCATGGTGATCCAGGCCGAGACGTAGGCGCCGATCCCCATGAAGGCGGTATGGCCGAAGGAGACGACGCCCGAATTGCCGCTGAAGGTCTGGAAGGCCAGCACCGCGCAGAGGTTGACGCAAAAGAGCGTGGCGGCCCGCTCGCCCGGCAGGCCGAAGCCGAGCGTGACTGCTGCCACGGCGGCGCAGACCACGACGGCGAGCAGGGCGGCCTCCGCCGGGGCACGCAGGGGGGACGCGACGGTGGGCGGTGCTTCCCCGTCAGAAGACATCGGCATAGGCCGCGCAGCGCGTGGGGATGTCCATGTCGGCGACGATGGCGACTTCGGCACGCTTGTGGGCGAGATAGATCTCGGGAAAGCGCGCGGGGAACCAGCCGCGCACGGTCGTGTCAGCCTCGAAACGCTCGAGTGCTGCTTCGAGCGAGTCCGGCAGGCGAGTACAGCCGCGGGCGACGAGGTCGCGGTCGGATAGAGCGGCGAGGTCTTCCTCAGTGGCGATAGGCGCTGGGAGGTCGTCCTCGATGCCCTGCACGCCGGCATGCACGATTGCGGCCAGAGCGAGATGCGGCGAGGCGGCTGCGTCCGCCGCACGTACCTCGAAGTTGAAGCTGCGCGCCACGGCCTCGGGCGACGCGCCGGAAGTCGGGCAGATGCGCACGGCGGCCTCGCGGTCGCGAAAGCCGAGGTTGGTGAAGGCGGCGCTCCAGCGGTGCGGAGTGAGCCTCAGGTACGAGATCGCGGTAGGCGCGGTCACGGCCACGATGCTCGGCAGGTGGCGCAGGACGCCCGCGATGAAGGAGCCCGTCGCGCGCGACATGCCGCAGGGCCCATTCGCATCCCAGGTCGCTGGCCGTCCCTCGGCATCGAGGAAGCTCAGGTGGACATGCACGCCGTTGCCGACGCCGGCTGGGTCGAGGATCGGGGTGAAGGTCGCGCGCTCGCCTGTGCGGCGTGCGACCTCCTGCACGAGGAGGCGGGTGAAGGCGGCGGCGTCGGCGATGCGCAGGCCCGTCTCGGGCGCGATCGTGACTTCGTACTGGTTGCCGCCGTATTCCTTCATGATGCTGTCCGGA
>JBBRUZ010000074.1:0-14328 GCA_038247355.1 Rhodobacterales bacterium
GAGCGCCGCGACGCGCGCCAGCGCCGCTTCGACGACGGCGGCGGCGCTCGTCGCACCCGTCGAGACCGCGAGCGCGGTCTCGGCGGCGGAAGCCCAGGGGCTTTCGGGGTCGTTCATCGCGCTCTCCGCAGGTCGGGGGGCAGATACACCGGCGCGAGCGCGAGATCGTCGCCGAGATCGACCCGCTCCAGCGTGTCCGCCATCCGGGCCGCGAGCTCGAGAAACCGCAGAACCCCGGGGCGGTGGGCCTCGGCGATGGTCAGACCCACCAGCGCCGAGGCCGCGTCGACATAAGCGTCCGCATCGCCCATGCTCACTCGGCCGGATGCGCGCCGGAGATCGGGGCGGCGTCCGCGGCCGGGACCGGGCCGCCGCGTTCGACCCAGTCGAGCTTGGCGCAGGCGTAAAGGAACCCTGCGACGATGACATAGGCGAGCGCGACCATCGGGGTCACCGCAAAGCCCACCGCCTCGCCGTGCATGAACCCGAAGAACGTCATCACCGCGCCGGCCAGCGCGAAGGCGGCCGCCTTCTCGAACTCGCGCTCGATCACGAACACGCCGACCGCGGCCAGCACGAGGCCGGTCAGGATCGCGCCGGCCCCGAAGATCTCGAGCCCGTGATAGAGCACGCCGTTCTGCGCCATGCCCGCCACCAGCTCCGGCGTCATCTGCACGCCTGCGGCCCCCAGCGTCCCGTCGATCAGCGTCTTGGCCCAGGCCGCGAGATGCGGCAGCAGCCCGAGCACGATCGCCGGCGCGTGGGTCAGCGGCGTCGTCTGGAACGCCTGCGCGCCGATCAGCATGCCGATGTAGAGCAGAATCGGCGAGATCGCGACCACCGGCACCAGCGCCAGCAGCACGGCGATGATCCCGAACCAGCACAGCGCGATCACCATGACGCCCGTGGCGGCGGAATAGCCGATGCGCCCGCCCATCGACTTCCAGCCGGGATGGCCGATGTAGACGGCGTTGATGAACGGATTGCCCATCAGGCAGCCGATCAGGCTGACGACGCCGTCGGCGGTCAGCACGCGGGTGGTCGGATAGTGGTCGCCCGCGGCTTCGGCGCTCTCGACGTTGTCCATCGCCTCGACGAGATCGTAGATGCCGAACGGGATCGCGGTCACGAGGATGATGCCGAGGAACTCGAAGCCGCCGAACACATGGTCGATGGCGGGGATCGGCAGCGAGAAGCCGAAGTTGGTGAAGGCGCCGGTCAGGCCGCCGAGGCTCATGCCCGCGCCCGGCAGCCCGAGCAGCGCAGCACCCCAGGCGATCAGCATGCCGAAGGCGATGGCGACGAGCCCCGCCGGAATGTTGCGCGGATATCGGACGCCGCCGAACCACGCGACGAGGATGATCCCGAAGCAGACGACGCCGATGACCGGGTTCATGAACATCTCGAGCGCGGGCCGCATCGAGATGAACGCGACCGAGACGCCCGCGAGCGTGCCGAGCAGCGCGGCGCGCGGCGTCACGTGCCGGATCCAGGGCGCCACGAACCCGCCGATCATCAGGATGAAGCTCTGGAAGAACACCCAGACCAGTCCCGCCTCCCAGCCCCGGATCGGATCGCCGGTCATCGTGGCGATCGGCAGCATGATGACGAACGTGACGACGAACATGTGCGGCACCGAAATGCCCGACGGCAGCGCGCAGACGTCGTCGCGGCCCGTGCGCCTGGCGTAGTCGTAGGCGAGCCAGGCGTAGTACATCGTCGACAGGAACATCATCAGCCCGAGCGCGGGCAGGATGCGCCCGAAGATGATGTCGGTCGGCATCTGGAGCACGAACTGCAGCAGCCCTGTCAGCACCAGCAGGTTGACGAGGATGTTCGTGCCGAACCCGAAGAAGGCGTTCCAGTCGCCTGGCGCCCAGAGTGCGGGGGTCTTTACCATGTGTCGCTCCTGTGGTTGGGGGTCAGGCGGCTTGCGCGTCGGACCGGAGGGCGCCTGCGAAGGAAGACGCGTCCGAGACCCAGCCGAAGATGCCGCCCTGGGCCTTGATCATGTCGAGGCCCACGCGGTGGAACTCGGGGAAGTAGCTCGCACAGGCGTCGGCGAGCGCGACGCAGCGATAGCCGCGGTCGTTGCCCTCGCGGATCGTCGTGTGGACGCAGACCTCGGTGGTGACGCCGCCGACCATCAGCGTGTCGATGGCGTTGTTGCGCAGGATCTGTTCGAGATCGGTCTGGTGGAACGCGCCCTTGCCGGGCTTGTCGAGCACGACCTCGCCGGGCGCGGGGGCGAGTTCGTCAACGATGTCGTGGCCTATTTCGCCGCGGATCAGGATGCGTCCCATCGGGCCGGGATCGCCGATACGCTTTGACGGAGCGCCACGGGCGATCTTGGCGGGCGGCGCGTCGGCGAGATCGGGGCGATGGCCTTCGCGGGTGTGGATGACCAGGATCCCCGCCTCGCGCGCCGCGGCGAGCGCCACCCGGCACGGGCCGATCGCCGCCTGAAGCAGGCTCACGTCGTTGCCGAGGCTCTCGCCGAAGCCGCCGGGCAGCAGGAAATCGCGCTGCATGTCGATGATGACGAGTGCGGTTCGGGCGGGATCGAAGGCGATCGGTTCGGGTTCGGCGATCAGGCGCGTCATGCTCATGCGGCGACCTTGCTGTTTGCGATCGACCCTTTACCGCGCGCGGGAGAAGCGCCTAGGGTCGGGGCCGATGCGATTGCGACCGGGGCGGAAGGATGGGCGAGGGGGATGCGGATGCGGTCGGATCGGAGATCCGGGCGGCGTTCGACGCCTATGAGGCAGCACTGATCGCCAACGACGTCGAGGCGCTGATCGGGTTTTTCTGGGACGATCCCCGCGCGGCGCGACTGACAACCCAAGGCGGGCTCTACGGCCTCGCCGAGATCGCCGCGTTTCGCCGCGGGCGCAACGCCGCCGACGTCGCCCGCGTCCTGACCCGCATCGACGTCGTGGCGCTTTCGCGCGACATCGGCGTCGCGACTGCCGAGTACCGCCGCATCGGCTCGAGGCGCCGCGGAACGCAGTCCCAGGTGTGGATGCGCCGCGCTGAGGGCTGGCGCATCGTCTCGGCCCATGTCAGTCTCGGCGTCTGATCCGCGCAGGAGGCGCCGCGCGGCTTCGGACAAGTCCTTCACATTTATGAAGCGTTCGTTAATTCCGACATTCTTTCTGTTGTTTTCAAACGATTTTTCGGATGTCGCACACGTGGCGCCCGTCAATGCCGCTGCGGCGCGGTGCGCGCGCCGGGTCACGCTGCCGCCTCGGCGATGACCCGCCGCCAGTCGCCGAAGTGCGTCACGTCCTCGGCGCCCTCGACGCCCGCCGCCTCCACGAGGAACCCCTTCGGGCGCGTCCCGTCCGCCAACCGGACCGTGCCGATGCCGAGCGGCGCGGGCACCCCGGCGATGAATGTCCCGAACGCCGCGTTCGGCAGCGCCCAGACCTCGAGCGCGATGGCGCCGCCAGCGGCGGCGCGCAGCATCCCTGGCCGGCGCGGCGGCCCGCCCGGCAGCGCGAACAGCCGGTATTCCGGCGTCGTCCGCGCTGCGCGCAGGAACCGCCCGCCCAGCCGCGTCAGCTCGCCATTGAGCCGCAGCCCCGACATGTGCGCGCCGCAGACGGCGATCTCGATCTCGTCTGGCCCCGCGAGCGCGACCGCGTCGGGCGCCCGCGGCACGGCCCAGCCGGTTGCGCCGAGCGTCCGGTCGCCCCACCGCTCGATCTTGCGGGCAAGGCTCGCGAGCACGCCGTCGCGCCCTGCCGCCGCCAGCAGCGTCACGCCGCCCGGCCGTCCGTCCGCCCGCGCCGGCGTCGGCACGGCCAGCCCGCAGAGACCGAGCAGGTTGACGAAGTTGGTGTAGGTCCCGAGCCGCGAATTCGGCCCGATTGCGTCGGCGGCGAGATCGGCGAGCGTGTAGAACGTCGGGATCGTCGGCACGCAGAAGGCGTCCACCCCCGCGATCACCGGCTCGACCGCGCGCCGCAGCGTCTCGAGCCGATAAAACCCGCGGAACGCGTCGGTCGCCGACATGCCCACCGCGCCGCTCACGATCCGCCGGATCACCGGCAGCACCGCCTCGGGGTCGCGCTCCATCAGCGGACCGACCACCGCATGGCGCTCCGCTACCCACGCGCCCGCATAGAGCATGTCCGCCACGTCGTAGAACGGCCCGAAATCCACGTCCCGGATCACGGCCCCCATCGCGCGAAGCCGCGCCACGTCGACCTCGAACGCCGCCTCGTGCAACGCATCTCCGAAGAACCTGAGGCTCGCGGCGCTCGGCACGCCGATGACGGGATGCGCCGGCGCAGCCCCGAGCGGCCCCGACGGCGTGACGCGCGAATAGGGGTCGGCTTCATCGAAGCCCGCCGCGACCAGAAACGCCGCGTGCGCGTCGTCGACCGTCAGCGCAAAAACCGACACCGTGTCGAGCGTCCGGCAGGCCGGCACGACGCGTCGCGTCGACAGCGCCCCGAGCGACGGCTTCAATCCGACGATGTTGTTGAGCGCTGCGGGAACCCGCCCGGAGCCCGCCGTGTCGGTCCCGAGCGCGAAGGTCACGAGCCCGCGCGCCACCGCCACCGCCGACCCCGACGACGACCCGCCGGGCACGATCGCCGGATCGAGCGCGTTCAGCGGCGCCGGCCCGGGCGTTCGAACGCCCACCAGCCCCGTCGCGAACTGGTCGAGGGTGGTCTTGCCCACCGGCACCGCCCCCGCCGCGCGCAAGCGCGCGACGACGAACGCGTCCGCCTTTGCGACATAGCCGAAGGCCGGACAGGCGGCCGTCGTCGGCTGGCCCGCCACGTCGATGTTGTCCTTGACCGCGAACGGCACGCCCCACAGCGGGCGCGCCGGATCGAAGTCGCCCAGCGCCGCCGCTTCGGCCAGCGCCGCGTCGCGGTCGGTCAGGTGAAGAAAGATGCCGGGATCGCCGAGCGCGTCGATCCGCCGATAGACCTCCGCGATCACGTCCACGGGCGACGACCCCGCCGCATAGGCCACGCGCAGCGCTCGCAGCGTCAGGTCGAGATCGCGCATCGTCACGCGCCGCACCCGGCTGCGCCGGGAACGCTTCGCTCGATCGGGGTCGTTGGATATCGCTTCATTCCCGTCCCGCAGCCGCTCGGGGGCCGCACCGCCCCGATATCAGCTTGGGGCTTTCCAGCGCTGACTTCCATTGCTAAGAATTCAGCGTACCGCTGCACTGGACGCAGCGCTCGGGGAATATGTCTACAGATGAGACACTTGCAGACGCTGCAGCTGATCCGCGACGTCGCGCGGGCCGGATCGATCCGCAAGGCGGCGGAGGATCTCAACATCACGTCGTCCGCGCTGAACCGGCGCATCCAGGCGTTCGAGGAAGAGTTCGGGACGCAAATCTTCGAACGGCTTCCGCGCGGGGTCCGGCTCAATCCCGCGGGGGAGTTGCTGATGCAGCATATCCGCACCCAGATCAGCGATCTCGAGCGCATCCGGGCGCAGGTCGCCGACCTTTCGGGCGAGCGGCGCGGGCATATCTCGATCGCTTGCTCGCAGGCTCTGACGCCGATCTTTCTGCCCGAGCAGATCGCCCGCTACCGCGCTGAGCATCCCCGCGTCACCTTCTCGGTGCGCGTGCGCGACCGGGCGGACGCCGAGCACGACCTTTCGACGTTCTCGAGCGACCTCGCACTTGTGTTCGAGCCGGTTTATCTCGCGGATTTCGAGGTCATCAAGGCCATCCCGCAGCCGGTGACCGCCGTCATGCACGTGGACCATCCGCTGGCGCGAAAGCCCGAACTGCGGCTGCGCGACTGCCTCGACGTGCCGCACGTGATCCCGTCGGCGGAATACGGCGTGCGCCATCTGCTCGAGATGGCGACCAACGGCCGCTCGCTCAAGCTCAACCCGGTCGTCGAAGCCGACAGTTTCGAGATGATGCGCCAGTACGTGCTGCACGAGCGGGCCGTCAGCTTCCAGATCCCCATCGGTCTGCGGCCGACGCGCGATCCGAGGATGCTCGTGTGCGAAATCGTGCCGCGCGACATCCGGCACGGTCTCCTGCTCCTCGGCCAGATGAAGGGCCGCACGTTGCCCGTCGCCTCGGCGAAGTTCGCGCTGCAACTCGCGGGGGCGCTCGAGGCGATCGAAGCCGGCTGACGCAGCCGTCGCCGGACCGCGCCGATACGATCAGGGCCGCCGACAGCGGTCAGAATTCCTCGACGTGACGGACGCCCGGAACATGCTTGATCGCGCTCGCGATCAGGGGGGTGACGGCGTGCAGGCCGGGGAGGGCGAGTTCGACCTCGCCCGGCAGGTCGCCGCCGAGCAGCACCAGGTGCACCGGTCCGCCGCGTCCGCCTGCCGGAGCGGCGTCGGCGAGCCGGAGGGCGAGCGAGTTCGCGGCTTCGGGGGCGTCGATGAAGATCCGCAGGCCCACGCCCGCGGCGTCCGCCACCGCGAGATCGGCCGGCTGGACGGCCTTGGCGAGCAGTTTCAGTTCGTCGCCCTCCAGCGTCGCCTCGACCGCCAGCACGACGTTGCTCCCCGGCTCCAGATGCGCTCGCGCGGGATCGAGCACGTCGCCGAACATCCGCACCTCGAACAGTCCGGTCGGATCGCTCAGTTTCACGAACGCGAAACGGGTTCCCCGCGCCGATTTGCGGGTTTCCACCGTGGCGACGGCGCCCGCGATGCGCGCCGTCACCGTGGCGGCGCCGACGGCCTTGCGCGCGAGTTCGGCGTAGGTGAGCACGCCCTGGCGGCGCAGCGGCCCGGCATAGGCGTCGAGCGGGTGACCCGACAGGTAGAAGCCGACCGAAGCGAGTTCCTGCGCCAGACGCTCGATCGGAAGCCAGTCCGTGACCTCGCGCAGCCGTGGCGGCGGCAGCGTCGAGGTCGCGTCGCCGAAGAGGCTGACCTGGGCCGAGGCGCGGTCGTCGTGGACGGCGGCGGAATGGGCGGTCAGCGGATCGAGGCTCTCGAAGGCGGTTCGCCGATTGCTGTCGAGCGCATCGAGCGCCCCGGCGCGGGCGAGCGTTTCCAGCGCCTTCTTGCCGATGCGGCGCAGGTCCACCCGCTCGGCGAAATCGACGAGGCCGGCGAACGGGCCGCCGCAGTCGCGCGCGGCCGCAATGACGCGCATCGCCTCGACGCCGACGCCCTTCAGCGCGCCCAGGCCGTAGAGGATCGCGCCGTCCTCCACCGCGATGGTGGCCGAGCTTCGGTTGACGCACGGCGGTCGGAGCGGAATGCCGAGCCGATCCACCTCCTGCTTGCACGCGGCGAGCTTGTCGGTGAGGTGGAGGTCGCTGTTCATCACGGCGGCCATGAATTCCACCGGATGGTTCGCCTTGAGCCACGCGGTCTGGTAGCTGACGACCGCATAGGCGGCGGCGTGGGACTTGTTGAAGCCGTAGTTGGCGAACTTGTCGAGCAGGTTCCAGATCTCGTCGGCCTTCGCCTTGCCGATGCCGTTGGCGCGTGCGCCGTCGAGGAACAGCGGCTTCTGCGCGGTCATCTCGGCCTGGATCTTCTTGCCCATCGCGCGACGCAGCAGGTCGGCGCCGCCGAGCGAATACCCGGCCATCTTGCGGGCGATCTCCATCACCTGTTCCTGATAGACGATGATGCCTTGGGTCTCGTCGAGGATCCCGTCGATCGACGGATGCAGGCTTTCGCGTTTCTCGCGGCCGTTCTTGACGTTGCAGAACTTCGGGATGTTTTCCATCGGACCGGGGCGGTAGAGCGCCACCAGCGCGATGATGTCCTCGATGCAGGTGGGCTTGAGCTGGCGGAGCGCGTCGCGCATGCCCGAGCTTTCGACCTGGAACACCGCGACGGTCTGCGCCGAGGCGTAGAGCGCGTAGGTGGCGGGATCGTCGAGCGGGATCACGGCGATGTCGATCTCGACGCCGCGCCGTTTGATGAGGTCGAGCGCGTTCTGGATCACCGTCAGGGTCTTGAGCCCGAGGAAATCGAACTTCACGAGGCCGGCTTCCTCGACCCACTTCATGTTGTATTGCGTCGCGGGCATGTCCGAGCGCGGGTCGCGGTAGAGCGGCACGAGCTCGACCAGCGGGCGGTCGCCGATCACGACGCCGGCGGCGTGAGTGGAGGCGTTGCGGAGCAGGCCCTCGAGCTGTCGGGCGATCCCGAGCAGCCGCTTCACCTGCGGGTCGCGCCCGGCCTCGTCGCGCAGGCGCGGCTCGTCGGCCAGCGCCTTCTCGATGCTGACCGGCCTGACGCCGTCGATCGGGATCATCTTGGACAGGCGGTCCACCTGGCCGTAGGGCATCTGCAGGACGCGTCCGACGTCGCGGACCGCGGCCTTCGACAACAGTGCGCCGAAGGTGATGATCTGGGCGACGCGGTCGCGGCCGTAGCGGCCCTGGACGTAACTGATCACCTCCTCGCGCCGGTCCATGCAGAAGTCGATGTCGAAGTCGGGCATCGAGATGCGGTCGGGGTTGAGGAAACGCTCGAACAGCAGGCCGTAGCGCAGCGGGTCGAGGTCGGTGATCGTCAGCGCATAGGCGACGAGCGAGCCCGCGCCCGAGCCGCGGCCGGGGCCGACGGGGATGCCCTGCGCCTTCGCCCATTTGATGAAGTCGGCGACGATCAGGAAGTATCCCGGAAAGCCCATGCCCTCGATGACGCCGAGCTCGAAGTCGAGGCGGGCGGCGTATTCGGGGATCGGGGCGGCGTGCGGGATGACCGCGAGGCGGGCCGCGAGGCCGCTGCGGGCTTCGCGCCGCAGTTCCTCGATTTCGTCGTCGGCGAAGCGCGGCAGGATCGGCTTGCGCTTGCGGGGCCGGAACGCGCAACGACGCGCGATCTCGACGGTGTTCTCGACGGCCTCGGGCAGGTCGGCGAAGAGCGCCGCCATCGCGTCGGCGGATTTGAAGTGATGTTCGGCGGTCAGGCGGCGGCGCGGCGCCTGCTGGTCGACGTACGCGCCGGTCGCGATGCACAGGAAGGCGTCATGGGCCTCGAAGAGGTCGGGCGAGGCGAAGTGCACGTCGTTGGTGGCGACGATCGGCAGGTCGAGCGCGTGGGCGATGCCGACGAGGCCAGGTTCGGTCGCGGCCTCGGCGGGCGTCCGGGGCGCGCCGTTTTCGGGATGGCGCTGGATCTCGACGTAGAGACGATCGGGGAAGACCCGGGCGAGCCGCAGCGCGAGGGCCTCGGCGCGGCCGGGCTGGCGATCGGCGAGAAGCGCGCCGAGGGGACCTGCGGCCCCGCCGGTGAGGCAGATCAGTCCGTCCGAATGGGCCTCCAGCGCTTCGAGGGTGACATGGGGCGCGGCGGCGGCGCTGTCGAGAAAGTTGGTCGAGGAGAGCCGCATCAGGTTGCCGAAACCCGCGGCGTTCTGCGCGAGCAGGACGATCGCGCGGGGCGGGGCGGGGCGCTCGCCCGGATGGAACGCGGGCGCATGGGCGATGTCGAGCTCGCATCCCATGATCGGCTGGACCCCGGCCTTGGCGGCGGTCTCGGAGAATTCGAGTGCTGCGAACAGGTTGCCGGCGTCGGTCAGCGCTACGGCGGGCATTCCCGCCGCGACGCAGAGCCTGGGGAGCGCGTCAATCTGGATCGCGCCCGCGAGGAGCGAGTAGGCGGAATGGGAGCGCAGGTGGACGAAGCAGGGGGGGGCCATGGCGGGAGGCTAGCAGGCGGGGAACGGGCGCGAAAGGGGGGGGCGCCGATCGCACGGGCTAGGGGCGCGGGCGTAGCGGGGTCAGGCCGCGGGGGCGTCGGGCGCGGAGGAGAGCTCGGCGATGCGGGCGCGCTGCGATCGCATCTCCTGCTGGATGCGGTAGTCGCGGTCGAGCCGGGCGCGGCCCGCCGGATCGGGAGGGACGACGCGGCCCTCGCGCCGCATAGCGCGGGCGGCGGTGGCGAGGTCGGGGTGGAGGCCCGCCGCGACCGTCGCGGCGATGGCCGCGCCGCGCAAGACCGCATCGCTGTGGCCATGCGCAAGGATCGGCGTGGCGGTCGCCGTCGCGTAGAGCGCCACCAGATCGGGATTGCGCGCATGGCCGCCGGTTGCATGGATCCCGTCGATGGCGCAGCCGGCGGCGCGCATCGCCTCGAGCACGCCGCGCAGGCCGAGCGCGATCGCGACGGCCGTGCGCCAGTAGAGCTTGCAGAGCCCGTCGAAGGAGGCGTCGAGAGCGAGCCCGCTGATGACGCCGCGGGCGGAGGCGGCGGCGCCAAGCGAGCGGCTGCCGCGAAAATCGGGCGACACGTGGGCGCCGCCGGCGAGCTCCCAGCCGTGTTCTTCGCGAAAGGCCGCGATCCGCCGCCAGATCCGGGCGTGGAGTTCGGCCGAAGGCGCGCCGCCGCCGAGCCGGCAGATGTGGTCGAGGAGTGCGCCTGACGCGGATTGGCCGCCTTCGGTCATCCACAGTCTGGGCAGGACGGCGTCGCGGCACGGGCACCACAGGCCCGGTGCTGCGACCGGACTGCGGCGGAGCGCCATCAGGCAGTTCGACGTGCCCGCGATCAGCGCCGCGGTCCGGGCGAGGCCGATCGCGGGCAGCCCGCCGAGCACGCCGAGCGCGCCGGAATGGGCGTCGATGAGGCCCGCCGCCACGCGCGTCCGCTAGCCGAGCCCCAAGTCGGCGGCGGCGAAGGCCGCAAGCGGGCCGAGATCGTCGCCGACGGGGGTGGCGCGTTCAGGCGCGCCGGTCCTCGCCCGCAGGTCCGCGAGGTCGATCGCTGCGAGGAAATCGTCGCGCCTGCCGGGCGCTGCGTGGCCCATGTAGCTCCATTTGCAGGCGAGGGGTCAGATCGAGCGTGCGGACGAGCCGCTGGCCCGCCAGCCGAGGTAGTCGACGAGGTCGAACGCATGCCCGGCGCGGGCCCATTGCCCGGGCATCCGGCGCTTGAGCCACATCAGCTTGGGGATCTGCATTTCCGGGGACATGGCGCCGCCGACGTGGTCGAGCACCGCATGGCCGGTGGCGGTGCATTCCGCGGCTTCGGCGCGGGCGCGGTGGTCGAGCCACAGGATGATGTTCCAGCGCGGCTCGCCGCCGGTCGAGACGGACAGCTGGCGGCCCGCGGCGTCGAGCAGGACGAGCGAGCAGGTGGCGGCGAACGCGAGGCCCGCGACGGCGTCGGGGCCGGTCGCCGCCTCGGCGCGCGCGCCCCGGACGGCGGCGCAGACGGCGCGCCAGATGTCCTCGCTGTCCTGCTCGGCGTGGTCTGGGGCGGGTTCGTGGAGCGCGATCGGATGTTCGGCGCGACCCAGCAGGCGGCCCGATGCGTCAAAGAGGCCGGCGCGCGCGCTGCCGGTGCCGACATCGACGGCCGCCACGAGTTCCGCCATTCGTTCAGTCTCCGCCGTTCGCGATCCCGACAAGGGCGCGCATGTCCTCGATCATGCGCTCCGGGGCGAGGGCCGCAAGGGCGTTTCGATGCGCGGTCGACCGTGCGTGGCCTCCGCCGAGAAAGCCCACGACGCGCATCCCGCCCGCGAGGGCCGCCTCGACGCCGGCGGGGCTGTCCTCGACGACGAGGCAGTCGGCGGGCGCAAAGCCCATTTCGCGGGCGGCGTGCAGAAAGAGGTCGGGGGCCGGTTTGCCTCGGGCGACCATGGTGGCGCTGAAGGCGCGGCCGGCGAATTGCGGCCAGAGGCCGGTGAGCGAGAGACTGAACTCGATGCGTTCGGACTGGCTGGAGGAGGCGACGCAGAACGGGGCGTTGAGGCGGGGCAACGTTTCGGGCACCCACGGGATGGGGCGAAGCTCGGCGCGGAATGCGGCGTAAAGCCGGGCGCGCATCGCCGCCAGCGCCCGGTCGTCGAGGGTGACGCCGAACTCGGCGGCGAGGATTTCGCGGGTGTCAGCGAGGCTGCGTCCGAGGAAGCGGTCGTAGCTTGTGTCGGGATCGAGCGCGACGCCGGCATCGGATATGGTTTCGAGCAGCAGGCGCATTGCGATCGGTTCGCTGTCGACGAGCACCCCGTCACAGTCGAAGATCACGCAGCCGGGCGGCGGGATCAATGGGCGGTGTCGACGTAGCGGCGCAGCGTGGCTGATGTTCCGTCCGACCAGAGCGCGCCGAGGTGGGCGGCGAATGCGTCCCGGAAGGCGGGGGCTTCGGCGGTGCGGCCGTAGATGTCGGTCATCGTGAGCCAGGCGGCGGGGTCGGCCTTCGCGGCGAGCGCCAGGGCCTGGAGGCGGTCCCAGTTCGGATCGTTGGGCTCGATCGCGGCGCCGCTGTCGGTGGTTCCGGCGCAGTAGCGGCACCACAGCGCCGATGCGAGGGCGAGGCCGCCGACCGGCAAGCCGCGGTCGAGGCGGTCGGCGATGGTGGGGATGATGAACTTCGGCTGACGGTTCGAGCCGTCGAGGCAGAGCCGGCGGATCGTGTCGCCGATCTTGGGATTGAGGCAGCGGCGTTCGACGAGCTGGAAATAGTCGTCGAGATCGACGCCGGGGACGCGAGGCAGGACGGGAATGATCTCGGTGCGTTCGACCTTTTGCAGGAAGGCGCGAACGAGCGGGTGCTCCATTCCTTCGTGGACGAAGTGGATGTCCATCAGGCCGGACGGGTAGGCGATGATCGCGTGGCCACCGTTAAGGATGCGGATCTTCATCGTCTCGAACGGGGTGACGTCGGTGACGAAGGTGACGCCTGCGTCTTCGAGCGCCGGGCGGCCTGCGGGGAAGTTGTCCTCGACCACCCACTGGATGAAATCCTCGCAGAACACCGGCCAGGCGTCCCTGACGCCGAAGTCCTCGCGGGCGATCCGGCGCTCGCGCTCGCTGGTGGCGGGGGCGATGCGGTCGACCATTCCGTTGGGGAAGGCGACCGCTCCGCGGATCCAGGCGGCGAGCGCGGGGTCCTGCGCCTCGGCGAGGCCGGCGACGGTGTTGCGCACGACGACGCCGTTATGGGGGATGTTGTCGCAGGAGAGGACGGTGAAGGGGGCCACGCCAGCGGCGCGGCGGGCGCGCAGGGCGGCGAGGATCAGGCCGAAGGCGGTTTCGGGGGCGTTGGGCGCGGCGACGTCGGCCTTGATCGCCGGAATGTCGGGGTCAAACGCGCCGGTGGCGGGGTTGATGAAGTAGCCGCCCTCGGTGACGGTGAGCGAGACGATGCGGATGGCGGGGTCGGTGAGCGCCGCGAGGATGGCGGGGCCGTCCATCGGCGGGACGAAATCGGTCATCACGCCGGTGATCCGCGCGGCGGAGCGGTCGGCGGATTGCTCGACCACGGTGGAAAGCCAGTCCTGACCCATAAGCGCGTCGCGCATCGCGACGTCGTATCGCGTGACGCCGGCGCCGACTATGGCCCAGTCGAGGTCACGCCCGGCGTTGAACAGGCGGTCGAGGTAGACCTGCATGTGCGCGCGGTGGAAGTTGCCGACGCCAAAATGCACGATGCCGGGCAGAAGATCGGCGCGGACGTAGGCGGGGCGCTCGATGGCGGGCGGCAGGTCGGCAAGCGCGCCGAGCGAGAGACGGGTCGCGGTCAGCTCATCCATTGCCCGCCCTCCACGTTGCAGGTTTTGGCCACGATGTCGTCGGCGTCCGGACTTGCGAGAAAGGCGGCCATGCAGGAGAGGTCGGCGGCCGTGGCCATCCGCCCGAAGGGGACGCCGGCGCCGACCTGTTTGTTCGGTTCGCCGGGTTCGAGCCCATCGTACCTGGCGAAAATTGCGTCGACATGGTCCCAGCGCTCGCCATCGACGACGCCGGGCGCGATGCGTTGACGCTGACGCCGTGGGCGATGAGGTTCATGCCCGCCGACTGCGCGAGGCTGATTACGGCGGCCCTGGTCGCGCAATAGACAGCGACGAGGCTCTTGCCGCGCCGTCCGGCCTGCGAGGCCATGTCGATGATCTTGCCGCCGCGGCTCTGGGCGATCATCCGTTTCGCCGCGGCCAGAATCGTGAGAAGGTCGCCGGCGCAGGTGATCAGCGCGGAGTCCCCCTCGAGCCGCAGCGTCATATCGCGAGGCCCTGTGCGTCGAAGCGGTGGATTTTTGCCGCGTCGGGGGTGAGCCAGACGGTGTCGCCGTGGCTTACCGCAATCTCGCCCGCGCCGCGTACGGTCAGCGTGCCGAGGGTTTCGGTGTGGACATGGAGGAAAGTGTCCGAGCCGAGGTGCTCGGCGACGCCGACCGTGCCTTTCCAGTCGCCGCCCGAGGTGGAGATCTCGATATGCTCGGGGCGCGCGCCGATGGTGGTGGCGCCGCGCCTGGCGGCTTCGGGCCCTTCGAGCAGGTTCATCTTCGGCGAGCCGATGAAGCCGGCGACGAACAGGGACTTCGGGTGTTCGTAGAGCTCGAGGGGGGCGCCCACCTGCTGAACCACACCGTCCTTAAGCACGACGATGCGATCGGCCA
>JBBRUZ010000075.1:0-14183 GCA_038247355.1 Rhodobacterales bacterium
CCAGGGGTGCGGGCGTGCCCATCCTGATGCTCACGACCGAGAGCGACCCGAGCAAGAAGTCCGAAGGCAAGGACGCGGGCGCGACCGGCTGGATCAACAAGCCGTTCGACGCCGAGAAACTGGTCGCCGTCGCCAAGAAACTCGTCGGCTGAAAAGGGAGGCGACCATGTCGCGCACGATCGTCGATACCTACGTCCTCGAAGCCGCCGAGATCCTCGAAGGCCTCGAGGCCACGTTGCTCGAACTGGAGAACAGCCCGGATCCCAACAAGGTCGACGAGGTCTTTCGCGGCCTGCACACCGTCAAGGGTTCGGGCTCGATGTTCGGCTTCGAAGCGCTCGCCCGTTTCACCCACCATTTCGAGAGCGCCTTCGAGATGGTCCGCAGCGGCAAACTGGCGATCGACCGCAAGCTGATCGACCTCGCCCTCGAGGCGCGCGACCGGATGGCGGCGTTTCTCGCGCTCGGCGGCGACGGCCCCGAAGCCGAAGCGCTCGCGGTCGAACCGGCCACCACCGCGATCCTCTCCCGGCTCGCCGAACTGACCGGCATCGCGGACGACGACCCCGACGCGCGCGACCCTGCCGCGACGCCGACGCCGTCCGATCGCCGCGCGCGCCGCTTCGAGATCACGTTCACCCCGCTCCCGAACGCCCTGCGCAACGGCATGAAGCCCGAGCTGCTGCTCGCCGAACTGGCAGAACTCGGCCGGCTCGACGTCGCCTACCTGACCGGCGCGGTTCCGCCGCTGGGCGGCGAGGCTTCCGATGAAAGCACGCTCGGCTACCGCCTGACGCTGGAGACCGAGGCCGACCGGGACGCGATCGACGAGGTCTTCATCTTCGCCTCCGACAGCGACCTCATCGTCACCGAACTCACCGCCCCCGACGCGTCCGTCGCCGAGGGACCCGCCGCGGAGACCGCCACCGTCGCCGTCGCCGCACCGGGCGCGCCCGCCGCCGCCAGGCCCCAGGCCGAGAACATCCGCGTGCCGGCCCGCCGCCTCGACGAAATGATGGACCAGCTCGGCGAACTGGTCATCGCGCAGGCCCGGCTGCACCAGATCGCGGAAGGCATCGGCGACCCGGGCCTCGAGACCATCGTCGAGGAGGTCCAGCGCCTCGTCACCAGCCTGCGCGACTCGACGCTGTCGATCCGGATGCTGCCGATCGAGACCGTCTTCGACAAGTTCCGCCGCGTCGTGCGAACGCTTTCCGCCGAGCTCGGCAAGGACGTCGAATTGCAGGTCGCGGGCGGCGAGACCGAGGTGGACAAGAACGTCATCGACAGCCTGTCCGAACCCCTCGTCCACATGATCCGCAACTCGATGGACCACGGCGTCGAGGCGGCCGACATCCGGCTCGCAAGCGGCAAGCCCGCCCGCGGCGCCGTCCGGCTTTCGGCGCGCCAGGAGGGCGGCGAGGTGCTGATCGCCATCGAGGACGACGGCGCCGGCCTCGACACCGACGCGATCAGGGCCCGCGCCATCGAACGCGGCCTCATCCCCAAGGACGCGAGCCCGAGCCTCGCCGAGCTGCATCAGATGATCTTCTGGCCCGGCTTCTCGACCGCGAAGGTCCTGTCGTCGGTGTCCGGGCGCGGCGTCGGCATGGATGCGGTCAAGACCACGGTGGATGCGCTGCGCGGCTCCATCGACGTCGCCTCGTGGCCCGGCCGCGGCAGCCGCGTCACGCTGCGCCTGCCCGTGACGCTCGCGATCATCGACGGCCTGCTGGTGCGTCTCGGCCAGGCGGTCTTCGTCATCCCGCTGTCGAACGTCGAGGAATGCGTCGAACTCGACGCCGCGGAATCGCGGCGCGAATCGGGCCGCACGATGCTGCAGATCCGCGAGCATCTGGTGCCGTTCCTCGACCTCGACGACGCGTTCAGCCGAACGCCCAGCGTCGAGCCGCGGCGGCGCGTGGTCATCGTCAAGGCGGACGGGGCGCGCGTCGGCCTCGTCGTCGACGACATCCTCGGCCAGCACCAGACCGTCATCAAGACGCTCAGCGCGTTCCACCGCCATGTCGAGGGCTTCGCCGGCGCCACGATCCTCGGCGACGGCACGGTGGCGCTGATCATCGACGTCGCGACCCTCGTGCGCGCCGCCAACGCCCAGCGGGGCGTCCTCGCTCCCCGCCTCACCGCCGCCTGACAAGGAGCGCCCTGTACCCGATGGCCCAGATGAACACCCAACCCCCAAGCGCGCCGCTCCGCCCTGTCGCGGAGCCGGAGATGCTGCTTATCTTTCGCCTCTCGGGCGAGGTCTTCGCGATCTCGGTGACCTGCGTGCACGAAATCCTCGATCCGATGCCGCGCACCGAAGTGCCGAACGCCCCGGCTTTCGCGCCGGCGCTGATCAACGTGCGCGGGGCCGTCGCGCCGCTCGTCGACATCCGCCAGCGCTTGCGGATGAAAGCCGTCCCGGCCAGCGAAGACGCCCGCGTCATCGTGCTGGAGCTGCCGGTGAACGGCGCGGCCACCAAGCTCGCGATGATCGCCGACAGCGTCGACGAAGTCATCGAAGCCGATCTCGCCACGCTGGAGGCGATCCCCGACCTCGGCGCGCGCTGGCCTGAAATCTACGTCAAGGGGGTCGCCCGCCACAACGACGGCCTCGTCGTCCTGCTCGACACCGAAACCCTTTTCCGGCCCGACCCTGACGGGCGCGCCTCTGCAGAAGCGAGAAACTGATCATGCGCATGACAATCAAAGCCAAACTCGGCGCGGCCTTCGGCGCCGTCCTGATCCTGCTCGCCACCGTCGTCTACTTCGGCGTGGCCGGCCTGAACAGTTTCAACACCCGCGTGCATCTCCTCGTGGAGGACACATTTGCCGGAGCCCTGGACGCGGGGATAATTCTGGCCGACCTGAACCAGACCGGCCGCTTTCTGCGGGACATCGTCCTCCAGACCGACGTTGACGAAATGCGCGCACTCAAGGTCAGATTCGAAGAAATCGTCGCTGGAATCGCGAAGCGGTCGAGCGAAATGCGAGAATTTGCATCCGCCGAGGAAACGCAGGCGCTGGACGATCTGGCTACTGCGGTGACTGCGTACGACGCCAGCGCAAGCAAAGCGATCGAGCTTGCGCTCGCCAACACGAGCACAATCGCAAGACGACTGACGGTGAGCGACTCCAACATCGCAGTTGATGCGGTCATCGGAGCGCTGGCGCCCATAGGGCGCGCCGCCGAAACCGCCCCAGGCGTCGATCAGTCCCGCCTGCAGCTTCTGCTCGCCAGAAGCGAATCCAGCCTGCGCCGTGCGGCGATGGACGAAAAGAACGTCGTCATTGCACCAGACGCTGAGACGGTGCGCGATTTCGCTGACCGCGCGGACGCCGCAATCACTTCCGCCGTCGAATCTTTTGACGCCATCGACCAGCTCCTCGGCGCCTACGCGCGGTCCGAACGCGCAGCGTTGCGCGCGGCCTTCGATGGATACCTGACCATCACCAAAAAGGTGAAGGAACTCGGCACCGCCGACACGAACTACCAGGCGCGCGAACTTCTCTATGGCGCCGTCGAGGAAGCGCGGGCGGTGGCCCGTGCCGCCGTCGACCAAATCGTCACGATCAACACCGCGGCCATGGCGTCGGAGACGATCGCCACCGAACTTGTCTACTCAAACACCCGAACGCTGCTCATGACCCTCGCGGGCATCGCCCTCTTGGTCGGCGTCGTCGCCGCCACCTGGATCTCGCTTTCGATCAGCCGTGGTCTCGCCCGTGCGGTCGATGTGGCGCGCAAGGTCGCGAGCGGCGATCTCAACGTCGACGCCAAACCCTCGTCGCGCGACGAGATCGGCGACCTGCTCGGCGCGATGGACGAAATGACCACCGAACTGCGCGAGATCACGACCACGGCCGAAAGGATCAGCCAGGGCGACCTGACCGTCGTCAGCAAGCGCCGTTCGGACGTCGACAGCCTCGGCATCGCGCTCGAGAACATGCTGGCCAAGCTGCAGGACGTGGTCTCGAACGCCAACCTCGCCGCCAACGGCGTCGCCGAGGGCGCGCAAGCGATGAGCGCCACCGCCGAACAGCTCAGCCAGGGCTCGACCGAACAGGCCGCCGCCGCCCAGGAGGCCAGCGCCTCGATGGAGGAGATGTCCGCGAACATCCGCCAGGCCGCCGACAACGCGGCCCAGACCGAGAAGATCGCCACCCAGTCCGCCAAGGAAGCCGCCGAAAGCGGCAAGGCGGTCAACGAGGCGGTCAGCGCGATGAAGACCATTGCGGAAAAGATCAACATCATCCAGGAGATCGCCCGCCAGACCGACCTGCTCGCCCTCAACGCGGCCGTCGAGGCCGCCCGCGCCGGACAGCACGGCAAGGGCTTCGCCGTCGTCGCCTCCGAGGTGAGAAAGCTCGCCGAACGCAGCCAGCAGGCCGCCCAGGAGATCGGCGAGCTGTCGGGCAAGACCGTCGAGGTCTCCCAGCGCGCCGGCGAAATGCTCTCCGCGCTCGTGCCCTCGATCCGCCGCACCGCGGATCTGGTCCAGGAGATCTCGGCAGCGACGCGCGAGCAGAACGCCGGCGCCGAGCAGATCAACGACGCGATCCGCGAACTCGACACGGTGATCCAGCAGAACGCCTCGGCGGCGACCGAAGCCTCCTCGACCTCGCAGGAACTCGCGGCCCAGTCCGAAACGCTGCGCTCGGTGATCAGCTTCTTCCGCCTCGACGACGAAGCGCGGCCGACAAGCGCGCCGATACGCCGTCCGGCCGTCAAGGCGGCGACGCCGTCGCGCGCCAAGCCTACCCACAAGGGCACGCTTCCGCGCCCCGCCTCCACCGGGCCGGCGCCGAAGCCGACCGCAAACGGACGCAAAGGAGGCATCGACCTCGATCTCGCGGCCGGCACGGTGTCGGACGCCGACTTCGAGCGTTACTGAGATGGCGGCGCTCGATCTCGCGCCCGGCGACTTCGGTCGGGCCTCGCCAGATGACGAGGAGGGCGCCGCAGCCGCGGCGACCCTTCTCACCTTCGACCTCGCCGGCCAGAAGCTGGCGGTGGACGTCCGCCAGATCCGCGAGATCCTCGATCTCCAGCCGATCGCGCGCGTGCCGAACGCGGCGTCCGACGTTCTCGGCGTCATCGACGTGCGCGGCGAGGCCATCACGATGATCGACCTCGGCGACCGCCTCGGGATGCACCGCAGCGGCCTCGCCCAGGACGCCCGCATCATCGTGCTCGAACTCGGCCCGGCGAACGCGCTCCAGGTCGCGGGCTTCGAGGCGGACGCGGTCCTCAGCGTCGTCGAGGTCGCGCCCGAAGCGATCGAGCCGGTCCCCGTGCCGACGGCCACGCGCTGGCGCGGCGCGGCGGTCACCGGCATGACGCGCCTCGACGGCGCACTCTTCATGATCGTCGATCTCGAGGCGCTTCTCGCGACCGAGACGGCCGAAGGCTTCTGACGCCGATGAATCCTCACGTGCAGATCGTGCCGGAAATGTCGCAGGAAACGGCGGCCGTGATAGTCGCGCTGTTGCAGCGCCGGGCGGGCATCTCGATCCCGCAGCAGAAGACCGACCTGCTGCGCAACCGGCTGGGGCGCCGGCTCTTCGAGCTTCGCCTCGTCGATTTCGACGACTACGCCGAGCACCTCGGCGGCCCGAACGGCGCGGCCGAGGCGGTGAAGATGGTCGAGGCGCTGACCACCCACACCACGTCGTTCTTCCGCGAAGACAAGCAATACAAATGGCTCGCTTCCGCCGGCCTGCCCGAGATGGTCGAGCGCGGTCTCGGCGTCACGCAGGAGCTGCTGGTCTGGAGCGCCGCCTGCTCCACCGGCGCGGAACTCTACAGCGCCGCGATGGTGATCGAGGAATTCGGACGCGCGCGTTGCAAGCCGCTGCTCTACCGCGCCACCGGCACCGACATCTCCCGCCCCATCCTCGCCAAGGCGACCTCCGCCGTCTACACCGAGAGCGAGATAGCCGGCGTGCCCGAAGACCTGCGGCGCACCTACATCCTGAAGTCGCGCAACGGCCGCACCGGCGCCGACGGCCGCCCGCTCTACCGCATCGCTCCCGAGACGCGCGCCCGCGCCTCGTTCCTGCAGGCCAACCTGATCGCACTCGACCAGGCCCCCCGGATCGCCGCGGACATCGTGTTCTTGCGCAACGTGCTGATCTATTTCAACCGCACCGAACAGAACCGGATCGTTCGAAGCGTCGTCGCCCGCCTGCGCGACGGCGGCTACCTGTTGACCGGTCATGCCGAAGCGCTGCCCGACGTGCCGCCCGGCCTCAGGGCGGTGATGAGCAGCGTCTACCAGAAGGACACCTGATGATGAACGCGGGCCCGCACAGACGCCTGAAAGTCATGATCATCGACGACAGCTCCGCGGTCCGCGAAGCGTTGAGCGCGATCATCGCCTCCGACCCCGACCTCGAAGTGGTCGCCACCGCGTCTGACCCCTTCATGGCCGCCGACCGCCTGCGCAGCGTCGTGCCCGACGTCATCACGCTCGACGTCGAGATGCCCCGGATGGACGGCATCACGTTCCTGAAGCGCTTGATGGCCCAGCACCCTATCCCGGTCGTGATGTGCTCCTCGCTCGTCGGCGATTCGACCCGAACCTTGAACGAGGCGCTTGCCGCCGGGGCGGTCGGGATCATCTGCAAGCCCAAGCTCGGCGTGAAGGGCTTTCTCGAGGATGCGCGCGTCGAGATCTGCGAGACGATCAAGGGCGCCGCGAAAGCCCGGCTGAAACCCATGCGCAGCATGACGATCGACCCCAAGCTCACCGCCGACGCCGTCCTGCCCCCCGCCGTCGGCCGGCCGATGGCGCGCACCACCGAGCTCGTCATAGCGATCGGCGCGTCGACCGGCGGGACCGAAGCGCTGCGGGTGCTCCTCGACGCGCTGCCGCTCGACATGCCGCCCATCGTCATCGTCCAGCACATGCCGGAGCTCTTCACCCGCGCCTTCGCCGAACGGCTCGACCATTCCAGCCGACTGACCGTCCGCGAAGCCCAGAACGGCGACCGGATGCTGCGCGGCCACGCGCTGATCGCACCGGGCAACCGCCACACGCTGCTCCGCCGGTCGGGCGCGGTCTATTCGGTCGAGGTGCGCGAAGGCCCACTCGTCTGCCGCCACCGCCCGTCAGTCGACGTGCTGTTCCGCTCGGTCGCCAAGGTCGCCGGCCCGAACGCGATCGGCGTGATCATGACCGGCATGGGCGACGACGGCGCGCGCGGTCTCGTCGAAATGCGAACCGCCGGCGCGCGCACCATAGGCCAGGATGAACACTCCTGCGTGGTCTACGGCATGCCCGCCGAAGCCAGGCGCATGGGCGGCGTCGAGGAGGAGCTTCCGCTCGATCGCATTCCCAACGCCATTCTCCGCCTCGCACAGGCGCATGCCGCCCGCGCCTGAGCTGGCTTTCGGTGCGCGGCGCCAGGCGCGCGCGTCGTCGTCGCCGGCGTGCCCCGACGATCAATGTAGCCCGCACCGGCGAAGAAACCCAAAGGGATCGTTCGTACCTTCTGCATCTGTTGCAAGAGCGTTAAATCACGCCGTCAGCCCCTCCGGCTCCGGAAGTCCGTGGATGCGGCTCGCGGCGGTCAGCGTGTTCGCGAGCAGGCAGGCGATGGTCATCGGGCCAACCCCGCCCGGCACCGGTGTGATCGCGCCCGCAACCTCGACCGCGGAGACAAAATCGACGTCGCCGACCAGTCGTGTCTTGCCGCCCTCCCCCGGAACGCGGTTGATCCCGACGTCGATCACCACCGCCCCCGGCTTGATCCACGCGCCGGGCACCATCTCGGGCCGTCCGACCGCCGCCACCAGCACGTCCGCACGGCGGCACACCTCCGGCAGGTCGCGCGTGCGGGAATGCGCGATCGTCACCGTCGCGCTGTCGCGCAGCAACAACTGCGCCATCGGCTTGCCGACTATATTCGATCGCCCGATCACCACCGCATCGACGCCGCCGAGCGACATCCGATCCCGCAGCAGCATCAGACATCCGAGCGGCGTGCACGGAACCATCGCCTTCTGCCCCGTCGCGAGCCGCCCGACGTTCGAGACATGAAACCCGTCCACGTCCTTTTCAGGCGCGATCGCGTCGAGCACCCGCCCCTCGTCGATGTGCTTGGGAAGCGGCAGTTGCACGAGGATCCCGTGGATCGCCGGATCGGCGTTCAGCGCGCCGATCAGCGCCAGAAGCTCCGCTTCGGGCGTGGTCACGTCGAGCCGATGCTCGACCGAATGCATCCCCGCCTCGGCGGTCTGCTTGCCTTTGCTGCGCACGTAAACCTGGCTCGCCGGGTCCTCGCCGACCAGCACCACGGCGAGACCGGGTCGCAGCCCGTGCCGCGCGACCAGGTCCGCCACCTGCTCGGCGACCCGACCCCGCACCTCCGCCGCTACGGCCTTGCCGTCGATGATCTCGGCGCGCATCAGAACAGCCCCTCGATCCGGCCCTCGTCGTCGAGCCGGATCGTCTCGGCGGCGGGAACCTTCGGCAGCCCTGGCATCGTCATGATCTCGCCGCAGATCGCCACCACGAAACCGGCGCCGGCGGCGAGCCGCACCTCGCGGACCGGGATCGCGAACCCCTCCGGCGCGCCGCGCACGCTCGGGTCGGTGGTGAACGAGTATTGCGTCTTCGCCATGCAGATCGGCAGATCGCCGTAGCCCGCCGACTCCCACTCCTTAAGCTGCGCGCGGATCTTCGTGTCCGCGAGCACCTCGTCGGCGCGGTAGATGCGCTTGGCGATGGTCTCGATCTTGTGGAACAGCGACATATCGTCGGGATAGAGCACATCGAACTGCGCCGCGCCGCTGTCGGCGAGCGCCGCGACCTTCTCGGCCAACTCGCGGATCCCCGCCGAGCCCGTCGCCCAGTGCCGGCACAGGATCGCCTCGGCCCCGTGCCCCGCGACATAGGCCTTGACCGCCGCGATCTCCGCCTCGGTGTCGCTGACGAAATGGTTGATCGCGACCACCGCCGGCACGCCGAAGCCCTTCATGTTCGCCAGATGCCGCCCGAGGTTCGCGCAACCCTGCCCGACCGCCGCGACGTTCTCGACGCCGAGATCGCCCTTCGCTACGCCGCCGTTCATCTTCAGCGCGCGCACCGTCGCCACGATCACCACCGCATCCGGCGCGATCCCGGCCTTGCGGCACTTGATGTTCATGAACTTCTCGGCCCCGAGATCGGCGCCGAACCCGGCCTCGGTCACGACGAACTCCGCGAGTTTCATCGCCGCCTTCGTCGCCATGACCGAATTGCAGCCATGCGCGATGTTGGCGAACGGCCCGCCATGCACGAACGCCGGGTTGTTCTCCAGCGTCTGCACGAGGTTCGGCTGCAGCGCCTGCGCCAGCAGCACCGTCATCGCCCCGTCCGCCTTCAGATCGCGCGCGCAGATCGGCTGTCTCTCCCGCGTATAGGCGACGATGATGTCGCCGAGCCGCTTCTCCAGATCGGCGAGATCGCGCGCGAGACACAGGATCGCCATGACCTCGGAGGCCACCGTGATGTCGAACCCGGTCTGCCGCGGAAAGCCGTTCGCGACCCCCCCGAGCGACACCACGATGTCGCGCAGCGCCCGGTCGTTCATGTCCATCACCCGGCGCCAGACGATCCGCCGCGGATCGATGTCGAGCGCGTTGCCCCAATAGATATGGTTGTCGATCATCGCCGAAAGCAGGTTGTGCGCCGAAGTGATCGCGTGGAAATCGCCGGTGAAATGCAGGTTGATGTCGTCCATCGGCACCACCTGCGCATGGCCGCCGCCCGCAGCTCCGCCCTTCATGCCGAAGCACGGGCCCAGCGACGCCTCGCGGATGCAGACGACGGCCTTGCGACCGATGGCGTTCAGCCCGTCGCCGAGGCCCACTGTCGTCGTCGTCTTGCCCTCGCCGGCGGGGGTGGGGTTGATCGCCGTGACCAGGATCAGCTTGCCGTCCGGGCGGTCGGCGAGCCCGGCGATGAACGAAGCCGACACCTTCGCCTTGTCGTGGCCGAACGGCACGAGATCCTCGGCCGGGATGCCGAGGCCCGCGCCGATCTCGAGGATCGGCTTCTTTGCGGCCGCGCGGGCGATCTCGATGTCGGTGGGATGGGCCATTGCGGCGGGGCTCCTGCGGCAGGGGTGTCTTGCGCCCTCCGCTTAGGCACGAACGCCGGACCGGTCCACGAATTTGTGGCGTCCCGATACCTTTGGCGGAGACCCGATCGGCGCGCCGCGTCAGACGCCCGGCGTCAGCGGCGGATAAAGCCGCTGCGGCGCGGCATGGAGCCGGACCGCCTCGCCGCACACGATCGCGCCCTCGCGCTCGACCCCGGCCGTCAGGCCGCGCCGGCCCGTCGCGGCTCCGACATAGCGCCCGCCGAGCCCGGGATGCTCGCGGTCGATCTCGCGAGCAGGAAACCGGCACGGCGCGTTTTCGACATCGACGGTCAGCACGACGCCCCCCGCGAAGACCAGCCGCGCGGCGGGCGGCAGCAATGTCAGCATCGGCACCCCCTCGAGCACGAGGTTCGCCCCGACCCATTCGGGCGGCAGCTCCGGTATCCCCATCGCCGCGGCGGTCGCTTCCAGCTCCTCGACCGACACAAGGCTGATCTGGCGGGTGTTGCGGATCGGCGTGCCCCTGACCGGATATTGCGCCGTCACCCGGCTGCAGGACGGGCGCGTCAGGCCCGAATGGCTCTCGCCGACAAGTCCGGCGAACTCCGCCGCTACGGAGCCGACGGGCTCAGAGCGCAGTGAGGCCGCGCGCTCGGGGACGAGGCCGAGCCAGGCGACCGTTCCGCGAACATCGGTCGCCTGCAGGATCGCCATCTCATTCGCCCAGCGGACCCAGGCCGCGCAATCCTGCGTCGACCTGTCCGGGCGTATCGAGCGCTACGTCCACGACTACCCCGTCTTCGTCCGGGCCGAGCGGCCCCAGCGCCGCAAACTGCGAAGCAAGCAGCTCGGGCGGGAAAAAATGCCCCTCGCGCGCGCCCATACGGGCTTGCAACACCGACTGATCGCCATGCAGGTGCAGGAACCGGACGCGTCCGGCGCCGCCACGCAGCAGCTCGCGGTAGCTCCGCTTGAGCGAGGAGCAGGCGACGATCGAACACTCGCCCGCCGCGTCACGTGCGGCGATCCAGTCAGCGATCGCGCTAAGCCACGGCCATCGGTCGTCGTCGGTGAGCGGAACGCCTGCGCTCATCTTTTCGATGTTGGCCTGCGGGTGGAGGCTATCGCCCTCGAGGAAGGCCCAGCCGAGGCGTTCCGGCAGCTGCTCGGCCACAGTCGTCTTGCCGAAGCCGGAGACGCCCATGACCACGATATGCTGCGACGATCTCACAGCAGCCACCAGCCGGCGAGCGCGAACAGGAAGCCGATCGTCCCAAGCAGAGTCTCCATGACCGTCCACGTCTTTAGCGTGGTCTTTTCGTCCATGTCGAGGAACCTCCCCACCAGCCAGAAACCGCTGTCGTTCACATGGCTGAGGACGGTCGAGCCGCAGGCGATCGCGATGACGAGAAAGCAGAGGTCGAGGGCGCTGAGACCCGTCGCAGCCGCCACCGTGGGCGCGAGCAACCCGGCGGTCGTGGTCAACGCCACGGTGGCCGAACCTTGCGCCACCCGCAGCGCCGTCGCGACGAGGAAGGCGGCGACGATCAGCGGCAGGCCGAACGCGTCGAGGCTGCCTGCAAGCGCCTCTCCGATGCCGCTGGCGCGCAAGACGCCACCGAACATGCCGCCCCGCGCCGGTGACGAGGATGATCGCGCAGACCGGTCCTAGCGCGCCGTCCATGATCTTCTCGATCTCGATGGGCGTGCGGCCCTCGCCCAGCGTCGCCATCGCGACGAGCACGGTTATAAGGAGCGCCACCGGAGTCTGGCCGATCATGCGCAGAATGCTGACCCACGTCGCGGCGCGGTCCACCCCGCCCATCGTCGCGAGCGTGTTCAGCCCCGTGTTGAGAAAGATCAGGACGAGCGGAAGCAGCAGCACGGTGATCACCGTGCCGAAAGTCGGCGGTGCGCCGACCCTGGTCTTGTCCGCGCCCCCGAGCAATGGCGGGACCGGCAGCACGAAGCGCTTCCCCGCCCAGAGGCCGAACAGATAGCTGCCGAGATACCAGGTCGGCAGAGCGATGCCGAGGCCGACAAACACGAGGAGGCCGATATCGGCGCCGAGCAGGTCGCCCGCCGCGACTGGCCCCGGATGCGGCGGCAAGAACGCGTGCATGACGGCGAAGGCCCCTGCCGAGGGCAGGGCGTAAGTCAGGACCGAGCCGCCGAATCGCCGCGCGACGCTGAAGATGATCGGCAGCATCACCACGAGCCCGGCGTCGAAGAATATCGGAAAGCCGAACAGCAGCGACGCCACTCCGAGCGCCAGCGGCGCACGGTTTTCGCCGAAGACGCCCACCAGCCGGTCCGCCAGCACCTGCGCCCCGCCAGACATCTCCAGAAGTCTCCCGATCATCGCACCGAAACCGACCAGCAGCGCGACCGTCGCGAGGGTCGAGCCAAACCCCTGGAGCAGTGTCGGCACGACCTCGACGAAGGGAATGCGGGTGACGAGCGCGGTGCCGAGGCTAACCAGGACGAGCGCGACGAAAGCGTGCAGCCGAAATCGCAAGATGAGCGCCAGCAGCAGCAGGACCGCGCCAATTGCGATCAGAAGTAGAACGCCGGGTCCATAGGCCGGTTCGACGGTCGACATCGGATTTCCCTCCGTGGTTTCACCCCGCCTTCGTGGCGGGCGCTCGATTGGGAAAACCTTCCGGCGCCATTCTGCTCGTGTAAAGAGCGTCGGCTACTTCGCGCGCGCGACGATCCAGTCCATCAGCGCCAGCAGCACGCCCGAAATCACGAACGTCAGATGAATGACCACGAGCCATCGAAGCTGCAGCGCATCGAACGGCGCCTCCGCTTCAGCCTTGCCGATTTCCATGAACCGCTTCAGCAGATGGATCCCCGAGATCGCCAGATACATCGGCGCCATCAGCCAACGCGTCGCGAACAAACCGCGCTCGAACCGCGACTCGACGCTTGTCTTCGGCGTCTTCGGCGTAACTCCCCGGAACCATCAGCTCGCATCGGATCATGCCGACGCCGCGCGGAGCCTCCGCGCGGCGCATTCCAGCCCGGGCCGCGTCAGGCAGCCGGCTCGGGCGCCATTCCCCCGTCGGGCAACGACGGTCGCGCCGCCTTGCCGGTCTTGGGGATCGAGGCGATGCCCGAAGCGCCGGTGTCCTCCTTGTCGTCGTCGCCGCCGCCCGTTCCGCCCCGGTTCAGCGGCAGGCCGGCGATGACCTTGCCGATCTCCTTGCCGGTCAGCGTCTCGTATTCGAGCAAACCGTTCGCGAGGCGATCGAGATCGGCGCGCTTTTCCGTTAGAATACGCCGCGCGGACTCGAACCCCTCGTCGACCAGCGCCCGGACCTCGCTGTCGATCTTCTCGTGCGTGTCAGGTCCCGCGTTCAACCCGCCGGCCTGCGGCCCGAGATAGCTGAACTGCTCGTTGGCGTAGTCGATGTTGCCGAGCTTCTCGGACATGCCGAACTTCGTCACCATCGCCCGCGCGATGCGGCTCACCTGCTGGATGTCCGACGCGGCGCCGCTCGTCACCTGCTCGGGACCGAACACGAGCTCCTCGGCGACCTTGCCGCCCATCGCCATCGCGATCATCGACTTGTACTTGGTCTTGGTCACGCTTAGTTGATCGCGCTCGGGCAGGCTCATCACAAGCCCCAGCGCCCGGCCACGCGGGATGATCGTCGCCTTGTGGATCGGATCGTGCTGCGGCGTGTTGATGCCGACGATGGCGTGGCCCGCCTCGTGATACGCGGTCAGGCGGCGCTCGTCGTCGGACATCACCATCGACCGGCGCTCGGCGCCCATCATCACCTTGTCCTTGGCGTTCTCGAAATCCATCATCGTGACGAACCGCTTGCCGGTCCGCGCGGCGAGCAACGCCGCCTCGTTGACCAGGTTCGCGAGATCGGCGCCCGAAAACCCCGGACAGCCGCGCGCGATGATCCGCAGGTCGACGTCGGCCGACAGCGGCACGCGCCGCGAATGGACGCCGAGGATCTTCTCGCGCCCCTTGATATCGGGGTTCATCACCTGGACCTGCCGGTCGAACCGGCCCGGCCGCAGCAGCGCCGGATCGAGCACGTCGGGCCGGTTGGTCGCGGCGATCAGGA
>JBBRUZ010000076.1:0-14181 GCA_038247355.1 Rhodobacterales bacterium
CATCTCGTGCCCTTCAGTTCGGTCGAAACCGTCGCCAATTTCACCAAGGACTACGCCTGGCATGTCGCCGAAATTGGCGTCAGCTATTCAGCCGACACCGGCGAGGCAAAGCGCGTGATGTGCGACGCCTTCGACGAACTGCGCGCCACCGAGCACGGTCGAAGCATCATCGCCGACTTCGACATGCAGGGCGTCATCGCGCTCGCTGAATCCTCGGTCACGATCCGGGGCCGGATCAAGACCGTCGCCGGCGCGCAATGGGGCGTGGGCCGCGCCTATACCGAAATCGTAAAGCGTCGCTTTGACGAGGCTGGCATAGAAATTCCCTACCCCAACGTCACGCTGCACATGCCTCCCGGGGCGAAACCCGAGAAGCCAGGCCCGCGCCTGCTGCGCTCCGAAGCCGACAGCGCGGAGCAGAACCCTCAGCCGGCGAAACTATCGCGGTAGAGCGCCCGCAGCGCAGCCTTCTCGACCTTGCCCATGGCGTTGCGCGGCAGCGCGTCCACCACCTCGACCCTGCGCGGCAGCTTGAACCCCGCCAGCCGCTCGCGCAGCGCGGCAACGACGTCGCCCGGATCCGCCGCCACGGTCAGCACCGCCACGACCGCCTCGCCGAGATCGGGATGCGGCGCGCCGATCACCGCGCTCTCGATCACGCCGGGCAACGCATCGAGCGCCGCCTCGACCTCAAGCGGATAGATGTTCAGGCCGCCCGAAATGATCAGATCCCGCGCGCGCCCGACGATGGCGACGTAACCGTCCGCCCCGATCGTCGCGATGTCGCCGGTGATGAACCAGCCATCGGCCCGGAAGGCCTCCGCCGTTTTTTCCGGGTTGCGCCAGTACCCGCCAAAGACGTTTGGCCCGCGAACTTCGAGCCCCCCGATCTCGCCCGGACCGAGCGGCGCGCCGTCGGCGTCCACGACGCGCAGCGCGACGCCGGGCAGCGCCAGCCCGACCGTCCCCGCCCGCCGTTCGCCAACCAGCGGATTGGACGCGTTCATCCCCGTCTCCGTCATGCCGTAGCGCTCCAGCACGCGGTGGCCGGTGCGCGCCTCGAAATCGGCGTGGGTCTGCGCCAGCAGCGGCGCCGAGCCCGACACGAACAGCCGCATTCCGCGCGTGCTCGCCCGCGTCAGCGCGTCGCTCGCCAGCAACCGCGTGTAGAAGGTCGGCACCCCCATCAGCACGGTCGCGCGGGGCATCAGCCCGATCACCGCGCCTGCGTCGAACTTGCGGAGCAGGATCACGCGTCCGCCGTTCATCAGCATCAGGTTCAGCGCCACGAACAGCCCGTGGGTGTGATAAAGCGGCAGCGCATGGATGAGAACGTCGCCGGGTCGAAAGCCCCACAGCTCGAACAGCGTCGAGGCGTTCGACCACAGATTGTCATGGCTCAGCATCGCGCCCTTCGACCGGCCGGTGGTCCCGGACGTATAGAGGATCGCCGCCGGATCGCTCCCCCGCCGATCCGCCACCGCCTGCTCCGGGCGCAGATCCCGCGCCTCCAGCATCAGCCGACCGGTCCCGTCCGCCCCCAGGGTGGAGAGAACCGCCCCGGCCGCCGACGCCAGCGGGGCCAGCGCACCCTCCGCGCGTGGGTCGCAGACCACCAGCTTCGGCGCCGCGTCCTCGATGAAGTACGCGAGCTCCGCCGGCGTATATCCGGTGTTGAGCGGCACGTAAGCCGCGCCCGCCTGCAGGCAGCCGAGATAGAGCGCCACGGCGTCCGGCGACTTCTCGACCTGCGCCGCGACCCGGTCGCCTGGTGTTAGGCCCGCCGCGCGCAGCAGCGTAGCGATGCGGCCGGCGGCGTCGAGCAACGCGCCGAAACTCTGCGTCGCGCCGTCCTGCGTCTCGAGAAAAACCGTCGCGCGATCGGCGGGAAAGCGCCCCGCCAGCCGACCGAAGAGGTTCGCATTCATCGCGCGCCGATCGACGGGCTGAACACCATCAGGCTGAGGATCTCGAACAGCATCTGCGCCCCGGCATGGGCGGTGTTGGTCGTGGCGTCGTACTGCGGCGCCACCTCGACGACGTCGCCGCCGACGATGTCGAGACCCTTCAGCCCCCGCAGGATCGCTTGCGCCTCCCGCGTCGTCAGCCCCCCGATCTCCGGCGTGCCGGTGCCCGGCGCGAAGGCCGGATCGAGCGCGTCGATGTCGAACGACAGATAGACCGGTCCGGTCGCCACCTCCCGGGCGCGGGCGATCACCGCAGCGATCCCCATCGCGTCGACGTCCTCGGCGTGGATGCAGGTCATGCCGCTGTCGGTCGCGAATTCGTACAGGTACTCCGAACTGCCGCGCAGCCCGATCTGCACCGTTCGCGTCGGATCGAGCACACCGTCGAGCACCGCGTTGCGAAACGGCGCGCCATGGTTGTACTTCTGCCCGTCGAACGGCCCGCCGGTATCGGAATGCGCGTCGATATGGATCAAGCCGACCGGCCGGTCGCGCCCGACCGCGCGCAGGATCGGGTGGCTGATCGAATGATCGCCGCCGACGCTCAGCGGCGTCACGCCCTGCGCGACCATCGCCGCGATCCAGGCCTCCAGCTCGCCGTGGGCCTGCAACAGGTCGTAGCGCCCGGTGATGGGGGCGTCGCCGACGTCGGCGACCCGAAGATCGTAGATCGGCGCGCAGTCGAGCACATGATTGTAAGGCCCGATCCGCTCGATCGCGCGGAGCGCCCGCGGTCCGAACCGCGTCCCTGACCGGTTCGAGACGCCGAGATCCAGCGGCGCCCCGGTGATCGCCACGTCAAGCCCCGAGAAATCGGGGTCGAGCGCGTCGGTCGGCCGATGCGGCGCGGTCAGAAAAGTCGGCACCCCGACGAAGGGCGCTGGCCGCGATCCGCGGCTGAACACCTTTTCCGCCACGCGCCGGAACTTCGGCTCGTGCATCCGCCCGCCCGGATCGTCCGCATAGCGCGTCCGAAGCCGCGCAAGCTCGTCCTCGCCCCAGCCCATGCCGTCCTCCCCCCTCCGCGATTGCCCCGGCGCAGGGCCGGGGCCGCGCGGCGCCCTACTTCAGCGCGATATCGGTGACCGCATGCGACCAGGCGCCCTCGGGCTCCTTGGTGATCACCGGTTCGGACCCCGCGCCGAGCAGCGTCCTGACCGTCCGCGCGTAATCCGCCGGATCGAGCGTCCCGTCCGAGCCCGCGGTCAGCTTCGCGATCTCGCCCATCATCCGTTTCTGGTGCGCCTCGGTCTGGGCCCCGGTCTCGTCGTATTCGAGCACGATCTCGGCGGCGGCGTCCGGGTTCGCCTCCGCCCATTTCCAGCCCTTCATGCTGGCGCGCACGAACTTCGCCATCGTCTCGACGAACGCCGGATCGGCCAGTCGATCGTCGAGCACATAAAGCCCGTCCTCGAGCGTCGCGACGCCCTGATCCTCATACTTGAACACCGTCAGCTGCTCGGGCGTGAAGCCCGCGTCGATGACCTGCCAATACTCGTTGTAGGTCATCGTCGAGATGCACGCCGCCTGGTTCTGGAGCAGCGGATCGACGTTGAACCCCTGCTTGAGCACCGTCACCCCGTCCGGACCGCCGTCTGTGGAATAGTCCAGCGTGCTCATCCAGCTGAGGAACGGATACTCGTTGCCGAAGAACCACACGCCCAGCGTATGTCCCGGGAAATCCTCGACCGACGTGACTCCGCTGTCGTTGCGGCAGGTCAGCATCATGCCGCTCGATTTGAACGGCTGCGCGATGTTGACCAGCGGCAATCCCGCCTCGCGCGCAGCGAGCGCCGACGGCATCCAGTCCACGATCACGTCCGCGCCGCCGCCCGCCAGCACCTGCGCGGGGGCGATGTCCGGCCCCCCCGGCTTGATCGTGACGTCGAGCCCCTCCTCTTCGTAGAAACCCTCCTCCAGCGCTACATAGTACCCGGCGAACTGCGCCTGCGTCACCCACTTGAGCTGCAAGGTGACGTCCTGCGCCTGCGCGGCGCTTGAGAGCGCCAACATCGCGATGGCGCTTCGAATCATTGATCTCATTGGGTATCTCCCGTTTCGCTTCGATTCCGATGATGGGTCACTCGGACCGACTTCACAATTGAAAAGCCGAGCGGTCCGCCGGACGTTCCGACAGCAACGTTCAGATGCCCGCTACTCTGCCGAGCCCGCATGTCTCACCGGCGGGCTCGCTCACCTCCGCTGCGACGGATGCCAGAACGTCGCCGCCCGTTCGGCCAGCGCCACCGCGCCGTAGAACGCCGAACCGACCGCCGCGGCCACCGCGATTTCCGCCCAGACCATGTCGAGCGCCAGCCGTCCGACTTCCGTCGAGATCCGGAACCCCATCCCGGAGGTCGGCGATCCGAAGAACTCCGCCACGATCGCACCGATCAAGGCCAATGTCGTGCAGATTTTCAAGCCGTTGAACAGGAACGGCGCCGCCGCGGGCAGGCGCAGCAGGAAAAGGGTCCGCCAGTAGCCCGCGGCGTAGGTGCGCATCAGGTCGCGCTGCATCGGCTCCGTGGCGGCCAGCCCCTGCACCGTGTTCACCAGCATCGGAAAGAACGTCATCAGCACGACGACGGCCGCCTTGGATTGCCAGTCGAAGCCGAACCACATCACCATGATCGGCGCCATGCCGATGACCGGCAGCGCCGCGACGAAGTTTCCCACCGGCAGCAACCCCCGGCGCAGGAAAGGGGCCCGGTCCACCGCGACTCCCACCAGAAACGCCGCGCCGCAGCCGATGACATACCCGGTCAGCGCCCCCTTGACGAAGGTCTGGAGTACGTCGGCGCGCAGGATCTCGCCGCTCGACACCAGTCGCGCCCAGACCGCGCTCGGCGCCGGCAGCAGCACCGGCGACACCGCCAACCCCACCACCAGCAGCTCCCACAGGATCAGCAGCGTCGCGCCGAACACCACGGGTGGCGCGAGGCGCCAGACCCCGCGCAGCTCGCGCCGCGCCAGCGCCACGTTCACCGTCCAGCCGCCGAGCCAGACCGCGACCGCGCCGATCAGCGCCGGGGTCACGACCGTGCCCCGATCGTCTGCGCGCCCATTGCCCGCGCCGTGATCCGCTCGACGACGCCGATCGCCGCCACGAGCCCCGCCGCGAGGGCCGCGGCCATCACCAGCGCCGACCAGATCTGCACCGTCTGCCCGTAGTAGCTTCCCGAGAGCATCCGCGCCCCGAGGCCCGCAACCGCGCCCGTCGGCAACTCCCCGACGATCGCGCCGACCAGCGCCGCCGCCGCCCCGACCTTCAGCGACGCAAAAAGGTACGGGATCGCCGCGGGCCAGCGCAGCTTGCGCAACACCTGACCGCGGCCGGCGCTCCACGTCCGCATCTGATCGAGCTGCATGCGCTCCGGGCTGCGCAGGCCCTTGACCATGCCGACGGCCACCGGGAAGAACGAAAGATACATTGAAATCATCGCCTTGGGCAATAACCCGGAGATCCCGACGGAATTCAGCACGACAATGATCATCGGCGCGATGGCAAGGATCGGAACGGTCTGGCTCGCGATGACCCACGGCATCACGCTCGCGTCGGTTGTGCGATCGTGGACGATCGCCACTGCCAGCGCGATCCCCAGCGCCACGCCCATCGCGAACCCCAGCAGCGTCGCCGACAGCGTGACCCAGCCGTGATAGATCAGGCTCCGCTTTGACGTCGGCGCGACCAGCGCCACCGAGCGCCACACCTCGGCCGCCACCTGATCGGGCGCCGGCAGCCGCGGACGCTCCTGGCGCAGCGTGCCCTGCACCATGTCCCAGAAGCCCAGCGTGACGCCGGCTCGCTCAGCCTGATCGTAAGCCCACGGCGCGTTCAGGATCACCGCACCGAGATACCACATCGCAACAATCCCGAGCACCACTGCGAGCACCGGCGCCGCATCCCGCCCGGCCGTCACGACCAGCGCCTCCACGTCAGCAGGATGTCGGGCAAGCCCTCCTCGTTCTCGCCGTTGGTCCGATCTGCCTCGACAAAGCCGTGACGCGCATAGAAACGCCGGGCGCCCGCATTGGCCTCGAACGTCCACAGCGTCAGCCCCTCGGGCCATAGCGCCTTCGCCGCGCCGAGCAACGCCGTCCCGACGCCGCGCCCCCGCGCCGCCGTCTCCACGAACAGCCCGGCGACGAACCCTTCGCCATCGACCGAAAGAAAGCCTGCCACCACGCCGTCCCGCTCACCCACCAGCACATCGCACGTCGCCATCACGTGCTCGCGGAATTGCCGCGCGACGTCCTCGGGCGGATGCACACGCGGCATCCAGTCGGTTGCGTCGACCCAGTCGTTGAATATCCCCACGCAGGCGACTGCATCCTCGGCCCGCACCGTTCGGACGGTCAAGTCAGACAGCATCGCCGATCCCCGCCCGCAAACCGTCCCGCACCCTCGCCGCGATCTCGAGGAACGTCGCGCTCTCGCGGATGTGCAGCGGTCGCTCCCGCGGCAAAGGGCTGTCGATCACGTCGGTCACCCGCCCCGGCCGCGGGCTCATCACGACGATCCGCGTGCTCAAATAAACCGCCTCCGGGATCGAATGCGTGACGAAGCACACGGTCTTGCCCGTCCGCGCCCACAGGTCCAGCAACTGCTCGTTCAGCTTGTCGCGCACGATCTCGTCAAGCGCGCCGAACGGCTCGTCCATCAGCAGGATATCCGCATCGAACGCCAAAGCCCGTGCGATCGACGCCCGTTGCTGCATCCCCCCCGACAACTGCCACGGATACTTCCGCTCGAAGCTTGCCAGCTCGACCATCGCCAGCACCCGCGCAGCCCGCGTCTCCTGCTCCGCGCGGCTGAACCCCATCACCTCCAGCGGCAGCCGCACGTTCGCAGCGATCGTCCGCCACGGAAACAACCCCGCCGCCTGGAACACGAACCCGTAAGCCCGCCGAGCCCGCGCCTCCGCCGGGCTCATGCCGTTGACGCTGATCGAGCCGCTGGTCGGCGTCTCCAGATCCGCCGCCACCCGCAGGAACGTCGTCTTGCCGCAGCCCGACGGCCCGATGAAACTGACGAACTCCCCTCGCTCGATCCGCAGGTCGATGTCCTTCAGCGCCTGCACCGGCCCGTCCCCGGTCTGGAACACCAGGTTCAGCCCCCGCGCCTCGATCACCGGCCCGGCGCTCAACGGTCCAGCACGTCCGCCCAGTCGGCGTGCCGCCGGAACTGCGCCGCCGCGACCGGACAGAGCGTCGCCTCCGCCAGCCCCATCACACCCCCGACGGAATATTGGTCGGATCGCGCTGAACCCCCCGCGGCGCCGTCAGCGCCTTCCAGGCCGACAGCGCGACATTCGCCGCCGGGAAGGCCGGGCGCGGAATGAACTTGCCCCGCCCCGGCTGCGGCTGGCTGTTCTGCCCGTCCGCCCAGACCACGTCGCCGCGGCTCAACGTGCAGCGCGGCAGCCCCGTCACCTTGTGCCCCTCGAACACGTTGTAATCGATGATCGATTTCTGGGACGCCGCCGAGATCGTCTTGGAGAGCGCAGGGTCCCACACGACGATGTCCGCATCCGCCCCCTCGACGATCGCGCCCTTGCGCGGATAGATGTTGAGGATCTTGGCGATGTTGGACGATGTCACCGCCACGAACTCCGACGGCGTGAGCCGCCCGGTCTCCACCCCGTTCGTCCAGAGCACCGACAGCCGGTCCTCGAGGCCCCCCGTCCCGTTCGGGATGAGCGGAAACCCGGACAGACCCATCCGCTTCTGCGCCGTCGTGAAGGCGCAGTGATCGGTCGCGACCACCTGCAGCGACCCCGACTGCAACCCAGCCCACAATCCCGCCTGATGCTCCTTCGACCGGAACGGCGGCGACATCACGCGGCGCGCCGCATACTCCCAGTCCCGGTTGAAGTACTCGCCCTCGTCGAGCACCAGATGCTGGATCAGCGGCTCGCCATAGACCCGCATCCCCTTGGCCCGCGCCCGCCTTATCGCCTCATGCGCCTGCTCGCACGACACATGCACGATATAGAGCGGCACGCCCGCCGCATCCGCGATCATGATCGCCCGGTTGGCGGCCTCGCCCTCCACCTCCGGCGGGCGCGAGAACGCATGTCCCTCCGGCCCGGTGACGCCGGCCTCCATGTATTTCTTCTGCAGTTCCGCCACGATATCGCCGTTCTCGGCATGCACAAGCGGCAGCGCGCCGAGCTCCGCACACCGCCGGAACGACGCGAACATCTCGTCGTCATCGACCATCAGCGCGCCCTTGTAGGCCATGAAATGCTTGAAGGTGTTGACCCCCCGCTTCACGATCTCCGCCATCTCGGCGTGCAAGGTCTCGTTCCACCCGCAGATCGCCACATGATAGCCGATGTCGACGCTGATCTGCGGCGCCGACTTCCGGTCCCAATCCTCCATCGCCTTGACGATGCTCCCGTCCGGCCCCGGCAACACGAAATCCACCAGCATTGTCGTCCCGCCCGACGCCGCCGCAAACGTGCCGCTCTCGAACGTCTCCGCCGCCGTCGTCCCCATGAACGGCATCTCCAGATGCGTGTGCGGATCGATCCCCCCCGGCATCACATAGGCGTCCGTCGCGTCGATCGTCTCGTCGCCCTTCAGATCGGCCCCGATCGCCTTGATCGTCTCCCCCTCGATCAGAACATCCGCCTTCCACGCCCGGTCTGCCGTGACAACGGTGCCGTTCTTGATGACCTTGCTCATTCGCTTGACTCCAGATTACGCGTTGATGACTTTACTACGGAATTCAAAACAGCTAGCGCCCCCGCCAACTCCCGAGCCAGTGCCGCCAGCGCTCGATCCCCCGCTACCCGCACGCCAGATTGCCCAGCGCCCGCTCCGATCCGGCCAGCCCAAAAGTGCGCTCGAACCCAAAGTTCACGCCCTCGAGCGTCACACCGCCACCGGTCCGCAACGCCGCGATGAACTCGGTTGAAACCGGCGCCTCATAGACGGCCAGACTGTACTGGAACGAACCGAGGTCGTAGGTCGCGGACCCGATGCGTGCGCGCAGGGCGACGGCGTCGCCCGGCCACTGCGGATCGTCCTGTCCGAAACGCACCGAAAGCCACGCCTGGCCGGCGTCTTCGCAGCGGACGATCATCCGGTAGCCGTCGGCGTCCGCGACTTCGGCCTGGGAAATGACGCCCCCGCTCCGATGGTCATCGAAGGTCTCGAAGGTCCAGGACTGCGCGCGCGCGCCCGGCGCCGCCCCGGCCAGCAGCACGCAGGTCACCGCGAGAACCGGCGTCCATCGTTCGACAAAACCAGCCATCGCGCCGTTCTCCGCAGCCCGGGATACGACGCACCCCCGCCGCCACCTGATCACGGGCGGGCGCATTCGGCAACAGCGCCCGCATGTCGGGAGTGGCGCGCGATCACCCGGTCCGCCGGTTTTCGTTCCGACGTCGGTCACCAGCGCGGTCCGCACGAACGGCCTGCTTCGGCGCCGCCCTGCGGCGCTTCAGCTCGGCGGTTTCGGCCCGGTCGCGCGTCGGATCATTCAGGTCGCGCCAGGTACTCGACCAGCCGCTTGCCGGGCAGAAAGAAGTAGCCGCCGCCCCGCATGGTCACGAACGGCGGCATCGCGTCGAGCACCACCGGGCCATCGCGTGTCGGGATCGTGAAACCGCAGACGCCGTCCTCGCCGTCGCCCACCAGCGGGTCCCGTTCGCTGGCCAGTCCATGAAACGACGGGCTGCGCAACCAGTCCTGCTGAACGAGTTCGAACTGCCGCTCGATGTCGCTGTTGAGGCACATGAACAGCAGCCCGGGATTGGCCCCCGGCGCTGGCTCGTAGCCCCGCCCGACGCGCAGGATACGGTGCCGGTTGACGATCCGTATTTCCTTCTCGGAGCCGGGGTCGAAGCTGTCGCGGGGATTGGCGCGGCGGATATGCGCGCCGAACGGGCAGCGGAGCGCCTCCGGATCTTCGCTCCCGAACAGGAAGTCGTTGTCGCCGTGATCGGAATTCCGGACGCTCGCCGATGTCGGCCCGCCGACCGGCGTCTGGCCGCCGCGGGTCTGGCCGGCGTTGCGGACGATCGTGCTGACACCCGGCGCATCGACGGGGGCCGGGCTCGCTCCGGCCGTCCGGTTCGGCGAAGCAGCGCTTGCCGCCTCGGCGTCAGCCGCGCGCCGGGCCTCCGCCTTGCGCGCGTCCATCGTCGATTTCGGCTCGTACGGATACCGAACGAGCGACGAGCCGTCCTTCCAGCGCCCGATCATTTTCGCGCCGATGAACTCGGCGGCAAGCTCCTTGTCGGCGTCGGTCTGCGGCGCGACCAGCGGATAGGGCTCGGTAAGCCGGCGCAACTCGATCAGTTTCTCGCTCTGCACCCGGCAATAGTCGGCGAAACCGGCCACGTCCTGCTCGAGCTCGCGCACGACCATGAAGCTGCCGTTGAAGCCGAGGTCGCGCGGATTCTCGACTTCGGCGCGGTCGAACCCCGCCGCGGCGCCCACGAGCGGCAGCAGGTTGTCCGGGTCGGCCAGCGCCGGCAGGACCGGTCCGGGCGCGACGTTTCCCCGATCGTCGGGATAGCCGAGGATGAACTCGCCCGGCTCGACCAGATGGATCGGATCGCCGTCGCGCAGCCCCTTGTAGGTGCCGCGGATCACCGGCTGCGAAACCCCGTCGGTGAAGCCGAACGGCTCCACCTTGCCCCGCGACACCGGCACGAGCGGAATTTCGTGCATCGCCGTCGCGCCTCGATCGGTCGCGAGGTCGCGCATTTCCGAGAGAAGTTTGGCGACGTCCTCCGGCGTGGCGCCGTAGATCAGCAGCATCACGTCGGGCTGTGACTTGCCCCAGCGCCAGTGTTCGGGGTCGTTCTGCCCGGTGTCCCCGAGCATCCGGGATCGCGCCGGACCGACCATGCCGGCGTTGAACGCGTAGGGAAAGGTCTCGATGGCGCTGTCCGGCAGGCCGAGGCGCGCCAGTCCCCGCGAGCCGAAGGCCAGCGTGACGACCGCCGGATGGCGCAACCGTCGTCCGTCGTTGAACGCGACGAAGGGTGCTACCTTGTCGAGCCATGCGCGCGCGGCCGCCCGGTCGGCCGCGGGCAGGTCGAACAGCAGGCAGACGCCGTACTGCATGAAGCCGAGCCCGCCGAACATCAGGCTCTGGATCTCGCTGCTGACCAGCTTCGACGCCGGTCGGTCGGCGGAACCGAACAGCGAAAGCCAGCCGGTCGCCTCGTCCTCGGTCATGGCGCCGGACAACCCGCGCCTGATCTCGGCGTTTGTCCGGATCGTCCGGGTGGTGAGCTTGGGATACGCGGTGTACCAGAAGCGCGTCGGGATCATGCTGCGGCGGGCGAAGCGCTTGAACCGCTCGCCGTCGGTCGCGCCCTTTTGCACGAGGTTCTCGCTCCGGGGAAAGAAGATCGTGTTCGACCAGACACCGGTCAGGCCCAGGTGCGCCTTGGTGATGAAATCCTCAAGGTAACTCTCCCAGCTTCCGTCGTAATTCGAGAGAAAGATCAGATCCGGACTGCCCGGCGGCGTCACCCAGCGGGCGAAGTGAATGCTGCCGATGTTGCCCAGATGTCCCGGTCGGAACTGCCGGACGCCAAGCTCGCCGATCACCCAGAACATCAGACGGGACGTGAACTTCCGGATCAGGCCCGGCTTGCGCTCGGTGACCGATATCATGTGGTTCTGCGCACCGTGGTTCTCGCGCTCGAACATCGCCGCATTGGTTCGGTTCTCGGCCATGCGGTCGTCGAGCGGGTCCTGCGCCTCGGCCCGGCGAAAGATCAGGTAGCTCACGCCCAATGCCAGCACGACCAGCAGCGCGGCCATCCATCCCGCCGTCCAGAGGCCGCCGAGCCCGCCCGCCAGCATCGCTCGGACCGAGGTCCATGCGCCCTCGCCCGACGGATAGGCGCGCAGCGCCGAGTAGACGGCCCAGGCGACGACCACCACCGCCACCGGTAACAGATAGGTCCGCACGAACGACAGCGCGAGCTGCAGCACCAGCGCCACGGTGGATGGATCGGGCGCGCGGTCGCCGGCGTCGGCCGGGCTCAACGCCGCCGCATACGCCACGTCGCGGCGCAATTCGCCCCGCACCGACGTGACGCGGGCGAGCGCGCTCAACTCGCCGGTCTGCTCGGCGAGAATCCCGGTGATCCGGCCGGCGAGCCCCGCCTCGAATCGAATGCGGCCCACCGACAAGCCGGGCGTGCCGGCGAAACACAGGCCCGGATTGTCGAACCAGCCGCCGCCGACCGAAACTCGGCGCCGCTTCAGATAGGCGAGCATGTCGCCATCGCCCCAATCCTTGGCCAGCGCGAAAACCGATCGGAGTTGCGGCTCGACGGACCCGACGAGCCTTGCGAGCGCCGCGTCGGCGTCGCCGTCCCCGGAAAGCTCGAGCAGCAGGTAGTACCGCGCGCCGTCACGGCTGGCGAGCGCGTGCAGGCTGGCGAAATGCGTGCCCGCGCCATCGGCGTCGGTTCGACCCAAAGCTTCGGACACCGTCGGTTCCGCCGGATTGCCCATCGCATCGATCGCCGCCTCGGCGGCGGCCAGCCGGGCGCCGTCGAGCGGAGCGACGATCGTGACCATCGCCTGCGACGTCCGTTGCGATGACCCCGCCGCGAACGCCTCCGGCGCGCCCTGCCGCTCGGTTCCGATTTCGCCGGGCCGAGCAAGAACGTCCGGAGCAGGCACGCGCTCCGCGTCTCCGAGATTGCGATCGTTCGGCAAATCGTCCATGCGCGTCACCTTTCGAAACGAAGTTCGAGATGGTCGGGGAAGGGACCGGACCATCGGATGGGCTTCACCGATCCGATGCCGCGTCGCACCAGCAGCCCGACAAGCAGCGGGATCTGGAAGTCATTGACCGCGCGGCCAGCGCACGGGTGGAGGCCGCCGCCGAAGTGCAGGTACGGCTCGCGCGGCCGATCCGGCCGCAACTCCGACGGACTGGGAAAAACCGACTTGTCGAGCATGGCGGCCTGCGTCCAGGCGACGATCGTGTCGCCGACCGCGACGCGCGTCCCGCCGATCTGCGTCGAGACCGCCGCCCGGCGCAGCAGGATGGGGTTGTGCGGCCAGCGCCGCAACGCCTCCCAGCACCAACCGCGCAGCCGATCGGGATCCTCGACGTCGGCGGCGACGTCCGCGGCGAGCCGCCGATCCCGGGCGATCACCGCGACGATCTTCGCCACTGAACTCGCGGTCGTGTCGACGCTTCCCACCAGCATCCCGCCGAGCAGCCGTCGCACCGTGTCATGATCGAGCGCCGCGCCGGTCACGCGGGCGTCCATCAGACCGTCCATCAGATCGCGGCCCATCAGATCGCGGCGGCCACCGGTCGCGGCGCCGTGCGGAAGGGCCGCCCTGCGGGCGATCTCGGTCCGAAGCCAAAGCCGCAGTTCTACGCCGGCGGCGACAGCGCGGCGCTCGATGACCTTGTCGTCCGACAGATTGAGAAACGTGTGCGCGAAGATCGCCCGCGCGACTTCAGCGAAACGGCGCGGGTCCGGACCGGCCACGCCGAACAGCGCCATGGCCGTTTCAGCGGCGATCGGACGCGCGTATTCCCCGATCACGTCGATCGAGCCGTCCGAGACCGCATCGACCCGCAGCCTCGCCCGGTCTTCGGCGCCGGCGCGGAGCGCGTCCATGTCGACCGCGCGCAGTGCCCTGTATAGCGCTCCGCGTTCCCGGGTGAGGTCCTCGCCGCGATCCATCCCCAGGATGAAGGCGCCGTTCACGGCCGCAATGCGCGACGCGTTGACCGGCGCGATCTGAAACTCCAGATCGCGCGAAAGCAGTTCCAGCACGTGCGAATGCCGCGCGACGACCACCGTCGAGCGGAACCGAAACGGCCGTCCGGTCAAGTCCGACAGCCAGGCGCCGACGCGCGCCAGCAATGCGGGAAACCATTGATTGAGCAACAGGCCACCGGACGTCGACTTTTGCTCCGAATCGACGGACGCGCTCCGGCTCCCGTACGCCTCGCCTGACACAACAGACATCGCCCCATCCTTTCGCTATTCGCACGACGCGCGCACAGGTCAAAATAATCTTGCGGAGCCTGTTCGTATGCGACACGAATCGCATCGCTTTGGAATAAGCGCCTGCCCCAGTTCGTAATGGCCACGCAAAACGCGGCGAAATTACTATATCACGGAGCTGATCGGTCGGTCGACATCTTTTGCGCGGATGTTTCGGGCGTCACGGCGAACTCGGAGTCGGGGCAGGGCGCGGCCGG
>JBBRUZ010000077.1:0-14156 GCA_038247355.1 Rhodobacterales bacterium
CGGCTTCGGCCATACCGAGGGTGGCGCGGAGCCCTGAACCGCCGGCGCCGACCACGACGACGTCGTAGGTATGGTCGATGAAGTCATAGGCGGCCATCATTCTCTCCGGTCAGACGGAAAAGGCGATCTTGGCGACGGCGAAAACCCCGGCGAGACCGAAAGCCCAGGTCAGGAGCGTGTTGGCGAGCACAGCTCCGGTCCGCAAAGCCTTGTCATGAACATAGTCCTCGATCACCACCTGCAAGCCCTGCTGAAGGTGCGCAAACGTCACGGCGATGAACAAGATCGCGACAATGGCGTGGAACGGTTGGGAATAGGTCGCGCGCACCGCCTCAAAGTCGGCGCCGAGGCTCTGGGCGAAAGGGAACACGAAAAGGATCGTCAGCGGCGCCGAGGCGATCGAGGTGATCCGCTGGCTCCACCAATGACCTGTGCCGTCCTTGGCGGAGCCGAGGCCAAGCACGCGAGATTTGTCGGTTTTGTAGTCCATGCTGGTCCTACCAGAATGCGGCGATCAGCGTGATCACAGTGAGGGCGGCGGTGGCGATCCCGGTGGCGATGCCGGTCCTTTGAACCATGTCGAGATCGAAGCCATAGCCGGCGTCCCAGACCAGATGCCGGATGCCGTTGCAGAAATGGAACCAGAGCGCCAAGAGCAGACCGAGCAGCACCAGACCTCCGAGCCAGGAGGTCATGACCCCGTCGACGAACGCAAAATACTCGGGCCCGGTCGCCGCGGCGAGAAACCACCAGACGGTCAAGATCGCCCCGAGAGCGAGAGCGCAACCGGTGACGCGGTGAAGGATCGACAGCACCGAGGTCAGCTGCGGTCGGTAGATCGTCAGGTGGGGAGAGAGGGGCCGATTGCCCCGGTTCACATCGGCCATGAACGCCTCCCTATCCCGCAACTGTCCGAGTGTGCCGCGAACCGCCTCAGCCGAAGCCGATCCGTGCCCGAGCGGTCGGACACCACCGCGGCTCTTCCGATGGACGACTGTTTTCAACACCGTTATCGCTGTCGATGCAAGCCTCTTCGGATTTGCGATCACAGCCGGAAATCGTGTGATCACGAAGAACGACCCTCTCGAGCTCATGATCATTTCGGGATCAGAGCCCAGTAGTCGAGGTCGAGCAGCACATGGGGGAGATACTTGTCGTCAGAGCCCTTCAGCGTGAATCCATGTGCGCCAGCGTGGATCGCCACGAGCCGCAGTCGCAACGCGCCGACGCCCGGCGCGGCGGTGTCGGCAGTGTCCAGCACCTCGGACCAGGCGGAGATGGTGTCGCCCGCGAAGGCCGGATTGGCGTGGGAGCCGGCGTTGATCGCGACGATCATCTGGGCGTTGGCGAGGCCGTTAAACGACACCGCGCGGGCTAGGCTGATGACATGGCCGCCGTAGATGAGCAGGCGGCCGTCCGGCCGGGCGGTCCGGTCGAAATGCACCTTCGACGTGTTCTGCCACAGCCGCGTGATGATCATGTGCTCGGCTTCCTGAACGGTCATCCGGTCGAGGTGGTCGATCCGCTCGCCGATTGCATAGTCCCCCCAGCGGTGAGGCTCGCCCCCTAAGCCGAAGTCGTAGGCGGAAAAATCGAGGCCCGGCGGGATCGCGAGGTCGGTGGCCGCGACGGACTTCGCTAGGTCCGGGACGACGGTTGCTGAACTTGCAGCGTCCTCGCTGCGTTTTCGGACCATGACCCAGCGCGCATAGGTGAGGACGTCCTTGCCGCGTTGGTCCGCACCCGTGGAGCGGACATAAACGACGCCGGAGCGCCGATTGGAGTTCTCCTTCAACCCGATGATTTCGGACGTCGTTGTCAGCGTGTCGCCGGGGTAGACCGGGGCGAGAAAGCGCGCCTCCGCGTAGCCGAGGTTGGCGACCGCATTAAGTGAGATGTCGGGGACGGTCTTGCCGAATACGATGTGGAACGCGGCAAGTTCCTCGATCGGGCTACGCGGCAATCCGCAGGCCCGCGCAAATTCGTCCGACGAATAGATCGCGAAACGGGTCGGATAAAGCGCGTTGTAAAGGGCGCGGTCGCCGGTGGTGACGGTGCGCGGCACGGCGTGCCGCAATCGCTGGCCGACGCTGTAATCCTCAAAGAAATTTCCCGCTTCGGTCTTCGACATCTGGCATGGATTCCGTTCGCAATGGCTCATGGCGACCGCCGTGGCCGGTTGGATCGAGGCAATCTCCAGGTCAATGCGCGGACAGGGCCGACTCCGATGATCGCCCGACAGATCGCGCATGGCCACGTCTATCGTGGTCGCTCACAACCGTCCGGCCGAAACGCCACCACCCGATCCCGGGCGCCACGTTCGAGTTGTGGCGTAACGCCGCGGTGTCCTCGCCGGAGGTAAAACAGCGGCCAGCCATCGCTTCATCCCGGGAACGGCCAATAGCCGAGCCACGCGTGGATTGCGGTGATCACACCGAAAAGCACGATCGTGATCGCGACGAGCACGAGATCGCGCTTGGCTGGTCCCGGTTCGGGGCGCACCCAGACGCCGTCACGAGCGTTGATCAGCGCCATGTCGGCGATGGCCCATAGCCCGAGTCCTCCGAAAAGGATCAGCGAGGCGAGATCGCCGTTCACGAGAAGGTGCGCCACGGCCCAGATCACGACGGCGGTCAGTTGCGGATGACGAAGCCAGGCGCGGGTTCGGCCCTTTGACATGCTCATGCCGTAGACGGCGACGGCGCCAATCATGAGAAGGTTGTTGAGATGCACGGTCCACGTTGGCGGCGTCCAGACCGCGTCGAAAGGCGCTGCGCGGTAGCCAAGGATCAGTGCGAGCAGCCCGATCGAAATGACGACGGCGAAGAGGACCTTGGACGGCACGGCCCCCAGACGCCCGGTGATCTCGGCGCGGGCGGCGGGCGCCGCGGCCTTGAACAGATGGGCGCCGCTCCAGATCAGCAGACCAAGAACGAGCATACTCATTTGGAGACTCCCTGAAGCGCAGACGGCGTGGGCGCCGGCTCGGTCTCGAGCGCAGCGATGGCGGCGGCGCGGGCCAGCATGCGACGCGCCATCGCGACGTGCAAGTTCTCGACGATGCGACCGTTGAGGACGGCGACGCCCTCGCCGCGGGCCTGAGCGGCGTCGAAGGCCACGAGCTGCGCCTGGGCGAGCGTTATATCATCGCTTGAGGGGGCGAAGACCTCGTTGGCGACGACGATCTGGTCGGGATGGATCAGGGTCTTGCCGTCAAAGCCGAAGACGCGCGCCTGCAGGCACTGCCGGCGCAGACCTACGAGGTCCTGAAAGCGATTATAGACGCCGTCGATCGCGACAAGCCCTTCGGCGCGCGCCGAAAGGACGCAAAGTGCAAGGCTGGTTTGGATCGGCAAGCGGTCGGGGACCTGCTGCGCGCCGAGATCCTTGATGAGGTCATTCGTGCCCATCACGAGGCCTTCGAGCCTCGGATGCGCGGCGGCGATCGCGGCGGCGTCGAGCACCGCCCGCGGCGTCTCGATCATGACCCACAGCCGCGTCGCGGAGGGGGTCGAATGAGACGCCAGCAGATCGGCGGCGCGCAGGATGTCGGTCGGTCGATCGACCTTGGGCAGGAGGATCGCGTCGGGCCCGGTCGGCGCGATCGCGGCGAGGTCATCCGCGCCCCATTCGGTGTCGAGCGCGTTGATCCGGACGACGAGCTTGCGTCCGCGACAGCCGCCAGAGCGGATCGCGTCGGCGACGAGGCCCCGGGCGCGTGGTTTTTCGCTGGGAAGGACCGCGTCCTCGAGGTCGAGGATGAACGCGTCCGCGGGCAAGCTCCGGGCCTTCTCCAGCGCCCGAGGCTTGGACCCCGGCATGTAGAGTACCGAGCGATAGGGTTGCGCGCCGTGCTCCATGGGTCACCGTCCTTGCCGCGCTGCAGCGGTCGAGCGTTCTTGCTGCACTGCAACAGCCTAACCGAGAGCGGCGCAAACACAAGTCCGAAGTGAGCGGCTGGAGATGCGTTGCGGAACCGGGACGCGGATCGCGCGTTTCGTTAACCAAGCGTTGGTCAATCCGGGGGATGTTGATCCGCAGTTCGGGACAACGGCGGAAGCGAGGTGGGCGCCCGGAACCCGGCGAGTAGACCGCAGCCCTGCGGAGGCCGGCCGCAAGGCCCCGGATCAACGACCCGGACGCGTCTCCCGCCATCAAGGATAGGACGCCCCTCCGATGACCCGCACCATGCCCCTCCTGCGCGCCGTTTTGACTTTCGGTCTCTTTCTTGCCGCCTCGGCGATCCATGCTCAGGAGCAGCCCTGCGCCGAGCGCGACAAGGTCATCGAACGGCTGGCCGAGAAATATGGCGAGACATTGCAATCGATCGGGATGCAATCAAACAGCGGCGTGCTGGAAGTATATGCATCCAAAGAGACCGGAACCTGGACTATCCTCGTCACCGACCCGACCGGCACCGCCTGCATGATCGCAGCGGGTCAGATGTGGGAAAGCGGTGCCGCGCCGCTCGTCAAGCCCGGCAAGGACGCCTGACGCCACGACGCTCTGCGCCGGCCTGTCCTGCCGCATTGCGTTGATTTCCCTGTCGGCGCATCGGACATGCCGGCCCGGCCGGGCCCTATCGCAGAGCGTCGACGATCAGCTTGACGCCGGTCACAAGCAGGAGGGTGTAGGTTATGCCAAAAAACCAAATTTCGCTGACGCGCCTGTGCGCCCAGACCCCAACCGCGACCCCTATAATTCCGACCGGCGCGAGCATCGCCGTCGCCCACGCGGTGTCGGCGGAGAACATGCCCAATGCCACGTAGAGCGGAAACTTGATCAGGTTGATCCACCAGAACGTCAGTACGCTCGTCGCCTGGAACGGCGTCTTCTCGAGGCGACGACCCAGAAGGTAGAATGCCGCAGGTGGACCACCCGCGTGACCGACGAAGCTGGTGAAGCCCGCGAGAGAACCCCAGAGCAGTCCCGCGCCCAGAGGTTGGGACCGTGCGATCCCTAACAGCCCGACGCGGCGCGCGAGATTGTAGGCGACGAAGCCCACTGCGAGCAGGCCGATCATCAACCGCACGCCGTCCGCACTGATCGCGCCGAAAAGCGCCCAGCCGACGGCGACACCCGGGATCGCGCCGGTCATCAGGGTTCGCGCCTCGGGCCAGCTCCAGCGTCGCCAGTAGGCCCGCAACGACGCCACGTCCATCAGCATCAGCAGCGGCAGCATCAGGCCGACGGCGAGGCGCGGATCGATAACCAGCGCGAGCAGTGGCGCCGCCGCGATGCCGCCCGCCGTCTCGAAGCCGCCCTTTGAGACGCCGGCGAGCAGCACCGCCGGAACCGCGGCGGCAAAAAAGACAAGGCTGAAATCCATTCTTGGTCCGCCAGTTCGGCCCTGCGGCCGGTCCTGCCCGTTCCGGCTTGCTTTATGCGCCGCCAACAGCTAGCCAATGCGCCGTTCAGAACCTCAATGGGAGAGATGGGCAAATGGCAAGACCGAAGATCGCGTTGATCGGCGCGGGGCAGATCGGGGGCACGCTGGCTCATCTCGCCGCAATGAAGGAACTTGGCGACGTCATCCTCTTCGACATCGCCGAAGGCACTCCTCAGGGCAAGGCGCTGGACATCGCCGAAAGCGCCCCAGTCGACAAGTTCGATGCGAAGATTCAGGGCGCGAACGACTATGCGGCGATCGCCGGGGCGGACGTCTGCATCGTCACTGCGGGGATCGCGCGCAAGCCCGGGATGAGTCGCGACGACCTGCTCGGGATCAATCTCAAGGTGATGAAATCCGTCGGCGACGGTATCGCCGCGCACGCGCCCGGCGCTTTCGTGATCTGCATCACAAATCCGCTCGACGCGATGGTCTGGGCGTTACGCGAGTTCTCGGGACTGCCGCATCACATGGTTTGCGGCATGGCGGGCGTGCTCGACAGCGCGCGTTTCCGGCATTTTCTTGCGGAGGAATTCGACGTTTCGGTAAAGGACGTGACGGCGTTCGTGCTCGGTGGTCACGGCGACACGATGGTGCCGCTGACGCGGTACTCGACGGTGGCGGGCATCCCGCTGCCCGATCTGGTGGCGATGGGCTGGACCACGCAGGAAAAGCTCGACGCGATCGTCCAGCGTACGCGCGACGGCGGGGCGGAGATCGTGGGCCTGCTGAAAACTGGCTCGGCGTTCTATGCACCGGCGGCGAGTGCGATCGAAATGGCGGAGGCGTATCTGAAAGACCAGAAGCGGGTGCTGCCCTGCGCCGCCAACCTCGAAGGAGAGTACGGATTGCGCGGCGCATATGTCGGGGTGCCGGCGGTGATCGGGGCCGGCGGGATCGAACGGATCGTCGAAATATCGCTGAACAAGACCGAGAAAGCGATGTTCGACAAGTCGGTCGAAGCGGTTAAGGGGCTGGTCGACGCCTGCAAGGAGATCAACGCGGCCCTCGCCTGACGCAGGCGGTCGATCGTGAAGCGCGGGCTTCGAAGCGCCGATTGCAGGTGCCGTCGCTGCGAGAGGTGGCTGGCGGGCACGAGCCGTCGGTTTCAAGGCGCTCCGGAGACCAAGCGGCTTTCGGGCTGCGGTCTGTCGAGTGCGCCGATCACGTCATAGTCATCCTTGTAGAAATCCTCGATCATGCGCATGGTTTCCGGAGAAACCGGAAACCCCCGCTCGCTCGATTTCTTGACGTGATGATCGCGTCGCATCTGAACGGTGTTCGTGGTCGCATCAATCCAGTCGAAGACCGCGTCAAGGCCGTCCTCGAAACGAAACAGCTTGTGAGCCGGATCGATGAATTCCGATTGTGGCCGGATGTGATTGTCGTTGATGTAGTTGTTTTGCGGGTAGGCTGCGAAGACTTGCGACACCCATTCCTCAAAAGTCAAAACTCCCGCTGGGACGCCGCAGCCTGTCCGAAAGACCATTGTCTTCAAAATGCGGCGCAATTTGCGCCTCGCTGAGGTCGCGTCGCCGTTCCTTTTCCCGCCGCTCAAGTCGACCCGATACCTGTACTCACTCTTGAGCCGTTCTAGTGGGTCGCGCACAACCGCGAAACCCGTATCGGCGAAGGTGTCCAGCATCAGCTCGGCGTAGATGCGGCGCTCGATATGTTGTGCGGTGCAGCGCGACCAACCCAACGTCTCTTTCTGAAGCAGCCCGACCCGGCCTTTTGATCGCAGGTAGGCTTCGATACTCGAACCGCCGGTCTTGGGCACATGCGCAAAATACACAATCACACCATTGATGAAAGCCAGTGGCAAAAATCAACCTCCGCGCGCAGGGAAAATCACTCGGTGTCGATAAGGCAACGGGCGAGAGCATGTCAACATCGCAGCCCGCGCCCCAATTCTGACTGGGCTAGTTTTGCCCACTGGTGGGGACAGAGTCGCGCCGTTGGGACAGTTTCACTCTGCGGCGGCAGGAGCGGACTGTTGTGATCACGGTAAAAAATGGTGTGATCACAAGACAAGTCTTTTTCCGCAGGAACCGCGCTGTTGCACGCATTTCATTTGAAACGCTGTTGCCGCAGTCATAGAAGGCGAGAGGCGCACGTGCCCGGGCCCAGCTCCGGTCGAGAGGACGGCAGATGAACATCCATGAGTATCAAGCAAAACAGCTGCTGAAGCAGTATGGGGCGCCCGTGTCCGACGGGCGGGCCGTGCTAAAGAGCGACGAGGCCAAAACCGCGGCAGGCGAACTCGGCGGTCCGGTCTGGGTGGTCAAGGCGCAGATCCATGCCGGCGGCCGTGGCAAGGGGCGATTCAAGGAGGCGACCGCCGGAGACAAGGGCGGCGTGCGGATCACCAAATCGGTTTCCGAGGCGGCGGAGGAGGCGCAGAAGATGCTGGGCCGCACGCTGGTCACGCATCAGACCGGCCCGGCGGGCAAGGTGGTCAACCGCATCTATATCGAGGACGGCGCCGGGATCGCGCGGGAGTTGTATCTTGCGCTGCTGATCGACCGCGGATCGAGCCGAATCTCGTTCGTCTGCTCGACCGAGGGCGGCATGGACATCGAGGAGGTCGCGGCGCACACGCCCGAAAAAATCCTGAGTTTCTCGGTCGACCCTGCGAGCGGCATCCAGGCGTTCCACGGCCGGCGCGTCGCCTTCGCGCTGGGGCTCGACGGCAAGCAGATCAGGCAGTGCGTCGACCTGATCAACCGGCTCTACCGGCTGTTCACCGAGAAGGATTGCGAGATGCTGGAGATCAACCCGCTGATCGTGACGACCGCCGGCGAACTGAAATGCCTCGACGCGAAGATGAGCTTCGACGGCAACGCGATGTATCGCCAGCCCGACATCATGGCGCTGCGCGACGAGACCGAGGAGGACCCGAAGGAGCTGGCGGCGTCGAAGTTCGACCTCAACTACATCGCGCTGGATGGCGAAATCGGCTGCATGGTCAACGGCGCCGGCCTCGCCATGGCGACGATGGACATCATAAAGCTCTACGGCTCCGAGCCCGCGAACTTTCTCGACGTCGGCGGCGGGGCCACGACCGAGAAGGTGACGGAGGCATTCAAGATCATCACCTCCGACCCGCAGGTGAAAGGCATCCTCGTCAACATCTTCGGCGGCATCATGCGCTGCGACGTGATCGCGGAGGGCGTGATCGCGGCGGTGAAGGAGGTCGGGCTGACGGTGCCGCTGGTGGTCCGGCTGGAGGGCACGAACGTCGAGCTGGGGAAGAAGATCCTCAACGAAAGCGGCCTCGCCGTGATCACCGCCGACGACCTCGCCGACGCCGCTGAAAAGATCGTCAAAGCCGTGAAGGGGTGATGTTTTGGATGCGGCCGTTCACAATCAGGCAAGACGCTTGGCAGAACGAAGCGCCATGCGTCTCATTACCTTTGCGGACGCGGTTTGGCCAGATGCAAAAATCAGCTCGCTGATAATTGAAGAAATAATGCATGAAGCGGTCGTATTTGCAGTACACGCAAGAAGAATTCTTGATGCTGAAAGATTGGATCGCGAGATTGAACAATCACATTGCACAACGCAGAATTTCGGAAAATCTGGTATTATCGAAGAAAGTCTTCGATCTGCGGCAAACGCACTGATTCCCGCCATTGAATTGCGCGTGTGGCAGCTTCCGTCCGAGAGGATTATATATAGGGACTGCAATAATATTCAGTTTGCGGGTTTGCTGGCGAAGACTGATAGGTCTGCCGCGCGTCTGATCGATACTCGAGGCATGGCTTGGGCGTACTTAACGCTCCCTCTAGAGCGAGCGAATGAAGAGGAGCCACTAAGTGTCTATTCTCGTTGACGAAAACACCAAGGTGATCTGCCAGGGCCTCACCGGCTCCCAAGGCACATTCCACTCCGAACAGGCCATCGCCTACGGGACGCAGATGGTCGGCGGCGTCACTCCCGGCAAGGGCGGCGGAACCCATATCGGCTTGCCGATCTTCAATACGGTGGCCGAGGCGAAGGAGCGGACGGGGGCGAACGCCACCGCGATCTACGTGCCGCCGCCGTTCGCAGCCGACGCGATCCTCGAGGCGATCGACGCGGAGATGGAGCTGATCGTGTGCATCACCGAGGGCATCCCGGTGCTCGACATGATGAAGGTGAAGCGCGCGCTGATGGGCTCGCAGTCGATCCTGATCGGGCCGAACTGTCCGGGCGTCATCACGCCGGACGCCTGCAAGATCGGGATCATGCCCGGGCATATCCACAAGCGCGGCTCGGTGGGCGTCGTGTCCCGGTCCGGCACGCTTACCTACGAGGCGGTCGGGCAGACGACGGCGGCGGGGCTCGGTCAGTCGACCTGCATCGGGATCGGCGGCGATCCGATCAAGGGGACCGAGCATATCGACGTGATCGGATGGCTGCTGGCGGACCCGGAGACGGAGTCGATCATCATGATCGGCGTGATCGGCGGCGCGGCGGAGGAAGAGGCGGCGCAGTTCGTCAAGGACGAGGCCAAACGCGGCCGCGCGAAGCCGATGGCGGGGTTCATCGCCGGCCGCACAGCGCCGAAGGGTCGGCGGATGGGCCATGCCGGCGCCATCGTCGCCGGCGGCAAGGGCGACGCGGAAAGCAAGATCGAGGCGATGAAATCGGCGGGGATCGTGGTGGCGGACAGCCCGGCGGGTCTCGGGCGGGCGGTGTTGCGGGCGTTGGGAAGGGATTGACGAGCAGATGCCGATCTTTCAGGCGGGCGGAAAACTCCACTACTACGCCCATGTGCCGAAATGCGGCGGCACGTCGGTCGTGCGCCATCTCTTCCTTCGTTTCAAGCGCGGTTCATTACATGAATCCAAGCGCAACATGGTGGAGACAAACAAGCGCTGGACCGAAACATCGCCAAAGAACGAGACCATGGACGCCTTTTCGGCGTTGTTCCGCCGGGAGTGGCTGGGCAAAGTATTGGCGATAATACGCGACCTAGTGAAGTGGCTGGTTTGCGAGTCAAATTTCCAGTCCGTGATTCTGCGCTCCATTCCGGTGGGGATGTCGACGGAAGAGTGGTTCGAGGATAGCGTCAAGGAGGCTGCAGTCGATCCATTCTATCTCGACAAGCATTTACAGGCACATACCGACCCCTTTCCAGCGGATGCAACGACATTTCGGCTTGAGGACAGCCTAGACCGCGCCATCCCTTATCTGGATGTCCTCGCAGGCGACACCGCAGGGAATGTGTCGTCTGAGCGCAAGCAATCCACGGTGCGGGCGTACTCGGCGTTATATGGGCCTCGGCCGTCCCCGGCCGGGATGCTGCCCGGGATCACCGCCTATTTCGGGCAGGATTTCGAACGGCTCGGCAACGTGCCGAGGGGTTTCAGATGGCCATGGCGTGATAACGCCGGTCGGGCGCAGAGCGCCTGCGGCGGAGGAGACGCGCAACGGCCCGTCGCTTACACGGCGGCGCGTGGAGCGGCGGTTGCGCCGCATGTTAAACGCCGCGGGGGTCGCTCTGCATCGAGTGCGGCCTCCATCCAGGGCGGGAAGGCAGGGATGAGCGTTCGGAGGCGCGCGCCAAAGTCGCCGACGGGTCGGCCAGTGTTCGGACCCGGCGCGGTGGTAGTTGAAGGAACGGTAAATGGTCATGGTCAGTCATACCCATAAGTTCATCTTCCTGAAGATACAGAAGACAGCTGGGACGACTGTCGAGATCACTTTCGAGCCGTTTTGCCGGCCGCCCAGCCCGGTCGTTACCGAAAAAACGCCAACTATCAGCACCAAATATGGGATCGTCGGGCGGCGGATGACCAAGCCGTGGCGTACGAAGCGGTACCTCGGTTTCATCGACTGGTCCAATCACATGAAGCACAGGGCGCTCGGCGAGGAACGCCGGGCGCAGTACCTGAAGATCACAACCGTGCGCAATCCGTTCGACGTCGCGGTGTCAAAATACCACCACGCTCTGACGGTCAGAGGGGCTCCCGAGGCAAAGGATTTTGACGAGACCCGCCGACGCTTCGCGGAAACTATCCTCACGAAGTCGAACAACTCCGACTACCGGGTCGTCCATGTCGACGGCCGGTTCGTCGTCGACCGCGTGATCCGGTTCGAGCGCCTCGCCGAGGGCTTATCGGAGGTCGCCCGCGAGGTCGCGCCGGAGGCTGCACCGGTGTTGCTTGCGCAGACCAAGGATATGTCGGGGCGGCGCAAGCGCTCGGTCGCCGACTACTATGACGAAGCCACGATCGCCAAGGTCCGGACAGACGCCGCCTGGGTCTTCGAGCGATTCGGTTGTCCCGACTGGCCCGGCGAGGCCGCACCCGCGCCATCAGCGCTCAACCCGCAGGTTCAGACATGACCGAACAGTCACAGAACGCCGTCTTTCACTCGCAGTCCTTTCTCCAGGGTCACAACGCGGATTTCATCGAGGCGTTGCAGGCGCGCTTTGCGGACGATCCGGGCAGCGTGGACGCGAGCTGGCACGCATACTTCGCAGGCTTGGGCGAGACGAGCGCGGACGCGGCGCGGGCGGCGCATGGGCCGAGCTGGGCGCGGACGGACTGGCCCCCCACGCCGAGCGACGAGCTGACGGCGGCGCTTGACGGACAATGGGGGCCTGATCCGGCCGCAGGGGTCGGCGAGAAGGTCAAGGCCAAGGCGGCCGAGAAGGGCTTCTCGATTTCCGAGACCCAGGTCCAGCAAGCGGTGCTCGACAGCCTGCGGGCGTTGATGATCATCCGCGCCTATCGCATCCGCGGCAATCTCGCCGCCGATCTCGATCCGCTGCGACTGGCCGAGCCGGTTACGCATCCCGAACTGAAGCCCGAGACTTACGGCTTCACCGCCGCCGACATGGACCGTCCGATCTTTCTCGACAACGTGCTGGGGCTGCAGACCGGCAACATGCGCCAGATCCTGCAGATCCTGAAGCGGACCTATTGCGGGACGTTCGCGCTCCAGTACATGCATATCTCGGACCCCGTGCAGGCGGCCTGGCTGAAGGAGCGGATCGAGGGTTACGGCAAGGAGATCAGCTTCACGCAGCGGGGGCGCCGCGCGATCCTCAACAAGCTCGTGGAGGCGGAGGGGTTCGAGAAGTTCCTTCAGGTCAAGTACACCGGCACGAAGCGCTTCGGCCTCGACGGCGGCGAGAGCCTTATCCCGGCGATGGAGCAGATCATCAAGCGCGGCGGCGCGCTCGGGGTCGAGGACATCGTCATCGGAATGCCGCATCGCGGCCGGCTGTCCGTACTCGCGAACGTCATGGGCAAACCCTACCGCGCGATCTTCAACGAGTTCCAGGGCGGCAGCTTCAAGCCCGAGGAGGTCGAGGGCTCGGGCGACGTGAAGTACCATCTCGGCGCCTCGTCGGACCGGGAGTTCGACGGGAACACCGTGCACTTGAGCCTGACCGCCAACCCGAGCCATCTCGAGGCGGTGAACCCGGTTGTGCTCGGCAAGGTCCGTGCCAAGCAGGAGCAGATCGGCGACGTCGATCGCACCAGGGTTCTGCCCATCCTGCTGCACGGCGACGCGGCCTTTGCCGGCCAGGGCGTGGTGGCGGAATGCTTCGGCCTGTCCGGCCTCAAGGGGCACCGCACCGGTGGCACGATCCATATCGTCGTCAACAACCAGATCGGCTTCACCACCGCGCCGATGTATTCCCGCTCCTCGCCCTACCCCACCGACATCGCGCTTATGGTCGAGGCGCCGATCTTTCACGTTAACGGCGACGACCCGGAAGCGGTCGTCCACGCGGCGCGCGTCGCAATCGAGTTCCGGCAGATGTTCAACAAGGATGTCGTGCTCGACATCTTCTGCTATCGTCGGTTCGGGCACAACGAGGGCGACGAGCCCATGTTCACCCAGCCGTTGATGTACAAAGCGATCAAGGGCCACAAGACCACGCTCCAGCTCTATACCGAAAGGCTGGTGCGCGACGGTCTGATGCCAGAAGGCGAGATCGAGGACATGAAGGCGGCGTTCCAGGCTTTCCTCAACCAGGAGTTCGAAGCCGGCAAGGACTACCGCCCGAACAAGGCCGACTGGCTCGACGGACGCTGGTCGGGCCTGGGCAAGACCGACAGCAAGTACCAGCGCGGCGAGACCGCCGTCGATATCGGCAAGCTGCGATCGGTGGGCGCGGCGTTGACGCGATTACCCGAGGGCTTCAAGGCGCACAAGACCGCGCTGCGGATGCTCGACGCAAAGCGCGCGATGATCGACACGGGGACCGGCATCGACTGGGCGACGGCCGAGGCGCTGGCGTTCGGCACGCTGCTGGTCGAGGGCTATCCGGTGCGGCTGTCGGGCCAAGACGTGATGCGCGGGACCTTCAGCCAGCGCCATTCCGGGATCATCGACCAGGAGACCGAGGAGCGTTACCTGCCGCTCAACCACATAGCGACGGGCCAGGCCGGTTACGAGGTCGTCGACTCGATGCTGTCGGAATACGCGGTGCTCGGCTACGAATACGGCTTCAGCCTGTCCGAGCCGAACGCGCTGGTGCTCTGGGAGGCGCAGTTCGGCGACTTCGCCAACGGCGCGCAGATCATGATCGACCAGTTCATCAGCTCAGGCGAGTCGAAATGGCTTCGGATGAGCGGCCTCGTCTTGCTGCTGCCGCACGGCTACGAGGGCCAGGGTCCGGAGCATTCGTCCGCTCGGTTGGAGCGGTTCCTGCAGATGTGCGCGGGCGACAACTGGATCGTCGCGAACTGTACGACGCCGTCGAACTACTTCCACATCCTGCGCCGCCAGCTCCACCGAAGCTTTCGCAAGCCGCTGATCC
>JBBRUZ010000078.1:0-14143 GCA_038247355.1 Rhodobacterales bacterium
AGAGCGATGCATTCGCAATGGCGCTCGTCGTTCTGGATGGTCTCGAACAGCGTCTCCAGGACGGCGCGGTCGCCTTCGAGCACCTGCCCGAAGTAGTCGTGGTTGAAGAGGAGCGCGCCTGTGACCCCGAGGCGCGGGTTGTTGCGGCGCGAGACGTCGAGGATGCGCCGCATCTCCGCGGCGAAGTCCACGCCCGGCAGAACGGCGTTGCGGCTGCAATAGGAGAGGCGGTAGATTGTCGGTGACATGGCGGCTTTCTCTCAGGTTGCGCGGCGGGCGTCGCGCCCGCGTTCCGGATTGAGCAGGTCGCGCACGTCTTGCTGCGACATGGGCCTGCCGGTGAGGTAGCCCTGAACCTCGGCGCAGCCGTGCGACCGGATCCGCCTCAGCTGCTCGGCCGTCTCGACACCCTCGGCGATCGTGGTCATGCCCAGCTTCCGTCCGAGCGAGACGATGGAGCCGACGATGGCGTCGCTGTCCGCGCTGCTCATCATCTCGCGCACGAAGCTCTGGTCGATCTTGATCTTGTCGAACGGGAAGCGCTGGAGATAGGCGAGCGAGGCGTAGCCGGTTCCGAAATCGTCGATGGCCACGCGGACGCCCATAGCGTGAATTCGAGCGAGGGTTGCAAGATTGGTCTGCTCGTCGTGGAGAAGGACGCCTTCGGTGATTTCGATCTCCAGCCGGTGCGGCGCTAGTCCGGTGCGCTCCAGCACCGCCGCCACCGTCTCGACAAGGCGGTTGCTGCGGAACTGTATCGGCGACACGTTGACCGCGATGGCGACGCGCTCGGGCCAGGTCGCCGCCTCGGCTGCGGCGGTCCGCAGCACCCACTCGCCGATCGCGACGATCTGGCCGGTCTCCTCGGCGACCGGGATGAAGTCGGCCGGCGACACCCGGCCGCGGGTCGGGTGGTTCCACCGCAGCAATGCCTCGAAGCCGACGACCTCGCCGCCGTCTGCCGGCATCTGCGGCTGATAGTGCAGCTCGAACTCGCCGAGGACCATCGCCTTGCGCAGGTCGATCTCGAGGAGCCTTCGCGCCGCCGCCTGCTCGGACATCGCCGGGCGGAAGAAGCGCAGCGTGCCGCGCCCGTCGTCCTTGGCGCTGTAGAGCGCGAGGTCGGCGCAGCGCGCGAGGTCGTCGGCCTTCGCGGCGTCGGCCGGCATGAACGCGGCTCCGACGCTGACGCCAACGGTGATGAGGTGCCCGTCGATCAGATAGGGCCGGCTGACGAAGTCGATCAGCCGGGCCGCGAGCGCCTCGACCGCTTCGCGCGAGGCGGTGCGCGTGATCACGCCGAACTCGTCCCCGCCGAGCCGGCCGAGCGTGTCGTCGCTGCGCAGCGCCTTGCGCATCCGCTCGGCGGCGCGCGCCAGCAGCGTGTCGCCGATCGCGTGGCCGAGCGTGTCGTTGACCTGCTTGAAGCGGTCGAGATCGAGATAAAGCAGCGCCGTGGCCGCGGCGCGCGACCGCATCTCGATCTCGGCGTCGGAGATGCTCTCGCGGAACGCCGCGCGGTTCATCAGACCCGTGAGCGCGTCGATCTCGCCATGCAAGGTTGCGGACCGGGGCCGGGTCGGCTCCGTGGCGAGCGCCACCGTCCAGCCGTCTCCGAACCCGTGGCCGACGAGCGTGAAGATCTGGCCCGAGGCGCAGCGCACTATCGCTTCGCCGCCGCCTCCCGACGCCGCTACTTCGAACGCACGCGCGAGCTCGGCCCGATCCTCGGGGGCGAGGCCCGGCGCGGCCGCGAGCAGGCCGCCGAGATCAGGCGTCGCTGCGTCGTCGGCGACGCCGAGACTGCGCCGCGCAGCCCGGTTGCACCCCGAAAGGCGCCCTGCGGCGTCGAACACGATCAGCGCATCGGGAAGGAGATCGAACGCCGCCTCGATCCGGCTGCGCCCCGCGCCTTCGGTCTGTGGATCGGCTCCGGTCGTCATGGCGCGCCTCGCGTCGGTCGCGCCGGTATCGCGGCGCCAGCCCGCAAGCTGCGCGAAATCCGTTGCGGAAGCATGAATGCCGGGGCGGCAGGGAGGCGCTTTGGTCAACGAAGCGTTTACCGCGGCGGCCGGGCTTTGCGCTTGACCTTGCCGCGCATCCTCAACAGGGTCCGGCCGGATGCCGCAGCCGAGGTTTCCACACGTGCCCGCCGTCCCTCCCCCCTTCGCCGCCTTCGAATGGCAGATCGCCTGGCGCTACCTGCGTGCGCGCCGCAAGGACGGCGGGATCTCGGTCATCGCGTGGTACGCGCTGATCGGGGTCATGCTCGGCGTCGCGACGCTGATCGTCGTACAGGCGGTGATGATCGGCTTTCGCGAGGAGTTCACCGACCGCATCCTCGGCGCCAACGCCCATGTCTCGGTCTATCTGTCGCCCGACGACGCCGGCGCCCGCGCGATCGTCGATTATGACGCGATGAGCGCGCGCATCGCCGCCGTGCCGGGCGTCACCCATGCCGCGCCGCTGGTCAAGGGCCAGGTCATGGCGACCGCGCAGGGCCGCAACATCGGCGTCGAGGTGTTCGGCGCGCGCGTCGAGGATCTCGCACAAGTGCCGCTGATCGCGAGGCCCGAAACCGCCGTGGGCGATCTTGCGCGGCTCGACGAAGGCGTCGCCATCGGTTCGGGCGTCGCGCGCGACCTCGGCCTGACCATCGGCGACATCGTCACGCTGATCTCGCCCGACGGCCTCGATACGCCGTTCGGCACGCAACCGCGCATCAACGACTATGAGGTCGTCTTCATCTTCGGGGTTGGGCGCTTCGACATCGACCGCACCCGGCTCTACATGCCGTTCGCCGAAGCCCAGAGCTATTTCAACCGCGAGAGCGTCGCCGACGAGATCGAGATATTCGTGGCCGATCCCGCCCACGTCGATGACCTGACGCTGCCGATCTTCGAGGCGGCCGGGCCGCGCGCGCTCGTCTGGACCTGGCGCAACGCCTCGGGCGCGTTCCTGTCCGCGCTCGACGTCGAGCGGCGCGTGATGTTCATCATCCTCAGCCTCGTCGTGCTGATCGCAGCGCTCAACATCATCTCGGGCCTCGTGATGCTGGTCAAGAACAAGGGCCGCGACATCGGCATCCTGCGCACGATGGGCCTGACGCGCGGATCGATCATGCGGGTGTTCTTTCTGTGCGGCGCCGGCATCGGCATGACCGGAACGCTGCTCGGGGTCATCCTCGGGTGCCTGTTCGCCTATTTCATCCAGGACATCCAGGCGCTGGTCGAATGGATCTCCGGCGGGTCGGTGTGGAACCCCGAAGTGCGCTTTCTGACCGAGATCCCCGCGCGCCTTCGCCCCGGCGACGTTCTCGCGGTGACGGCGATGGCGCTCGGGCTGTCGTTCGTCATCACGCTTATCCCGGCGCGCAACGCCGCCCGGCTGAACCCGGTCGAGGCGCTGCGGTATGAGTGACACGCTGCGGCTTCAAGCCGTGCGCAAGGTCTACAACCCCGGCGCGCCCGGCGAGGTGGTCGTGCTCGACGGCGCGAGCCTGTCGCTGGCGGCGGGCGAAGTCGTCGCACTGGTGGCGCCATCGGGTGCGGGCAAGTCGACGCTGCTCCACATCGCCGGGTTGCTCGACACGCCGAGCGCGGGGGCCGTGACCATCCTCGACCAGCGCGCGGAGGCGCTCGACGACGCCGCCCGCACCAGGCTCCGGCGAGAGACCATCGGCTTCGTCTACCAGTTCCACCACCTGCTCCCGGAGTTCTCGGCGCTCGAGAACATCGCGCTGCCGCAGCGCGCCGCGGGGCTCGCCCGCGCGCTGGCCGAGACCCGCGCGCGGGCGCTGCTCGCGAGCGTCGGCCTCGCCGCCCGCGAGACGCATCGCCCCGCCGAGCTGTCGGGCGGCGAACAGCAGCGCGTCGCGTTCTGCCGCGCGCTCGCCAATCGCCCGCGCCTGCTGCTCGCCGACGAGCCGACCGGCAACCTCGATCCCGAGACCGCCGGCCAGGTCTTCGACACGCTGCTGCGGCTGGTGCGCGAAACCGGCATGTCCGCGCTGATCGCCACGCACAACCCGGACCTCGCCGCCCGCATGGACCGCACGCTGCGCCTCGGCGCGGGTCGCATCGTCGGGTCCGGCTAACCGCGGGCGTCACGTCCGCATTGGCAACCGCGCGTTCAGCGGTTATCGATGCGGGGCGAGACAGCCCGGAGAACCCTGAGCATCATGACCGCCAAGCCCGTGGTGCTCTGCATCCTCGACGGCTGGGGATACCGGACCGAGGCGCAAGCGAACGCCGTGGCGCTGGCCGATACGCCGAACTTCGACCGGATCTGGGCAGAATGCCCGCATTCGACCCTCGCCGCCCATGGTCCCGACGTCGGCCTGCCCGAGGGCCAGATGGGCAATTCCGAGGTCGGGCACATGAACATCGGCGCGGGCCGGATTGTCTGGATGGATCTGCCGCGCATCGACAAGGCCATCGCGAGCGGCGAGTTCGTCGCGAGCCCGGCGCTCCAGGCGTTCACCGCGGCGCTCGCGGTCTCGGGGGGCGCCGCGCATCTGGCGGGCCTCGCGTCGCCGGGCGGAGTCCATGCCCATCAGCGCCATATCGCGGCGGCGGCCACGGCGATCGCCGCCGCGGGCGTGCCGGTCGAGGTCCACGCCTTTCTCGACGGGCGCGACGTGCCGCCGCGGTCGGCCGGCCCGCAGCTCGCCGAACTCGCGGCCGCGCTGCCGACAGGTGCGCGGATCGCGACCGTGTCGGGCCGGTTCTTCGCGATGGACCGCGACAGGCGCTGGGACCGGGTCGAGAAGGCGGCCGAGGTGATCCTGAGCGCGACGGGTCCGCGCGCCGCGACGGCCGCGCAAGCCCTCGCCGCCGCCTACGACCGCGGCGAAACCGATGAATTCGTCACTCCGACGGCGATCGGCGACTATACGGGCGCACGCGACGGCGACGGCCTGTTCTTCGCAAATTTCCGCGCCGATCGCGCGCGCGAGATCCTCGGAGCGCTGGTCGACTCCGCCTTCGAGGGCTTTGTCGTCGCGCGCCGCGACTGGGCGGCGGTGCTCGGCATGGTCGAGTACTCCGACCGCCTGAACACGCTGATGCCGGCGCTGTTTCCCTCAGCCGAGATCGTCAACCCGCTGGGGGCATGGGTCTCGGCGCATGGCTTGACGCAATTTCGTGTGGCGGAGACCGAAAAGTATCCGCATGTCACGTTCTTCTTCAACGGCGGGGTCGAGACGCCCGCGCCGGGCGAGACGCGCCGCATGGCCCCGAGCCCGAAGGTGCGCACCTATGACCTCGCGCCCGAGATGTCGGCGGCCGACGTCACCAGGCTTCTGGTCGATGCGACCCGCTCGCAGGATTACGACCTGATCATCGTCAACTTCGCCAACCCCGACATGGTCGGCCATACTGGCGATCTGGGTGCGGCGATCATGGCGGTCGAGGCGGTGGACGCCGACTTGGGCGCCACGCTCGCGGCGCTGCGCGACGTCGGCGGCGCGATGATCGTCACCGCCGACCACGGCAATTGCGAGGTCATGGTCGACCCGATCACCGGCGAACCCCACACCGCCCACACGCTGAACCCGGTGCCTGTCGTTCTCGTCGGCGGCCCCGAAGGCGCGCGGCTTCGCGACGGCGGACGCCTCGCCGACCTCGCGCCGACCCTGCTTCATCTGCTGGGGCTCGCAGCCCCGCCCGAGATGACCGGGCGCAGCCTGATCGCGGGCGCATGACGCGCCTCGCGGGATGGATCGTCGCGCTCGCGCTCGCGGCGCCCGGCTGGGCGGCCGGATCGTTGGTCCCGCTCGATGACGCCGCCGCCAGCATGGCCGCGGCGCTCGCGGCGCTGGAGACGGCAACGCTTCAGACGGCGGCGGTCACGGATGACGGCGTCGCGGCGCTCGCGGCCGCGATGACCGGTTTCGAGGCGGCGCTCGCGGAATCGCGCGACGCCGTTCGCGGCGCCGGCGCGCGCGAAGACGACCTGACGTCCGACCTGCAGGCGCGTCGGGTCGAGATCGCCCGGCTGCTCGCCGCGCTCCAGGCGCTCGGCCGCGCGCGGGCGGAGGTTCAGTCGCTGCATCCGCGCGGCCCGATCGGCGCGGCGCGGGCGACGGCGACGATCGCGTCGCTGACCCCGGCGCTGCAGGGCGAAGTGGCCACGCTGGCGGCGCAACTGGCCGAGATCGAGACGGCGAAGGCCATGCGCGTTCGCGGCAAGGGCGAGATCGAGGCCGCGCTCACGGCGCTGTCCGCGGCGCGCGCTGGGCTGATTGCGGCGCTCCACCGGCGGGCGCCGGCGGACGTTGAGGTTTCTGCGGCGGTCACTGCAACGGCCCCTGCAGCCCCCGCGGCCGACGTGCTCCGAAACGCCGACACCCTCAGCGCCCTCGCCAAAGCGATGGCGGCGCCTGGGCTGGACGTGGGCCGTCCTGGCGACGTCAAAGCCGCGCCGCTGGTGCTGCGCTGGCCCGTGGCGGGCCGCATCCTTGGGCCGTTCGACGCCGCCGACGCTGCAGGCGTGCGCCGGCCGGGCCTGCTGCTCGAAGCGGCGCCGCTGTCGGTGGTCACGGCGCCGGCGGATGGGCGCGTGCGCTACGCGGGGCCGTTTCTCGACTACGGCTACGTCGTCGTGCTGGAGCCGCGGTCCGGCGTTCTGATCGTCCTCGCCGGGCTCGCAACGCTCGAGACCCGCACCGGCGCCGACCTTCAGATGGGCGCTTTGCTCGGGATGCTCGGCGGTCGCGCACTCGACGCGCAAGAATATTTGATGCTCGGAACCGCCGGAACGAACGAGACGCCGGCGGAAAGCCTTTATATAGAGATATGGTATGGACTGGGCCCGGTAGATCCGGCGCTCTGGTTGCCTCGATCGTAACGGATAGGAATTCGCTTCATGAACAAGGTATGGTTGGCGGGCTTGGGTGGAGCGATCGCGGGATTGGTGGTTGCGACGCAGTTCGCCGGACCGATCGTGGCTCAGGAGGCTGAAAAGGACTCCGAAGTATACGAACAGCTCGACCTCTTCGGCGACATCTTCGAGCGGATAAGGTCGTCCTACGTCGAGGAGGTGTCCGAGAAGGACCTGATCCAGAGCGCGATCAACGGCATGCTGCAATCGCTCGACCCGCATTCGAGCTATCTGCCCCCCGACGACTTCGACGACATGCAGGTCCAGACCAAGGGCGAGTTCGGCGGACTCGGCATCGAGGTGACGCAGGAGAATGGCTTCGTCAAGGTCGTCACCCCGATGGACGACACGCCGGCCGATCGCGCCGGAATCCGTCCCGGCGATCTGATCACCGCGGTCGACGGCGAGAGCGTCCTGGGGCTCACCCTCAACGATGCGGTCGATCTGATGCGCGGCCCGGTAGGGTCGGAAATCATCATCACCGTTTCGCGGGAGGACGTAGTTGAGCCGTTCGACGTGGCGATCACGCGCGAAACGATCACGATAGCGGCGGTCCGGTCGCGGCTGGAGGACGACGCCGTCGTGCTGCGCGTGACGACGTTCAACGAACAGACGTTCGACAGCCTCGAGACGCAGCTCGCCGAGCAGGTCGAGGCCGCGGGCGGCATCGACAAGGTTTCCGGTTTCGTCCTCGATCTGCGCAACAACCCCGGCGGCCTCCTGAACCAGGCCATCTCGGTCTCGGACGCGTTTCTCGACAGCGGCGAGATCGTCTCGACACGCGGTCGCGACGCCCGCGACAGCGAGCGGCACAACGCCGCCGCCGGCGATCTCGCGCAGGGCAAGCCGATCGTCGTCGTGATCAACGGCGGCTCGGCGTCGGCCTCGGAGATCGTCGCAGGCGCGCTGCAGGACCATCGCCGGGCCGTCGTCGTCGGCACGCAGAGTTTCGGCAAGGGTTCGGTCCAGACCATCATGCCGGTGCAGGGCGACGGCGCGATGCGCCTGACGACCGCCCGCTACTATACGCCGTCGGGCCGCTCGATCCAGTCGCTCGGCGTGGCGCCCGACATCATCGTCGAGCAGCGCGAACTCGAACCGGAGGTCGAGGACGAGGATCCGGCGACCGTGGCGGCGCAGCTCCGCAGCGAAGCCGATCTGCGCGGCTCGCTGGATAACGACTCGCTGACCGAGGACGAGCGAAAGATCCTCGAAGCTGATCGCGCCCATAAAGAGGAGACTGCGCGCCTGCGGGCCGAGGATTACCAGATGTCCTATGCGCTCGACATCCTGCACGGGCTGACCGTGCTGAACGGCGCCAACTGAAGGGCGGGGCGCTGACCGGGGCGCAGCACGCAGCGCTGCCCTACCGGCCCTGCGTCGGCGTCGTGTTGGCGAACCGCTCGGGCGGCGTCTTCGCCGGACAACGCCTCGACAGCCCGTCGGGCGCGTGGCAGATGCCGCAGGGCGGGATCGATCCGGGCGAGGCGCCGCGCGACGCCGCGTTGCGCGAACTCGCGGAGGAGACCGGCGTGCCGCCCGAGGCGGTCGAGATCCTCGCGGAGACGACCGACTGGATCGCGTATGATCTGCCGGCGGACCTCGTGCCGAAGCTGTGGAAAGGTCGCTATCGCGGTCAGACGCAGTTGTGGTTCCTGATGCGGTTCACCGGCGCCGACGACCAGATCGACATCGACCGCCCGCATCCCGAATTCGGCGCCTGGGCGTGGATGACCCCCGCCGAGCTGATCGAGCGCATCGTGCCCTTCAAGCGGGCCACCTATGAACGCGTCTTTGCCGACTTCCGCGCGCATCTGAATTGACCCGCAAGGGCCGGTGCGGCGAGCGCCACCGGATTCCCGTTGATTTCGGCCGGCGCTCTGGCAGGTTGCGACCAGTGGGGTTGCAAGGGAGCGAACGGCGATGTCGTGGCAGACGATCCGTGGTGCGGCGCTAGGCGCGGCGCTGGCGCTGACGGCGGGCGGCGCCGTCGCCCAGACCGGCGGCCAGACCGGCGAGGCGGCGCAGATCCAGGCGGTGCTGGAGGCCTGGCTCGCCGAGCGCGCGCCGGTCGAAGGGGTGACCGGCATCGCCGCCTACGTCAGTCTCGGCGATCCCGGCCCCACGATCGAAGCCTTCGCGGGCGTGACGGGGCGCGAGCCGGGCGACGGCCCCACCGACCGCGACACTCTGTTCCACATGGGCAGCACGTCCAAGTCCTTCGCTTCCGCCGTGATCCTCAAGCTCGAAGCGGCGGGCAAGCTGGCGCTCGACGACACCATCGGTGACTGGCTGCCCGAGTATCCCGCGTGGGCCGACGTGAACATCCGCCGGCTCCTGAGCATGTCGAGCGGCATTCCGAATTATTCCGAGACCGCCGAAATGTCGCGTATCTGGGTCGAGGAGCCGACGCGGGATCTCACGCCCGAAGATCTCGTGGCGATTGTCTATCCCGACGGCGTCGACGACCTGCCCGTCATCACCGGGTATCACTATTCGAACACCAACTTCATCCTGGCCGGCATGATCGCCGCGAAGGCGGGCGGCGCGCCGTACCCCGACCTCGTCCGCTCCATGGTCATCGACGCCGAGGGGCTGACCTCGACGTTCTTCGATCCGGGCACCTACCCCGCGGACGTGGTCGCGCGGATGGCGCATGGCTATTTCGAGAATACCGCCTGCACCGACTATCAGCCGAAGGACTGCGCGGTGTCGTGGAACGAGCCGATCTTCGGGCGCGATATCCGCGGCGACAGCTTGTCCTGGGCGCAGGCGGCCGGGGGCGGCGTCGCCAGCGCCCGCGACGTCGACACCTGGGTGCGCGACATCTTCGCGGGCCGCGTCGTGCCGCCGGAGCAGCAGGCCGAATGGATGCAGCTGATCTCCCAGAAGACCGGCGAGCCGATCGCCGACGTGACCCCCGACGATCCGCGCGGGTTCTCGCTCGGCCTCGCGAAGGCGGTTCTCGGTCCCTACGGCGGCCAGTGGCTCTATCAGGGCACGACGCTCGGTTATCGCACGCTCTACGTCTGGTTCGAGGACGAGGATCTGTTGATCACCGTCCAGACCAACTCCCAGCCGGACGACGACGAGAACGAGCTCAACAAGGTCGTGATCGCGATCCATGACGTGCTGAAGGCGGGCGGATCGATCTGAACCCGCGCGTCGGTCGGGGCGGGATCGGCGGTTCCGCGACTTGGCGCGATGGGGGATCGACCGCATGGTGCGGGGAGCGCGCCGATCGACCGTGCCGGGCTCGGCCCGCCACGTGCTCGGCTTCGCCACGCCGTTCGTGTCGGGGGTCGTCGAAGCGCTGCGCCGTTGCGGTCGCCGCTCACTCGGCATTTTCATCGAGCGGTGCGATATCGCGGAGCGACCCCGTCGGCAAGGCGTCGAGCATTTCACGAACGCTCTTGCCGAGCACCGGATGGATCCAGTCGGGCGCGACGTCGGCCAGCGGCCGAAGCACGAAACCGCGTTCGTGCAGGCGCGGATGCGGCAACACGAGACCCTCGGGCGCCCGCGCGACCTGGCTCGCCGGATCGAGCGCCATCCAGCGCTCGACCGTCGCGCGGTCCGGCAACACGGTGTCGCTCGATGCGAGCAGGTCGAGGTCGCAGGCCCGGGGCGCCCAGCGGCGACGGCGGTCCCGGCCGAGCGCGCGCTCGACGTCGTGCATCACCCCGAGCAACGCCGCCGGCGTGAGATCGGTCGCAAGGGCCGCCGCGCCGTTGATGAAATCCGGACCGGCTCCTTGGGGATACGCTGGCGTCCGGTACCAGCGGCTGCGCGCGGCGACCGCGATGCCGCGTGCCGCGAGCGCCGCCAGCGCCGCTTCCAGCGTCGCACGCGGCGCGCCTGCGGATGAAGGCAAATTCGCCCCGAGCGCGATCAGACAGACTTTTGCATGCATATGGTCTTCCCCGATGGCGATTCGACTTTCAGTCCCCCGCCGCCGGGCCTATAAGCGCAACTGGCCCGAGGCAACGTTTCGCGAACGGCCCCACCAATTAGACCTTTCTACGGAGATCAGACCCCATGTTTTATCGTGACGAACGATTGGCGTTATTCATTGACGGCGCAAATCTCTATGCTGCGGGGCGGGCTCTCGGTTTCGACATCGATTACAAGCTGCTACGCAGTGAGTTCATCCGCCGGGGCAAGTTAGTGCGAGCGTTCTATTATACCGCGATGCTCGAAACCGACGAATACTCGCCGATCCGCCCGCTGGTCGACTGGCTGAACTACAACGGTTTCGCAATGGTGACCAAGCCGGCCAAGGAGTTCACCGACTCGATGGGCCGACGCAAGGTCAAGGGAAACATGGACATCGAACTCGCGGTCGACGCGATGGAGATGGCGCCGCACGTCGATCACATCGTGATCTTCTCGGGCGACGGCGATTTCAAGCGGCTGGTCGAGTCGCTGCAGCGCCAGGGCGTCCGCGTTTCGGTCGTCTCGACCATCCGCTCGAGCCCGCCGATGATCGCCGACGAACTGCGCCGGCAATGCGACAACTTCATCGAACTCGAGGAGTTGCGCGAAGTGATCGGGCGGCCGCCGCGCGACTGCGCGCTCTGCCCCCGCCTCGCCGACTATCGCGGCGCCCTCGCGGCGAAGCATCCCGGTTGGTTCAATGCGCCGGTGCCCTCGTTCGGCGATCATAACGCCCGGATCCTGATCCTCGGCCTCGCGCCCGGCGTGTCCGGCGCGAACCGCACCGGGCGGCCCTTTACCGGCGACTATGCGGGCGACCTGCTCTACACGACGCTGGCGAAATTTGGCTTCGCGAACAATGCATTTCGCGCAGACCCGACCGACGGGCTGGAGCTCCGTGACTGCATCGTGTCGAACGCCGTGCGTTGCGTGCCGCCGGGCAACAAGCCAACCCCCGCCGAGATCGCGACGTGCCGGGGCTTTCTGGCGGCACGCGTTTCGGCGCTGCCCTGCCTGCGCGCCGTGGTTTGCCTCGGACGGATCGCGCACGAGACGCTGCTGCGGGCTTTCGGCGCACGGTTGGCCGATCATCCGTTCGCTCATGGCGCGCGCCACGCGGCGGGGGATCTCGCGATCTTCGACAGCTACCATTGCTCGCGCTACAACACCAACACCGGTCGGTTGACCGCGCCGATGTTCGAGGCTGTATTCGCCGATCTGCGGGGGTATATTGACGGTCTCTGATTCCAGCCCGCGAGACGCCATGCCCGAGCCTCTGACTCTTTACATCGCGGCGCCCCGCGGTTTTTGCGCAGGCGTCGACCGGGCGATCAAGATCGTCGAGCTCGCGCTCGCGAAATGGGGCGCTCCGGTCTATGTCCGCCACGAGATCGTGCACAACAAATTCGTCGTCGACGAACTGAAGGCGCAAGGCGCCGTCTTCGTCGAGGAGCTCGACGACTGCCCGCCCGACCGACCGGTGATCTTCTCCGCCCACGGCGTCCCGAAAGCGGTGCCCGCGGCGGCCGAGGCGCGACGGATGGTGTTCGTCGACGCCACCTGCCCGCTTGTCTCCAAGGTCCATGTCGAGGCCGAACGCCACCACGCGAACGGCGTCCAGATCGTGATGATCGGCCATGCCGGCCACCCCGAGACCATCGGCACGATGGGCCAGTTGCCGCCAGGCGAGGTCCTGCTGGTCGAAACCGCCGTCGACGTGGCGCGCCTGGCCCCGCGCGATCCATCACGGCTCGCCTTCATCACCCAGACGACGCTGTCGGTCGACGACACGGCGCGCGTCGTCGCGGCGCTCCGGTCGCGGTTTCCGGCGATCATCACCCCGCACAAGGAAGATATCTGCTACGCGACCACCAATCGCCAGGAGGCGGTCAAGGCGATGGCCCCGAAGATCGAGGCGCTGCTCGTCATCGGCGCGCCGAACTCCTCGAACTCGCTGCGGCTCGTCGAGGTCGGCAAGCAGTCGGGCTGCGCCTACGCCCAGCTGATCCAGCGCGCGACCGATATTGACTGGCGCGCCCTCGGCGCGATCAGGAGCGTCGGGATCACCGCCGGCGCCAGCGCCCCGGAATCGCTTGTCGACGAAGTGATTGCGGCCTTCGCGGCGCGCTTCGACGTGACGCGCGAAATCGTCGAGACCGCGCGCGAGAATGTCGAATTCAAGGTGCCGCGCATGCTGCGGGAGACGGCGGCGTGAGCCGGATCCCCGCCCCCGCGCTGCTCCTCGGCTACCTCGGACTTTCGCCGTTCGTCTATGGCGCGCTGCTTGTGCTGCTCGCGCCCGGCGCCTTGCCGACCTTCGGCGTCGTTGCGGCGACGCCGGAAGGCGGCGCGCTCGTCCTCGAGCGGTTCGGCGCGGTGATCCTCGGCTTCATGGGCGGCTGTCTATGGGGGTTCGCGTCCGCCCGCCCGGCCGGCCCGAGCCTCGCGTTGCTCGCAGCCAGCATCATCCCCGCGTTTTTGGCCTTCGCGGCGATCCGCGAGAGCCCGCGCCTCAGCTGCCTCGGGCTCGCCTTCGGTTTCGTCGTGCTCCAGGTGATCGACCTCGGCTTTTCCCGCGCCGGCGTCGTCCCGCCCTACTGGATCGCGCTCCGGCTGCCGCTCACGCTCGCCGTCGTCGCCTGCCTGCTGATCGGCGCGAGCTTTGGCTGACCTCTTCGTCTATACCGACGGCGCCTGTTCGGGAAATCCCGGACCGGGCGGCTGGGGCGCGCTGCTCGTCGCGCGCGACGGCGCGGTGGTGGTGAAGTCCCGCGAACTGAGCGGCGGCGAGGGCCTCACCACCAACAACCGCATGGAACTGATGGCCGCGATCGCCGCGCTGGAAGCGCTGGAGCGGCCCGCGCGGCTCACGCTGGTGACCGACAGCAATTACCTGCGCGACGGCGTCACCAGATGGATCCACGGCTGGAAGAGCAACGGCTGGCGCACCGCCGACCGCAAGCCCGTCAAGAACGAAGACCTCTGGCGCCGCCTCGACGATGCGCAATCGCGGCATTCGATCACCTGGAACTGGGTCAAGGGCCACGCCGGCCAGCCCGAGAACGAGCGCGCGGACGAACTCGCTCGCGAAGGGATGCGCCCGTTCAAGCCTGCCGTGCGTCACCAGTAACGGCGACGCTGGAGGCTGACCCTTGCGCAATGACGCGACGTGATCGAGACGATGACTTAGGCGCCGGTTGCGACGTCACACGCCCAGGCACCACCTCAGCACCGCTTTCTGGGCATGGAGCCGGTTCTCCGCCTCGTCGAACACCACCGATGCTGGACCGTCCATCACCGCGCTCGTCACCTCTTCGCCGCGATG
>JBBRUZ010000079.1:0-13655 GCA_038247355.1 Rhodobacterales bacterium
CGTCCGGCGACCATCCGCTCGACGACGTCAAGGCCGAGACCCGCGTGGCGCTGTCCGACGGCGCCGACGAGATCGACCTCGTCGTGCCGTGGCGCGCGATCGAACGCGGCGAGACCGCTGCGGTTGGCGCCACAGTCCGCGAAATCAAGCAGATCTGCGGCGCCGCGACGCTGAAGGCGATCCTCGAGACGGGTGAGCTCGGCGACCCGGTGCTGATCGGCCTCGCAGCCGAGGCCGCCATCGACGGCCGGGCCGATTTCCTCAAGACTTCGACCGGCAAGGTCAAGGTCAACGCCACGCCCGAGGCCGCCGAGATCCTGCTGCGCAACATTTCGCGGTCGGGCGCGCAGGTGGGTTTCAAGGCGTCGGGCGGCGTGCGGACCACCGCGGAGGCCGGCGTCTATCTGGCGCTCGCTGACGACGTCATGGGCGCGGGCTGGGCGGGGCCGAAACATTTCCGCATTGGCGCTTCGAGCCTTCTGGATGCGCTGCTCGCCACGCTCCAGACCGCGGGAGCCGTCGAGGACGACGAGGACGACTGATGCTCGCCCAGGAGTTGATCGCGAAGAAGCGCGACGGGGGTGCGCTGACGCCCGACGAGATCCGGCACATGGTCGACGGCCTGACCGCGGAGACCATTTCGGAGGGCCAGGTCGCGGCGTTCGCGATGGCGGTGCTGCTGCGCGGGATGACCGTCGACGAACGCGTCGCGCTAACGCTCGCGATGCGCGACAGCGGCGACGTGCTGACGTGGAACCTGCCCGGTCCGGTGATCGACAAGCATTCCTCGGGCGGGGTGGGCGACAACGTCAGCCTGATGCTCGCGCCTGCGCTCGCCGCGTGCGGGGCGTTTGTTCCGATGATCTCCGGGCGCGGCCTTGGCCATACCGGCGGCACGCTCGACAAGTTCGACGCGATCCCCGGGTACGCCACCCAACCGAGTGCTGCCGCGTTCGCGAGGGTGGTGGCGGAGGTCGGTTGCGCGATCATCGGCCAGACCGCCGACATCGCTCCGGCGGATCGGCGGCTCTATGCGATCCGCGACGTGACGGCGACGGTCGAGAGCGTCGACCTGATCACGGCGTCGATCCTGTCGAAAAAGCTCGCAGCGGGGCTCGATGCGCTGATCCTCGACATCAAGTGCGGCTCCGGCGCCTTCATGACGTCGCTTAAGGACGCGCGCGCGCTGGCGCGGTCGCTGGTCGACGTGGCGAAGGGCGCCGGCTGCCCGACCCGCGCGCTGATCACCGACATGAACGAGCCGCTCGCCTCGGCCGCCGGCAACGCGCTTGAGATGGCCAACGCCGTGCGGTTCCTGCGCGGCGACGAGATCGACGGCCGTCTCTGGGACGTGACCGTGGCGCTTGGCGCGGAGGTTCTCGCACAGGCCGGCCTCGCCGCCGATGCGGTGGAGGGCGCCGAGCGGATGCGCGAGGCGTTCGAGTCCGGTGCGGCCGCCGAGCGCTTCGGACGGATGGTCGCGGCGCTCGGCGGCCCGAGCGATTTTCTCGAGCGCGCCGATGGCCACCTGCGACGCGCACCGGTGATGGCGGACGTCGCGGCGGGACGGGCGGGCTATATCGCCGCGATAGACCCCCGCGTCATCGGCCTCGCCGTGGTCGAGCTTGGCGGGGGCCGCCGTCTTGCCGCCGATCGCATCGACCACGCCGTCGGTTTCGAGGGCCTCCTCGGGCTGGGCGCCGCGGTTGATATCGACACCCCGCTCGCGCGGCTGCACGCCGATGACGACGACGCCTTCGAGCGCGCCGCCGCGCGACTGCGCGGGGCCTACCGCATCGCGGCAGCACTGCCGCCCGCGACGCCGCTGATCCTCGACCGGATCGAATGATGGCGTGCGGGAAGCCGTTGTCGCCACGCGTCGGCTGGCGACGCCCGGCGCGCCCGCGTCCCGGCTGATGCCCCGCGCGATCCTGATGGTGATGGACTCGGTCGGCTGCGGCGGCGCGCCTGACGCCGGCGAGTTCGGCGACGAGGGCGCGAACACCCTTGGCCACATCGCGCTAGCCTGCGCGGCCGGTCATGCGGAACAGGGCCGCACCGGCGCGCTGCACGTCCCGAACCTCGCCGCCCTCGGGCTCGGACCGGCGGTCCGGCTCGCTTCCGGCCTCGACATCGGCCTGCCCGACACCGCGCGCGGCCTCTGGGGCGCCGCCACCGAAGTCTCGCGCGGCAAGGACACGCCCTCCGACCATTGGGAGCTGGCGGGCGTCCCGGTTCCGTGGGAGTGGCACTACTTCCCCCGGACCGACCCGGCCATTCCCGCCGAGATCCTTGACCCGCTGATCGCGCGCCGCGACCTGCCCGGAACGCTCTGCAACGCCCACGGCTCCGGGATGCCGGTCCTGCGGCGTTTCGGCGCCGAGCACATCGCCAGCGGCAAGCCGATCGTCTACACGTCCGCCGACAGCGTGTTGCAGATCGCCGCGCACGAGACGCACTTCGGGCTTGAACGGCTGATCGCGCTTTGCGAGATCGCCGCCGGGATCGTCCACCCGCTGCGGGTCGGCCGCGTCATCGCCCGGCCGTTCATCGGCGAAGCGCCCGACACCTATCGGCGCACCGCCAACCGGCGCGACTTCGCCATCCCGCCGCCCGAAGCGACGCTGCTCGATCGCGTCGTGGCCGCGGGCGGGCGCACCCACGCCATCGGCAAGATCGGCGACATCTTCGCCCATCGGGGGATCACCAGCCTGACCAAGGCGCCAGACGACATGGCGTTGCTCGACGCCACGCTCGATGCGCTCGACGTGGCCCGCGACGGCGACCTGATCTTCGCCAACTACGTCGATTTCGACTCGCTCTACGGCCATCCCCGCGACGTCGCCGGCTACGCCCGGGCGCTGGAGGCGTTCGACGCGCGGCTGCCGGAGGTCTTGGAGCGGCTCCGCCCCGACGACCTCCTCATCCTCACCGCCGATCACGGCAACGACCCGACGTGGCGCGGCGCCGACCACACCCGCGAGCGGGTTCCCGTGCTTGGCGTCGGCCCGGTCGCGAAGGCCCTCGGTCTCATCGGCTTCGCCGACGTCGCCGAGACCATCGCCGCGCATCTGCGCATCGCGCCCGGCCGGCACGGGACCAATCGCTTGTGACCTGGGGCGCATTCCCTAAGGTCGAACTGCACCTCCACCTCGAAGGCGCCGCACCGCCGGATTTCATTCGGCGGCTCGCGGCCGGGAAACGCATCGACCTCAGCGGCGTCTTCGATGCGCGCGGCGCCTACGCCTGGACCGACTTCGCGCATTTCCTGCGCACCTACGAGGCGGCCTGCGCGGTGTTGCAGACCCCCGACGACTTCCGCCGCCTCACCGCCGCCGTCCTCGAAAGATCGGCGGCGGACGGCGTCGTCTATACCGAGCTGTTCGTCGCGCCCGACCTCTGCGGCGACGGCGACCCCTCCGCCTGGCCCGACTATCTCGCCGCGATGGCGGAAGGCGCCGCCGCCGTTCCCACCGTGACGACGCGCTTCATCGCCACCGCCATCCGCCACTTCGGCCCGGCGCGCGCCGCCGCCGCCGCCCGGACCGTCACCGCCAACCCGCACCCCCGGCTCACCGGCTTCGGCATGGGCGGCGAGGAGCGCCACGGTCATCCGTCCGACTTTGCGGCCGCCTTCGCCGTCGCACAGGAGGCCGGCCTCGGCCTCACCGTCCACGCCGGCGAGATCTGCGGGCCCGAGAGCGTCGCCGCCACGCTCGACGCGCTTCCCGTGACCCGCCTCGGCCACGGCGTGCGCGCGATCGAGGACCACAACCTCGTCGCCCGCCTCGCCGAGCGGCAGGTGACGCTCGAGGTCAACCCCGGCTCGAACATCGCCCTCGGGCTTTACTCCGACTGGCCCGCGCATCCGGTGGCGAAACTGCGCGCCGCCGGCGTCCCCGTCACGATCTCCACCGACGATCCGCCGTACTTCCACACGACGCTGGCCGGCGAATACGCCGCACTCGCCCGCGCGTTCGGCTGGACCGCCGCCGACTTCCGGGCGATGAACCGCACTGCGGCACGCGCCGCGTTCTGCGACGACGCCACCCGCGCCCAAATCTTCACCCGACTGGACGAACCATGACCCATCCCGCGAAAACCCTGACGATCGTCGATCACCCGCTCGTCCAGCACAAACTGACGCTGATGCGCGAGCGCGACACCTCCACTGCGGGCTTCCGGCAACTGCTGCGCGAGATCTCGCTGCTGCTCGCCTATGAGGTGACGCGCGATCTGCCGATGACGACCAAGGCGATCGAAACGCCGCTGACCGCGATGGAGGCGCCGGTCCTCGAGGGCAAGAAACTCGTGCTCGTGTCGATCCTGCGCGCCGGCAACGGCCTGCTCGACGGCGTGCTCGAACTGATCCCGTCGGCGCGCGTCGGCTACATCGGGCTTTACCGCGACGAGGCGACGCTGCAGCCGGTGCAGTACTACGCCAAGTTGCCCTCCGATCTGGGCGAGCGCGTCACCATCGTCCTCGATCCGATGCTCGCCACCGGCAATTCCGCGGCCGCCGCCGTGACGTTGCTGAAGGCCGCGGGCGCTACCGACATCCGCTTCCTGTGCCTGCTCGCCGCGCCCGAGGGCGTCGCAAACCTGCAAGAAGTCCACCCCGACGTGCCGGTGATCACGGCCGCGCTCGATCAGCGGCTTGACGACAAGGGCTACATCGTGCCGGGGCTGGGGGACGCGGGCGATCGAATGTTCGGGACGAAATGAACGCCGACGGCGGCTACTCGAGACCCGCGCGCATTCGGCGCATGTCAGCGCGCTGCGCCCGCTGTCGCCTGGCGGAAGCGCCGCACCTGCGCCACGTCTGAGTCCGCGTCGATCGCAGTCATGATGTTGCTCAGGTGTTCCATGTCGCGGACCTCGATGTCGATAACCGTGCGGTAGAAATCCGGCTTTCGTTCGGTGAACCCGATATCGGTGATGTTGGCGCGCTGCTCGCCGATGAGCGTGCAGATCCGCCCCAGAACGCCGGAGTCGTTCGCGAGCGTCACCTCCATTCGTGCGACATGCACGCGCGTCGCCCCCGCTTCCGCCCAGCGCAGATCGATCCAGCGATCGGGTTCGTCATCGAACGCCACGAGTTCGGCGCAGTCGATTGCGTGGATGATCACGCCCTTGCCGCGCACCGCAATCCCGACGATGCGCTCGCCGGGGATCGGGTTGCAGCATGGGGCCGGGCGCGCCTCCTGCCCGGCGCCGAGGCCGATCACGACCGGCGCGGTGGCGTCGGATGGCTTGTGCAGGCTCGCGTCGCGCACCAGTTCTGGGTACAGCGTCGCGATCAAATCCTTGCCAGTGATCTCGGCGCCGCCGAGACGGGCGAGGACCTCTTCGGCGTCCTCGAGGCCGAGCCGTCTGGCCGCGGTTTCGAGCGCCTTGTCGGTGGCTTTCTTGCCGACGCGCTCCAGCGCGACACGGGCGATCTCGCGGCCGAGACGCGCGAGCGTCGCCCGCCGCTCCTCGCGCAGGCTGCGACGGATCGCGGCCTTTGCGCGGCCGGTTACGACCATGTCCTCCCACGACGGTTGCGGGCGCTGGCCCTCGGCGCGGATGATAATGACCGACTGGCCGTTGCGAAGCTTGGTCCAGAGCGGCACGCGGCGGCCGTCGACCTTGGCCCCGACGCAGCTGTCGCCGATGCGGGTGTGGATCGCGTAGGCGAAGTCGATCGGCGTGGCGCCGCGCGGAAGCTTCACGACCTCGCCCTTGGGGGTGAAGCAGAACACCTGGTCCTGGAACATCTCGAGCTTCATGTGCTCGAGGAATTCCGAGCTGTCGTCGGCCTCGTCGAGCCGCTCGGCGATGCCGCGCAGCCAGCGGAAAGGATCGACGGCGAACGGGTTCTGAAAGCGCTGGCCGTCCTTGTAGGACCAATGCGCGGCGACCCCGGTCTCGGCGACGGCGTGCATTTCCGAAGTGCGGATCTGGACCTCGACGCGCTTGCCGTCGCGACCCGATACGGTGGTGTGGATCGACCGGTAGCCGTTCGACTTCGGCTGGCTGATGTAGTCCTTGAAGCGGCCGGGCACTGCCGTCCAGCGCTGATGGACCGCGCCCAGTGCTGTGTAGCAGGCGGCGACGTCACCGCTAATGATGCGAAATCCGTAGATGTCTGAGAGCCGCGAGAACCCCTCCTTCTTTTCTTCCATCTTGCGCCAGACGGAGTACGGCTTCTTCTCGCGCCCGAACACCTCGGCTGCGACGCCGGCGCTCGCGAGTGCGATGCGGATGTCCTCGGTGATCTTCGGGATGACGTCGCCGGTTTCGTTGCGCAGCGTCACGAAGCGCCGGATGATCGAGCTGCGCGCCTCGGGGTTGAGGATGCGGAACGCGATGTCCTCAAGCTCGTCGCGCATCCATTGCATGCCCATCCGGCCCGCGAGCGGCGCGAAGATATCCATTGTCTCGCGGGCCTTGCGCAGCTGTTTTTCCACGGCGAGGTGCTTGATCGTGCGCATGTTGTGCAGCCGGTCGGCGAGCTTGACGAGCAGGACGCGCAGATCCTTGGACATCGCCATCAGCAGCTTGCGGAAGTTCTCCGCCTGGGCGTTTTCGACCGAGCTCAGTTCGAGGTTGGTGAGTTTGGTGACGCCGTCGACCAGTTGCGCGATCTCGTCGCCGAAGCGCAGCGAGATCTCCGAATACGTGCTGCCGGTATCCTCGATCGTGTCGTGGAGCAGCGCGGTGATGATCGACGCGTCGTCGAGGCGCTGCTCGGCCAGCAGGATCGCGACGGCCACCGGATGACTGAAATAAGGCGCGCCGGATGTTCGCATTTGCCCGGAGTGCATCTTGGCGCCGTAGTCGTAGGCGGCCTGGATCAGGCCGCTGTCCGAGCGCGGATTATAGGATTTGACCAGCCCGGTCAGCGCGTCGCCGGGCACGACCCCGTCCGGCCCGGGTTTGACCAGGACCTGATCGACGGCGACGGCGCGCGTCGGGTTCAGTTTTCGCCCTGGGCTTCCATCAGCGCGCGGAGCAGGCGTTCCTCGGACATGTCGTCCTCGACCGGAGCGTCGTTGCTCACGAGGAGGGTCATCACGTCGTCCTCGGGCTCGTCCACTTCGATCTGGCGTTGGAAGCTCTCGATCGCGTTTTCCCGCAGATGTTCGGCGGTCAGCGTCTCTTCGGCGATCTCGCGAAGCGCCACGACCGGATTCTTGTCGTTGTCGCGACCGATGGTGATCGCCGAACCGGCCGCCAGCGCACGGGCGCGGTGCGCCGCGAGCATCACCAGCTCGAAGCGGTTCGGGACTTTGTCGACGCAATCCTCGACGGTAACACGGGCCATTAGACGCCTCCAGAGATCCGCGACAAGACTTTTAAGCGCTGTACCTAGCGCCGCGACGCGGCAAACACAAGACCCGGCCGGTCCGTGCGCGCGGCGCCCGCGCCTTGCGCGCAGGGACGCCCTAGGGTATCTGCTGAGGGACGCGGGTATGGTGAAATGGTATCATAAGAGCCTTCCAAGCTCCAGGCGCGGGTTCGATTCCCGCTACCCGCTCCAGAATGGCGACCTAGGGGCGCCCTCCAGCGCGTTCGGAGGCGCCCGGGAGTTTTGCTTCGCACGAATACGCGTGTCCGTGCGCCCGACGCGGCAGCGCGCTGTGGTTTGCGCAAGGGACGAGTGGCGTGACATCCTGCGGATCCCGAATGAGGCAGTCCGGATGTCCGACACCCTCGCCGCCTTGCCCGCGCTGCGCGCCAATCTTCGCGTGCTGGCCGGTCTGGGAGAGACGATGACCTGTCAGCAGGCGGCGCGCGGGCTCGGCCTGAAGCCGCCGCATCTGATCCATTCGGTCAGCGTGATGCTCGAAGTGCTGATGGACGAGGACGCCGCCCACGGCCACCCGTTCATCGCGGCTCTGGTGGTGAGCCGGGCGCGCGACGGCTTGCCGGCGCTCGGCTTTTTCGAAACCGCCGCCCGCCTCGGCCGGTTCGCGGGCGACCCGTTCGGCGCGGAGGCGGTCGCGTACCACGCCGCCGAACGCGCGCTCGCGACCGCCTTTCACGAGCCGGGCTGACGTTCGCCGTTGCTGCCCGGGCGCCCGAACGGGTAGCTTGCGACCCATGCTGGAGTTCCGATGATCGACCCTGTCGCCCTGACCGCCGACCTCATCCGCTGCGCTTCCGTCACGCCCGAGGACGGCGGCGCCATTCCGCTGCTCGAACGCCTGCTCGGCGGCGCGGGTTTCGCGACGACGCGCTGCGACCGGGGCGGGATCGCCAATCTCTACGCCCGCTGGGGAACCGACCGCCCGGTGTTCGGCTTCAGCGGTCACACCGACGTGGTGCCGCCGGGCGATGTCGGCGCCTGGCGGCGACCGCCGTTCGCCGGCGTGATCGCCGACGGCTGGATCCACGGCCGGGGCGCGTCGGACATGAAGTCCGGGGTCGCGGCCTTTGTCGCCGCCGCCGTCGATTTCGTTACGGCCTCGCCGCCCGCGGGCTCGGTCGCGCTGCTGATCACCGGCGACGAGGAAGCCGACGCCAGTGACGGCACGTTGGCGCTCCTCGACTGGATGGAGGCGCAGGGCGAGCGTCTCGATCACTGCGTCGTGGGCGAACCCACGGCGGCCGAACGTCTCGGCGACGCGATAAAGATCGGGCGGCGCGGCTCGCTCACCGCCCGGCTGACCGCCTACGGGGTGCAGGGGCACTCGGCCTACCCCGAGCGCGCGCGCAATCCGCTGCCCGCGCTGGTGCGCTTGCTCGACCGGCTGGCCGCGCGCAAGCTCGACGCCGGGACCGCGCATTTCGGTCCCTCGACGCTGGCGATCACGACGATCGACACCGGCAACACCGCGTCTAACGTCATCCCGGCGCAGGCGCGCGCGACGGTGAACATACGCTTCAACGACGCCCATAGCGGGCCGTCGCTTTCGGACTGGATCGAGACCGAGACCGACCGTGCGGCCAAGGAGTTCGGCGTGGGGATCGCCGCGCGCTTCGACATTTCCGGCGAGAGCTTCGTGACCGCGCCCGGGGCCTTCACCGACCTCGTCACCCGCGCGGTCGCGCTCGAAACCGGCGTCACGCCGGTCCATTCGACCGCCGGAGGCACGTCGGACGCCCGTTTCGTCAAGCGTCATTGCCCGGTGGTCGAGGTGGGCCTTCACGGCCCGACGATGCACCAGGTCGACGAACGGGTCGAGATAGCACAGGTGGAGGCGCTCACGCGCGTCTATGGCCGCATCCTGACCGAATACTTCGCCTCGGGAGGATTGCGGACAGATAGTCCGTAGCAACCCAGCGCGAAAACTTCATGCTGATCGAACAGTACGGCGCGGCGCGCCGAGCGTCAGGCGCTCCGCTTTGCCTGTGCTTCGGGTTTCGCCAGCACCGCCAGATCGCGCGCGATCAGAAACGCGCCGACCAGCCGCGCCTTGGCGTCGGCCCAGTCGCGGCGCACGACGATCTTGTTGTCGCGCACCTTCGCCTCGCCGTGCTGGTCGTGCAAAAACGCGACCAGACCGGCGGGATTGGCGAACTTGTCGAGATGAAACGCCACGGTCGCGCCCTTCGGCCCTCCGTCGAGCTTCGCGATCCCCGCCCGCTTGCACAGAGCCTTGATCCGCAGAATTGTCAGCAAGGTGTCGACCTCCTGCGGCAGCGGGCCGAACCGGTCGATCAGCTCGGCGGCGAATCCCTCCATCTCGACCTTCTTCTCCAGCTGCGAGAGCCGGCGATATAGCCCGAGCCGCACGTCGAGATCGGGAACGTAGGCCTCCGGGATCAGCACCGGCACCCCGAGATTGATCGTCGGCGACCATTCGCCGTCGCCCTCCATCTCGATCTCGCCCGAGCGCAGCTTGGCGATCGCCTCCTGCAGCATGTCCTGATAAAGTTCGAACCCGACCTCGCGGACCTGACCCGACTGCTCCTCGCCGAGAAGGTTGCCCGCCCCGAGGATGTCGAGATCCTGGCTCGCCAGCGTGAACCCGGCGCCGAGGCTGTCGAGCGCCCCCAGAACGCGCAATCGCCGCTCCGCCTGCGGGGTCAGCGTCTTGCGCGGCTCGGTCATGAAGAACGCGTACGCCCGCAGTTTCGATCGCCCGACCCGGCCCCGGATCTGGTAGAGTTGTGCGAGGCCGAACATGTCCGCCCGCGCGACGATCAGGGTATTCGCCGCCGGAATGTCGAGCCCGGACTCGACGATGGTCGTGGACAACAGCACGTCGTACTTGCCGTCGTAAAACGCGTTCATCCGCGCGTCGAGCTCGGTCGCCGCCAGCTGGCCGTGCGCGATGACGACGCTCACTTCCGGCACTTGTTCGCGCAGGAAGGCCTCGACCTCCGCCAGATCCGTGATGCGCGGCACGACATAGAACGCCTGCCCGCCGCGATACCGCTCGCGCAGCAGCGCCTCGCGCACGGTGATCATATCGAACTCGCTGACGTACGTGCGGATCGCGAGCCGATCGACGGGGGGCGTCGCGATCAGGCTCAACTCGCGCACGCCGCTGAGCGCCATCTGCAACGTCCGCGGGATCGGCGTCGCGGTCAGCGTCAGCACGTGAACGTCGCTTTGCAGCGCCTTCAGCCGCTCCTTGTGCTGGACGCCGAAATGCTGTTCTTCGTCGATGATCATCAGCCCGAGGTTCTTGAACCGCACTCCCTTCGCCAGCAGCGCATGCGTTCCGATGACGATATCGACGGTGCCCCGCGCGAGGCCGTCACGCGTCTCCGCCGCCTCCCTGGCCGGTACGAACCGCGAAAGCTGCCGCACCTGCACCGGCAGGCCCCGGAACCGTTCGGCGAAGTTCTTGTAGTGCTGGCGCGACAGCAGCGTCGTCGGTGCGATCACCGCCACCTGCACCCCGGACATCGCGGCGACGAACGCCGCGCGCAGCGCCACCTCGGTCTTGCCAAAGCCGACGTCGCCACAGACCAGCCGATCCATCGGCGCGCCCGACGCCATGTCGCCGAGCACGTCGGAAATCGCGTTCAGCTGGTCGTCGGTCTCGGCATACGGAAACCGCGCGCAGAACTCTTCCCAAAGGTGATGCTCGGGCGGCGTCAGGATCGCGCCCGATCGCAGCGTGCGCTCGGCCGCGATGCGGATCAGCCGCTCGGCCATGTCGCGGATCCGCGCTTTCAGCCGGGCCTTCTTCGCCTGCCAGGCGCCTCCGCCCAGCCGGTCGAGCAAGCCTTCGTCGTGACCGTAGCGGCTGAGCAGCTCGACGTTCTCGACCGGCAGATAGAGCTTGTCGCCGCCGGCATACTCGAGCGCCAGGCATTCGTGCGGCGCGCCCAGCGCCGTGATGGTTTCGAGCCCGGTGTAGCGACCGATGCCGTGGTCGACATGCACGACCAGATCGCCCGCCATCAGTCCGGCGGCCTCGGCCAGGAAATTCTCTGTGCGCTTGCGGCGCCTCGGCGCCCGGATCAGCCGATCACCGAGCACGTCCTGCTCGGCGATCACCGTCAGCCCCTCGGCCTCGAACCCGTGCTCCAGCGCCCAGACCGCGAGATAGAGGCCGTCGCCGTCGATGTCCGCGGCCTTGCGCAGCTCGACGGCGTCGGTGATGCCGCTGTCGGCGAGCAGCCCCGCCATCCGCTCCCGCGCGCCCTTCGAATAGGTCGCCACGACGACGGCGCCCGACCGCCGCTTCGCCTTCACGTGCGCGGCCAGCGCGTCGAACAAGTTCACCGCCTCGTTCTGCCGTTCGGGCGCGAAATTCCGCCCGATCCGCCCGCCCGCGTCGATCACGCCGAAACCGAGCGGCGCCGGCAACGCCGCGAGCCGATGCACGGCCCGGCCTTGCAGCGTCGCGGCCAGCGCCGCCGCGTCGAGATACAGTTCCTCCGGCGGGCACGGCTTGTAGACCGTCCCCAGCCGCGACTTCACGCCCAACGCCGCGGCGCGAGTGTCATACTGTTCGCTCAGCGCGTCCCAGCGCGCGTCCTGCGACGCATCGAACCGCTCGTCGAGCAGAACTGGCGCGCCCGGCAGATAGTCGAAGATCGTCTCCAGCCCGTCGTGATAAAGCGGCAGCCATTGCTCGTAGCCCTGATGCTTGCGCCCGGCGCTGACCGCCTCGTAGAGCGGGTCTTCGCCGCCCGCCGCGCCGAACATCGCGCGGTATCGCGTGCGGAACCGTCCGATCGAGGGCTCGTCGAGGATCACCTCCGACACCGGCGCCAGCTCGACCCGCGCGACCTTTTCCGTCGTGCGCTGGCTGACGGGATCGAACCGCCGCGCGGAGTCCAGAACGTCGCCGAAAAGATCGAGCCGGACCGGCCCGCCGGCGCCGGGCGGATAGATGTCGATCAGCCCACCGCGCACCGCGAATTCGCCCGGCTCGCCGACCGTGGGCGCCGCGTGGAACCCCATGCGCGCCAGATATCGGCGCAACTCGTCGATGTCGATCCGTTGACCGACCTCCGCGACGAAGCTCGCGCCCCGGATGACCGACCGCTTCGGCACGCGCTGGATCGCCGCGTTCACCGTCGTCAGGATCGCGGCGGGGCGCGCGAAGCCGTCTGCAAGCAGCGCAAGCGTCGCCATGCGCGCCGCCGCGATCTCGGGATTGGGCGAGATCCGGTCGTATGGCAGGCAGTCCCAGGCGGGGAAGGTCAGCACCGGCAACTCCGGCGCGAAGAACCGAAGCGACGCGCGCAGCGAGGCCAGCCGCGCGTCGTCGCGCGCGACATGAAGCACCGGTCCGTCGGCGCGGCCGATGGTCCGGGCAAGATAGCGCGCGTCGAAGCCTTCGGGGCAACCACCCACGAAAAGCTTTCCGGGCTGCGGATGTCGGTCCCCGGTCATGTGTCGCGTGCTAGTGCAGCGCGGCGGCCAAGACAAGCGGTCTCCGGGGACCGGCGCTGGGGGTTGGACGCCGGCCCCTTGGTCTGCGCGCGCGTATCCGGCATAGCAAGGCCTCGATCCGAAGCCAGCCCCCGTCTGCGCAGCGCGGCGTCAAAAGGCGGCGCCGCGCAGCGGACGTTCGAGCGCCGCGATCGCCGCGGCGAAGATCGCGAGCACGGCGACGCCCTGGTTCAGCGCGCGCTGGCGGGCTATTCCGCGCCGCAGCGCATCGCCGGTGAGGCGGCCCGCCCGCACCTGCCGGGCCAGCCGCACCTCACCGATCGTCACCAGCGCGAGCGGGAAAAGGATAACGAACGCGGCCGCCGCAAATTCAACCCGGCTCCAGAAGCCGAGCGCTGCCAGCATCGCCAGCGCGAAACCCGCGACGGCGGCCAGCGGAACGCCGACCGCGTCGGCGAGGCCCGCGCGTCGCTCGGCGGCGATGCGGGCAAGGGTCTCGACGCGATCGGCGACGTCGGGTGCGCGGGTCGCGCGCAGGATCATGTCATGCGGCACGCCGAGGGTGCTGTGGCAGACCAGCGTCCAGACCGTCACCATCAGCACCCAGTACCAGATACTGAAAAAACTGTCGAAACGAAACAGGGCGAACACGTCGGCGCTCCTCGGGACGGGATCGGACGCCCCGTGGTAGTCGCTCGCCCGATTTACGCAACCCCCCGGACGGACAGCGAGCCAGAAGGATGGACGACGAGCGGGATCGGGCGGCGCCAAAAGGGAAGATCCGTCCCGCAATCGGCGTTATGATGACAATGGAGCGAGACTACGGAGCCCTGGCAGTGGCAGAAGTAACCGGGACGGTCGATCC
>JBBRUZ010000080.1:0-13402 GCA_038247355.1 Rhodobacterales bacterium
CGGCGACCAGACGCTGTTCATGCGCGGCGACGAGGTCGAAGCCGCGTGGGCCTGGACCGACCCGATCATCCAGGCCTGGGCTGACAGCGGCAACAAACCCCAGCAGTACGACCCCGGCAGCGCCGGCCCGATCGACGCCTACAAGCTCACCGGCTCCGACGGCCACCTGTGGCGCGAGATCGCGACATGATCGAGGTCGCCCGCCAGCTCTATCCCGACCGCGACACGCTGATGCGCGGCCTCGCCCAACTGGTCGCCGACCAGCTGCGCGCCGCGCATGCGTCCCGGCACCGCGCGACGGACGGGCGCAGCAAGCGCGTCACCCTCGCCGTTCCCGGCGGCACGACGCCCGGCCCGTTTCTCGCAGCGCTGTCGGAGGCCGATCTCGCCTGGGCCGATGTCGACGTGATGCTGACCGACGAGCGGCTGGTCGCCGAGACGAGCGAGCGCGCCAACAGCCGCCTCCTGCGCGAAACGCTGCTGCGCAACGCCGCCGCCGACGCGAATTTCGTGCATTTTCACGCGATCGGAACCCGCGTCAACTTCATCCTCGACGTGATCCGCGACCGCGTCGCGGCCGTCCTGCCGATCGACGTGCTCGTGCTCGGCATGGGAGCCGACATGCACACCGCGTCGCTGTTTCCCCGCGCCCCCGGCCTCGCCGAGGCGCTCGCCGCCGACGCGCCCACGCTCGTCCGGGTCGAGCCGCCCGGCCAGCCCGAGGCGCGGCTGACGCTGTCGGCCCCGGTCCTGCGCGGCGCCGACGTCATCCACATCCTGATCACCGGCCCCGACAAGCGCAACGCCCTCGACACCGCGCTCGCTGGCGGCCCGGTCGAGGACGCGCCGGTCCGCGCCATCCTCACCGCACCGTGCCCCGTCACCGTGCATTACGCCGACTGATCCGAACCCGCGTCCTGGGAGGAAGCCATGAGCCTGAACGCCACCGTCGCCCAAGTGACCGCCCGCATCGTCGAGCGCTCCGCGCCGTTGCGCCGCCCCTATCTCGACCGCATCGCCCGCGCCCGCGACGATGGCCCCAAACGCGCGCATCTCTCCTGCGGCAACCAGGCCCACGCCTACGCCGCGATGCCCGACGCCGACAAGTCATCGCTCGCCACGACCTCCGCGGGCAACCTCGGCATCGTCACCGCCTTCAACGACATGCTCTCCGCCCACCAGCCCTACGAGCGCTACCCCGACCTGATCCGCGCCGCCGCCCGCGCGGCCGGGGGCACCGCCCAGGTCGCAGGTGGCGTGCCGGCGATGTGCGACGGCGTCACGCAAGGCCAGCCCGGCATGGAGCTGTCGCTGTTCTCGCGCGACGTCATCGCGATGGCCGCCGGCATAGCACTCAGCCACAACGTCTTTGACAGCACAGTCTATCTCGGCGTCTGCGACAAGATCGTGCCCGGCCTCGTCATCGCCGCCGCCACGTTCGGCCACCTTCCGGCGGTCTTCCTGCCCGCCGGCCCGATGCCGAGCGGCATCCCCAACGACCAGAAGGCCAAAGTCCGCCAGCAGTTCGCCGCAGGTGAAGTCGGTCGCGACAAGCTGATGGAGGTCGAAATGGCCTCCTACCACGGCCCCGGCACCTGCACGTTCTACGGCACCGCCAACACCAACCAGATGCTGATGGAGTTCATGGGCCTGCAACTGCCCGGCTCCAGCTTCGTCAACCCGAACACGCCCCTGCGCGAGGCCCTCACCGTCGAGGGCGCCAGACGCGCGCTCGCGATCTCCGCCCTCGGCAACGAATACACCCCCGTCGCCGACATCCTCGACGAGCGCGCCTTCGTCAACGGCATCGTCGGCCTCAACGCCACTGGCGGCTCGACCAACCTGCTGATCCACCTCATCGCCATGGCCCGCGCCGCCGGCGTGCTGCTCGACTGGCACGACTTCGGCGAGCTCTCCGACGCGACCCCGCTGATGGCCCGCGTCTACCCCAACGGCCTCGCGGACGTGAACCACTTCCACGCCGCGGGGGGCTTGGGCTACATGATCGGCGAGCTGCTCGACGCGGGCCTGCTCCACCCCGACACCCGCACGATCGCCGGCGACGGCCTCGCCCGCTACACCCAGGAGCCGAAGGTCATCGACGGGGCCCTCGTCTGGCAGGACGGCACCGACACGACGCTCAACGACAAGATCGTCCGCCCCGCCTCCGACCCCTTCGCCCCCACCGGCGGCACCCGCCGCCTCGCCGGCAACCTCGGCACCGGCGTGATGAAGGTCTCCGCCGTCGCCCCCGAACGCCACGTCATCGAGGCGCCGTGCCGCATCTTCCACGACCAGGACAGCGTCAAGGCCGCGTTCCGCGCCGGCGAATTTGTCGCCAACACCGTCGTCGTCGTCCGCTTCCAGGGGCCGAAAGCCAACGGAATGCCCGAGCTGCACAACCTCACCCCCATCCTCGCCGTCCTCCAGGACAAGGGCCTGAAAGTGGCGCTCGTCACCGACGGCCGGATGTCCGGCGCGTCCGGCAAGGTGCCCTCCGCGATCCACATCTCCCCCGAGGCGCTCGACGGCGGCCCGCTCGCGCGCCTCAACGACGGCGACGTGATCCGCGTGGACGCGGTCGCGGGCACGCTCGACGTGCTCACCCCCGGAGCGCTGGACCGCCCCGTCGCGCAGCCCGATCTGACCGCCAACGAGTTCGGGCTGGGGCGCGAGCTGTTCGCCGCCTTTCGCCGCACCGTCGGCGCGGCCGAAACCGGCGCGTCGAGCGTCAGCCTGGAGACCGTCCCTTGACCCCGCAGGAAGCCTCGGCCTACGCCCGCGAGATCTGCCGCCTCGCCCCCGTCATTCCGGTGCTCGTCATCGACGAGGTCGAGCACGCGTGGCCGCTCGCGGTGGCGCTGGTCGCGGGCGGACTGCCGGTGCTCGAAGTGACGTTGCGGACGCCCGCGGCGCTGGAGGCGATCCGCGAAATGGCCGGCGTGCCCGGCGGCGTCGTCGGCGCCGGCACGCTGATCAAGCCCTCCGACGTGACCGCAGCCAAGGAGGCCGGCGCGCTCTTCGGCGTCTCGCCGGGCGTCACCGACGAACTCCTCGCCGCCTGCGAGGCCGAGGACCTGCCGCTGCTCGGCGGCTGCGCCACGGTGTCGGAGGCGATGCGGATGCTCGCCCGCGGCTATGACGTCTGCAAGTTCTTCCCGGCGGAGGCGAACGGCGGCGCCCCCGCGCTAAAGTCGTTCGCCGGCCCGCTGCCGCAGGTCCATTTCTGCCCCACCGGCGGCGTCACCCCCGCGAACGCCCCCGACTACCTGAAGCTGCCGAACGTGCTCTGCGTCGGCGGTTCCTGGGTCGCCAGCGCCGCGCAGATGAAGGCGGGCAAATGGGACGAGATCGAAACGCTCGCTTGCACCGCCAGCCAGTTGCCGCGATGACCGCGACGACGGACCCGCTCTGGACCGCGCTCGAACACGCGGGCCCGGAGGCGAAGACCCGCCGCATCGCGGCGCTGTTCGAGCGCAACCCGGACCGCTTCCGCGAATTCTCGGTGCGCGCCTGCGGCCTGCTGCTCGACTACTCCAAGACCGCGCTCGACGCCCACGCCCTGACGCTGCTGATCCAGCTCGCGCAAGCCGCCGGTGTCCCCGCGCGCCGCGACGCGATGTTCGCGGGCGAGCCGATCAACGTCACCGAAGGCCGCGCCGTCCTGCACACGGCGCTCCGCAACCGGGCGGGCGCGCCCGTCCTCGTGGACGGCGTCGACGTCATGCCCGAGATCGACGCCGTCCTCGCCCGGATGGCCGCGTTCTCGACTGGCGTGCGCAGCGGGGCGATCGCCGGCGCGCACGGCCGCTTCACCGACGTGGTCAACATCGGCATCGGCGGCTCGGACCTCGGCCCCGCCATGGCGACCCTCGCCCTCGCGCCCTACCACAACGGGCCGCACCTGCATTTCGTCTCGAACGTCGACGGCGCCCACATCCACGACACGCTGAAACGCCTCGACCCGAAAACCACGCTGGTGATCGTCGCCTCCAAGACCTTCACGACCATCGAGACGATGACCAACGCCCGCACCGCGCAAGCCTGGCTCCAGGCGGCGCTCGGACCGGGCGCGGGCGCACATTTCGCCGCCGTCTCCACCGCGCTCGACAAGACCGCGGCCTTCGACATCGACCCTTCGCGCGTCTTCGGCTTCTGGGACTGGGTCGGCGGGCGCTACTCGATCTGGGGCGCCGTCGGCCTGCCGCTGATGATCGCCATCGGCCCCGAGCGCTTCGCCGAGTTCCTGACCGGCGCCCACGAGATGGACCGGCATTTCGTCGAGGCCCCGCTGCCCGCGAACATGCCCGTCCTGCTCGCGCTCGTCGGCATCTGGCACCGCAACATCCTCGGCTATGCGTCGCGCGCCGTCCTCCCCTACGACCAGCACCTCGCCCGCCTGCCCGCCTACCTCCAGCAGCTCGACATGGAGAGCAACGGCAAGCGTGTGTCGCTCGACGGCGCGCCGCTCCCCCGCGCCTCCGGCCCGACGGTCTGGGGCGAGCCGGGCACGAACGGCCAGCACGCGTTCTACCAGCTCATCCACCAGGGTTCCGACGTGATCCCCGTCGAATTCCTCGTCGCCGCCAACGCCCACGAGCCCGATCTGCGCCCCCATCACGACCTGCTGCTCGCCAACTGCCTCGCCCAGTCGGAGGCCCTCATGCTCGGCCGCGACCTCGCCGCCGCCACGGCGACGGTCAAGGAGCCGAGCCTCGCCCCCCACAAGGTCTTCCCCGGCAACCGCCCCTCGACCACGCTGATCTACGACCGCCTCGACCCGGCGACCCTCGGCCGCATCATCGCGCTCTACGAACACCGCGTCTTTGTCGAAGGCGCCATCTGGGGCCTCAACTCGTTCGACCAATGGGGCGTCGAACTCGGCAAGGAACTCGCCACCGCCCTGCTCCCGCTGGTCCAGACCGGAGCGGGCTTCGAGGCCAAGGACGGCTCGACCGCCGGCCTCCTGACCGCGCTGACCGCGTTGCGGACCTGAAACGCGGCGGAACGCTTACGGCGCATCGTGCGACCGACCAAAAACTCACAGCTCTCGGAGCCAACAATTTCAATATGTTACGCGCTGCCCACACGCGGACGTTCGTGAGCGAGCGCCGCGGCCAGAGCCCTCGTCAGGCCATCCCGGCCACCACGCTGCGCAAGACGTCAAGGCCGAGGCCTGTCTCCACGGACGTCACGGCGATCTCCGGGAACGCGGCAGGCTCGGCGCCGAGACCCGCCGCGACCTCGTGAAACACCCGGGCCAGATCCGCGGCGCCCGGCTTGTCGGCCTTGGTGAGCACGACCTGAAACGTGACGGCGGAGCGGTTCAGCAACGCCATGATCTCGCGGTCGGGCGGCTTCAGCCCATGCCGCGCGTCCACCAGCAGGAACGCGCGCCGGAGCGTCGGGCGGCCCGCGAGATAGGCGCGGAGCAACGCCTGCCACGCCTCGACCACCGACTTCGGGGCCTCCGCATAGCCGTAGCCGGGCAAGTCGACGAGATAGCGCGCCTCGCCCAGCGTGAAGAAATTGATCTCCTGCGTGCGGCCCGGCGTGTTGGAGGCCCGCGCGAGCGCCTTTCGACCCGTCAGCGCATTGATGAGGCTGGATTTGCCGACGTTCGAGCGACCGGCGAAGCAAACCTCGAGCCGGTCCGCCGGCGGCAACCCGTCCATCGCCACGACGCCCTTCAGGAAATCGCACGGGCCGGCGAACAGCTTGCGACCGCGTTCCAGCGCCTCCGGGTCGGTCTCGTCGGCGCGCGCGAACGCGAGCTTCACGCGAGCGCCGCCGGATCGCCGACCGCGACGGCGCCGCCCACGATCACCTCCGCACAAACGCCGAAGTCCTGATGGCCCCACCCGGCGGCGAGCCCGCCGAGCGTGTCGGCGTCGACCCGCCCGGTGTCGGGACTGACCGTCGTCGCCTTGCACCGCGTGATGCGTTCGCGCACGCGCAGCACCGCCCCGCCAAGCCGCAGGTCGCGACCGATCCAGTCGAACTCCGCCCAAGGCGCCAGCCCGTCGAGCCAGACGTTGCCCCGAAACCGCTCCATCGCGAGGTCCGCGCCCAGTCGCCGACCCAGATCCGCCAGGCTGGTCGCGTTCAGGATCGAGATCGACGGCCGGTCGCTGTCGGTCATCCCGCGCCCGGATGCGCGCGTCACGAACGCGGGCATCGCGCGACCCGGATCGTTCAACGGCCGGAGCCAGCCGATCAGGCGGGCGGCGTCATCCGGATCGTCGGGATCGACGGTGATCGCAGGGCGGTCCGGATGCGTCAGCGTGACGCGGCCCGCCGCCTCGTCCAGACGGGCGCGGATCGCCATCAACGCCGGCGTCCGCGCGCCGCGACTGAAGTTGGCGCAGGGCGCCCAGTCCGAATTCGCCGGGCCGACTTTCGCCGCGTCGTGCGCGATCGCCCAGACCCGGTCCCACGGAAACGTCGCGCCCGCCGAAAGCGAAGCGCACGACGCCGCCTCGACGCCGTGCCCCTTGATCGGATGGCGCCACAGATGCGTCACGCGCGCCGCCAACGCGCTAGTCCGCCTTCCATTTTCGCTTGAACGCGCCGAAGATGTTGCCCAGGACGTTCGGCTTCACTCCCTGGCTACGCATGATCAGGTATTGCTGGGTAAAGGTTATCATGTTGTTCGCCACCCAGTAGATCACCAGTCCGCTGGCGAACGTGCCGAGCATGAACATGAAGATCCACGGCATCCAGGCAAAGATCATCGCCTGGGTCTTGTCGGTGGGCGCCGGGTTCAGCTTCATCTGCAGCCACATCGAGATGCCCATCAGGATCGGCCAGACCCCGATCGACAGGATGAACAGCAAGCTCGTCGGGTCCGGCGATGGCCAGGGCAGCAACCCGAAGACGTTCAGGATCGAGGTCGGGTCGGGGGCGGAAAGATCGTGAATCCAGCCGATGAACGGCGCATGTCGCAACTCCAGCGTGACGAAGATCACTTTGTAGAGCGAGAAAAATATCGGAATCTGCAAGAGGATCGGCAGACATCCCGCCGCCGGATTGACTTTTTCCTTCTTGTAGAGCCCCATGATCTCCTGCTGGAGCTTCATGCGGTCTTCGCCAGCGCGCTCCTTGATCTTCTCCATCTCGGGCTGGAGCATCTTCATCTTCGACATCGAGACATAGGATTTGTACGCCAGCGGAAACAGCAGCGCCTTGATGATGAAGGTGAGCGCGATGATCGCGAAGCCCATGTTGCCGAGAAACCCATGCAGAAAATGCAGCGCAATGAAAATCGGCTTGGTCAGGAAGAAGAACCATCCCCAGTCGATCGCATCGACGAAACGGTCGATCCCGAGGTCGTTCTGGTACGCGCGGATCGCCGCCCACTCCTTGGCGCCGGCGAACAGCCAGGTCGAGACCTCGGCGGTCGCGCCGGGACCGACCGCCATCACCGGCAGGCGCATGTCGGTCTGATAGGTGTCGGTCGAAGGGTTGAACTTGGTCACCGCGGTGAAGCTCTGGCCCGGCTCGGCCACCAGCGTCGACATCCAGTAGTGGTCGGTGAAGCCGATCCAGCCGTCCCCGGCCACGGGGACGCTCACCGCCTGCGCGCCTTCGGCCGGATCGGGCGGCAGCTCGGCGAGCGCGTTCCAGCTCGTCTCGGTCAGCGTGCCGTCGCTCACGAGGATCGTGCCCTCGTGCAGGATATAAAACCCGCGCAGGTTCGTCGGCTTACCATGCCGCGCGATGATGCCGTAAGGCGCCATCCGCACCTCCGCGGCGGTGGTGTTCTCGACCGATTGGGTGACCGTGAACATGAAGTTCGCGTCGATCGCGATATCCCGGCGAAAGATCAGCCCGGCGCCGTTGTCCCAACGCAGCGTCACCGGCGTCGTCTCGGTCAGCACGGCGCCGCTTTCGATCGCCCAGGGCGTCGTCGGGCCAGGCACCGCTTCGGGGCCCAGGTTCCCGGCCGGCGCCCAGCCGTAGAGCGCGTAATAAGCCTCCGGCGATCCGGCGGGGTTGAGCAGCGTGACGTCCGGCGAATCCGGATCGACGGTCACCTGATAGTCGAGAAGCTCCAGGTCGTCGATCCGACCGCCGATCAGCGAAATCGACCCTTCGAGCCGGGCGGTGCGAACCGGTATGCGCGCGGTTCGCGCCAGGACCTCGCCGCGCGCGAGGATCGGATCGGCGGTTAGCGTCGGAACCGCGCCGGTCCCGACCGCGCCCGGCGCCACCGCGCCGTCGGCCAGGGTCGTCTCGGCGGGCGGGCTCGCGACGTCGACGGGCGGCTGGGGCGGAAACAGCAGGAACCAGACAAGGATCACCAGCGCGCTCAGGGCGGTCGCCAGGATCAGATTCCTGTTCTGGTCGTCCATGTGCGGCTCCGGTCGGATTGCGGAAAAATCTGACAGGGTTCAACAGCCGGCGACCTCAAAGGTCAAGGCATATTCGGGTCGCCCCCAGCGTCGCGCACCCCCGCTTGCGGCCCGCAGCTGCGCGCCCGAAAGCCTGCCAGCCAGTCGAACGTATCGGCGAGCGACATCGGCTTGGCGACCAGAAAACCCTGAAAATGGTCGCAGCCGAGCTGTCGCAACATCGCCTCCGCCTCCGGCGTCTCCACGCCCTCGGCGAGCGTCCTGATCCCGAGCGCGCGCGCCATCGCGATCATCGACGAGGTCAGCACCTGCTGCTCCTCGCTGGTCTCGAGGCCGAAGACGAAGCTGCGGTCGATCTTGATGCGGTCGACCATGAAGCGCCGCAGGTTCTGGATCGACGCGTGACCGGTGCCGAAATCGTCGAGCTCGATCTCGAAGCCAACCGACGCGAGGCCGCGCAGGTTGCGCACCACGAGGTCGGAGTCGGTCTTGATGAGCACCGTCTCGAGCACCTCGATCGAGATCCGCGCCGGCTCGACGTCGTTGCGCTCGACCTCCCATTTGATCTTCTCGATCAGCCGGGGGTCGCGCAGCTGCGACATCGCGAAGTTGATCCCCACCCGCGGCACGTTCAGTCCGGCGGCGTCCCACGCCGTCAAAGCCGCCAGCGACTGCGCGAGCACGACCTCGCCGAGCCTGTCGATCAGATCGGCCGTCTCGGCGAATTCGAGAAAGGCCCCCGGCGCGAGCAGTCCCTGGACGGGGTGGCGCCACCGGACCAGCGCCTCGAACCCCGAGAGCACCCCGGTCGCAAGGTCGATCTGGGGCTGGAAGAATGGCACGAACTCGCCGCGATCGAGGCCCGCGATCATCTCGGAGAACATCGTCGCGCGGCGCTCGGCCTCGGCGCGCAGGCTCTCGCGGAAATAGCGCACCGCGCACGAACCGGCCTCCTGGGCCTCCGACAGGGCGATCTCGGCATTGCCGAGCGCACGTTCCGCGTCCGGGCGATCGTCTGACAGCATCGTGACGCCGATCGAGCACCCGATCCGCCGCGCGCCGCCCGGGAGCGAGAAGGGCTTGCCCAGCGCCTGCTGGACACGGTGGGCGATGCCGCTGACGGCGTTGACGTCGTCGAGGTCGGGGGCGATCAGCACGAAATCGTCCTGACCGAGGTAGGCCGCGAAATCGCCGGCGCGCAGGACCTGGCGGATCCTGCGGGCGCTGATCCGCAGGATTTCCTCGGTGACGCGCGATCCCAGCGTGTCGCGCAGCGTCTTGAACCTGTCGAGATTGAGCCTCAGCACCGCGGTCTGGGTGGTCGCGCGCTCGGTGCCGGCGACGAGCCGGTCGAGATGCGCCCGCAGATAGGTGGCGTTCGGCAAATGCGTCAACGGATCGTGCAGCAGCCGAAAGCGATTCTCCTCGTCGGTCCGGAGGCTGTCGGCGACCCAGTCGGCGATGCGTGCCCGGGCCGGCGCCGCGACCAGAAAGGCGAGCATCGCGATCACCGCGAGGTGCAGCCCGAAGACCCCGAAGTGCGTGAACCGCGCGATCGCGCGCGCGTGCTCCGCGTCCGTCTCGTAGCGCTGGGCGAAACGTCCGGCCTGTGGCGACAGGCTTGCGGCATAGAGATCGCGCAGCGCCAGCGCCTGATCCCCGTCCGTCACACCGGCGATCATGCCGAGCGTGTCCGCCGTCACGTCCGACAACCGTCTCATCCCCGGCGTGCCGGGGCGGGCGAGCGCCAACCTCCGGTCCTCGAACTCCAGCAGTCGCTCGACCTCCCAGGTCAGCGCGATCTCGGCGGTGCGCAGCTCCGGTCCCTCGGGCATGCGCGCGATCCGTTCGAGGCTCGCCTCGATCTGGCGCACCGCAGCCTTCTGGGACGCGGCGACCAGCGCGAGCTCGGCGGCCGCGGCGTTTCGCTGGTCCTGCCGCTCGAGCAACAGCAGCGTGGCGAACGTCAGCGCCAGCCACGCGACAAAGACGACGCCCACAGCGCGCAGGAACACCCGCTCCGGCGCTCCAGCGCGCGCGAGGCCGCGTGGTTTCGAGACGTCGGACGAAGGGTGCGGCGCGTTTTCCATGCGAACCACCTTAGCTCCCCGCCTCCTTAACAACCGTTGAGCGTCTCCGCGCGCGGCCGGGCAAATGCGGCGAAGTCAACGTAAACGAATGCTTGACGGCGGGCGGCGGCGCCTTGACTTGCCGATGCGCCGACTGGAGTTAGCTACCCCCGTGTCACAGGAGGTCCGACATGCTTCGCCCGCTCGTTCTGCCGCTGCTGCTGCTGCTCGCCGCGTGCGCGGGCCGGCCGAGCCTCGACGGCCCGTCGATGGGCGGCCCCGAGATCGCGCTGGAGAAATTTTTCGACGGGCCGGTGGTCGCGCACGGCCAGTTTCAGGACCGCTTCGGCGAAGTGCGGCGACGTTTCGCCGTCGACGTGGACGGAAGCTGGGACGGCGAGACGCTGACCCTCGTCGAGGATTTCCGCTACAACGACGGCCAGACCGAGCGTCGCGTCTGGTCGCTGCGCAAGACCGGCCCCGACACCTGGACGGGCACGGCCCCCGGGGTAATCGGCGCGGCGCGCGGCGAGACGCGCGGCGACACGTTCAACTGGCGCTATTCGATCGACCTGCCCGACGAGAGCGGCGGCTTCCGTGCCGATTTCGACGACTGGATGTGGCGCCTCGACGACCGTCGGCTGCTGAACCGGGCCTACGTGTCGCGCTTCGGCGTCGATCTCGGCGAGGTCATCATCTTCTTCGAACGGGCGGAATGACCGCATCGACCGCCCGGCCAGACGTCAGCATCGAACAGGCTGTTTGATTTTGGCCGGCGAAGTCGCAAGGATACAGTCGATGCAGGTCCGGCGCCTGGCGATCAGCGCGGGGCCGGACCCGCGTCCGGGACGTTGTCCACCCCCGAGCCGCCCCACGGATGGCACCGCCCGATCCGGCCGGCGGTGAGCGCCGCGCCCTTGACCGCGCCATGTGTCTCGAGCGCTTCGAGCGCATAGGCCGAACACGTCGGCAGGAACCGGCAGCTGGCGCCGACCCACGGCGAAAAGATCAGCCGATAGACCCGCACCGGCAGCGAAAGCGCGCGCGCCAGCGGCGTCACGCCCGTGGCTCCGTATGGATCGCCACGACCACGGCGGCCAGATCGGCGACCAGTTGCGGATAGGGCAGCGCCGCCGTCTGCCCGGGGCGGCCGATCAGCACGTAATCCCAACCGGCTCGCCCGGCGGCACGCAGAACCTCGCGCGCTATCGCCCGAAGCCGCCGCTTGGCGCGGTTGCGAGCGACGGCGTTGCCGACCTTCTTTGAGCAGGTGTATCCGATGCGGATCGCAGGCTCGGTATCGTCGCCGTCGCGCCTGCGCGCCTGCAAAGTGAACCCCGGCGCCGATTTGCGCCGCCCCCTTGCCGCCGCAAGGAAATCCGCGCGCCGGGTCAGCGTGACGAGGGCCGGCATCCCCGCGCCGCTGGGCTAAGCGGAGAGCTTCTTGCGGCCTTGCGCCCTGCGCCGGTTCAGGATGATCCGGCCGTTCTTGGTCGCCATGCGCGCACGAAACCCGTGACGGCGTTTGCGCACGAGATTGCTCGGCTGAAAGGTGCGTTTGGTGCTCATCTGTCGTCTCCTGCGCGCAACGGTCCCCGGTCGGCGCTGTGCGATCCCCAAGTGGAAACCGGGCAACTTCGAATTCGAGAACCCGCCTATATGCAGGCCGCGCGGCGAAGTCAATTCAGGTGTTTGCGCCCCGACGGCCGTTGCAATGCGCGCGATCACATCCGGACAGGAATTCCCGCAGCGGCCATCGCCGCTTTGGCCTCGCCGATCGTGTGCGCGCCGAAATGAAAGATCGACGCCGCGAGGACTGCCGACGCATGGCCTTGCGTCACGCCCTCGACCAGGTGCCGCAGCTCGCCGACCCCACCCGACGCGATGACCGGGATCGCGACGGCATCCGACACCGCCCGCGTCAGCCCCAGATCGTAGCCCGCCTTCGTCCCGTCGCGGTCCATCGACGTCAGCAGCAGCTCCCCCGCGCCGCGCGCCGCCATGTCGCGCGCGAAGGCGACCGCGTCGATCCCGGTCGGTCGGGTGCCGCCATGGGTGAACACCTGCCACCGGCCGTCGTCGACCCGCTTTACGTCGATCGCCACGACGATGCACTGCGCGCCGAACTTGCTCGCCGCGGCATTCACCACGTCGGGGGTCGCCACCGCCGCGGAATTGAAGCTGACCTTGTCCGCGCCGGCCAGCAGCAACGCCCGGACATTCGCGACGGTCCGCAACCCGCCCCCCACCGTCAGTGGCATGAAGCACTGCTCGGCGGTCCGCCGCGCGAGGTCGAGCATCGTGCCGCGGTTCTCGAGCGACGCCGCGATATCGAGAAAGCACAGCTCGTCCGCGCCCGCCGCATCATAGGCGCGCGCCGCCTCGACCGGATCGCCGGCGTCGCGCAGACCGACGAAATTCACGCCCTTGACGATGCGCCCATCCTTCACGTCGAGGCAGGGGATGATCCGGACTTTCAGCATTGCGCCACCATCGGTCCTGGAGCGGGACTCCCGAGCGGTCGCGCGATCCTCGCGAAAAACCGGCTCCCACCTTTCCCCATCACGCTTCTAGGCCGCCAGATACGCGACGGCTGCGGCGAGGTCGAGTTTGCCCTCATAGAGCGCGCGCCCCGAGATCGCCCCGTCGAGCGGTCCGCCGCATTCCTTCAGCGCGCGCAGATCATCGAGCGAGGACACGCCGCCCGACGCAATGACCGGGATTGAGACCGCATGGGCCAGCGCTGTGGTCGCCGCCACGTTCGGCCCCAGCATCGCCCCGTCGCGCGCGATGTCGGTGAAGACGATCGCGGCGATCCCCGCATCCTCGAAGCGCCGCGCCAGATCGACGGCGTCGAGCTCGGTCGTTTCCGCCCAGCCCTCGACCGCGACGCGCGAGCCGCGCGCGTCGATCCCGACCGCCACCCGTCCGGGAAACGCCTTCGCCGCGCCGCGCACGAAGGCCGGGTCCCGCACCGCC
>JBBRUZ010000081.1:0-13155 GCA_038247355.1 Rhodobacterales bacterium
ACATCGACCCAATGCCTGTAGTCGCCAGACATCGCGACAGCTGCATCACGCAGGACAAGAATTGCGTGAGGCGCCCTTGTCGAATGATCCGGCCGCTCGAAGGCGACGGTCCAGCCGGCGCCGTTCGGTTGAAGCCCGATGGCACGCAGTTCCCCTTCGATCGCCACGAGTGCGTTGGTGACCCCCGCGTCGCGCGCGACCTCGGCGAGCCTGTCAACCGCATAGCCCTTGGCAATGCCCGATAGATCAAGCGTCACGGGGACATGCTTGCGCGCTCGGCGCCCGGACGCGTCGAGTTCCAGCACCTGATGCGCCGGGTGACGGCCGCCACGAATGGCCGTACGTATGGCGCTCTCGTTGGCCTGTCCGGGGCCAAAGCCCCAAGCGGCTACCGCATCTCCGACGCCGATGTCGAAGGCCCCCCCCTGAAGCACGTCCGATGTCCAGCGCGGCCTCCAGCACAGCCATCAGGCGCATAGGCACATTGACCCACACGTCCGGAGATGTGGCGTTGATGCGCATCAGGTTGCTGTCGGGCTTCCAGGTGGACATCTGCGCATCCACTTCTGCAACCGCCTCCTGCATGGCCGCCGTAACCGGGGCCGCGTCGAAGCCCGGCGGCATGTGGAACAGGGCCGACCAGCGCGTGCCCAGGAGCGCCGCATCGCGCCATTCCGAAAGCCGATGCGCACGGACATTCTGGTCGCGCGACACCACCTCCAGGCTCTCGCCACGAAGCAGCCGCTGAAAAGCCTCCAGTTTCCTCCTCGCCGAAAAGCGCCTCACTGGGCCGGCTACGGCGCCGCCGCCGCCAGCGTGCCGGGCGCGCGGCGGCGGCGGCGCCGTAGCCGTAGCCTCCGTTGCGCCAGCCTTCGGGTCGTTCTGTCCGTCCATGTTCTACCTCCGGTCGATCGGAAAGTAGCGCTCGCACCTGTCTCATGAAACCGTGCCCCAACCCAATCCGCAACATGTCCGAACTACGCGCCAGCCTCGACAAGAGCGGCCTCGCCATCGTCGCCAAGGCCGTCGTCGCGATTCGCACCCTCTTCATGCTGCGCCGCGTCAAGTCCAACACCTGATCTCTTGGCCCGCTGGCAAGCCTGCAAGGCCGCGGCGTGCGCGTGACGCTTACGAGAAATCGACGGTGTCCGGCGGTACGCGGGTGACGATCCGGCATGCGGCCGCCGCCGTCACGCAACTGACCGCCGCCACAAAACGAACCTGAGGCGGTCAGGCGGAAACGTCCACCTCGACGCTCATGCCGACGAGCGCGTCCGGTGCGCCGATAAAGCTGCCCGCGACCGGCGCCGCCTGGGCGATGTCGCGAACCACGGCGACGGGGATCAGGTTCGCGCCGCCGACACTGCGGTTCGTCGGATCGAAGGTGATCCAGCCGGCGCCCGGCACGAACACCTCCGCCCAGGCGTGAGTGGCGCCCGCGCCCACCGCGCCGGGGAACGTCGCGTTCAGATATCCCGAGACGATGCGCGCGCCGAAGCCGAGGCTGCGAGCGGCTTCGGCGAAGAGCACGGCGAAGTCGCGGCACGATCCCCAGCCGCGATCGAGCGTCGCGACCGGCGCTTGTGTGCCTTCCTCGTCGCGGCTCTGATAGCGGACCGCGTCCGCCACTCCGGCGCCGAGATCCTTCAGCAGCGCCAGCGTGTCGGTCGACGCGCCCCGCACGAAGCCTCGCGCCCAGGCTTGCAGACGCCCGCCGGGATCGGGGTGGCGCAGCGCCGTCAGCGCGCCGAGATCGGTCCAGTCATCAGAAGAGTAAGTGAATGGATAGACGGCGGCGGCGGCGGCGATGGAAAATACCGGCCAGGCCGCGGCGTCGAGCTCGATGACCGAGGCGCCGTCGATGCGCACCGTATCCCCGCGCTCGCGAAAAATCGCCGTCGCGACGGCGTTGCCCCAGACGTCATGCGCCCAGGTGACGTCTGCCAGGGGAAAGATCGCGAAATCGAAGGCGACGAGGCGCAGCTCGCGGCTCTCGCGCGGGCGCAGCATCAGCCGGTGCGGGCCGAACCCGACCGGCCGGCGGTAGCGGTAAGTCGTGGCGTGGCGAATCTGGAGGCGGATCATCACATCGACGCTAGCGCGAACAGGTAGCGGGCGGGAGGTCGATCTTGACCGCTCGCGCGCAAGAAGATCCGGTGGGGCCGGAGGCCGAGCCGAAAATAAACCCGTGCGCCGGCTTGGAGCCGGTTCCGGTTTCGGCCATATGAGATAAGGGGACGGTCGGCGCCGGACGCATCGGACATCTTGCATCCGACGCATCGTCGGGCGTGCGCCGGTCCCTTCGTCGCAAACTGCCTCCGGTCGGACCGGGAGACAATCAAGGAGCCGAACATGGCCAAATCGCAAAAGCGCAGCAATAAGGAAGTGAAGAAACCGAAGAAGGTCAAGGAAGCCGCCGCGGCGACGAACACCTTCGAGAAGGGCATTTCGCCCTCGATGAGCGGATCGAAAAAGAAATAGGGATCGAATCGATCGTAGCGGCGTTGTCGAGGGCGAAACCGCCCCGCTCCGCCGTGCGTCCCCCCCAAGTGCGCCAAACGCTCGACCTCAGCGCCTAAAAAAACAAAGGATACCCCAGCCATGTCGCTCGTCAGTATCGTTATCGTGCTCATTGTCGTCGGCGTTCTGCTCTGGCTCATCAACAGCTATATTCCGATGGATGGGAAGATAAAGCAGATCCTCAACATCGTCGTGGTGATCGCGGTGATCATCTGGCTGCTGCGCGCGTTCGGGGTCTGGGGCCAGGTCGCCGCCGTGCAGGTGGGCTGACCAGGCGCGACGTGCGCCCCGCCGCCCGTAAGCCGCGATGAACGCGATGCTGCAGTTCTTCGCGGGCTCGGGCGGAGCCGGCGAACTTTGGGAGGACGTCGCGCCGGCGCGGGCCGAGCTGTTCGGGGTCGAGCGGCTCGAACAGCACGCAGAGAGCCTCGCGCGGGCGCAGGTGGTTTCGAGGCGCCTGCCGAGGGCTCCGTCGCTGCGCCGGCGGCTGCGCGACAACGCCACTGTCCTGCTGGCCGCGTACCGGGCCAGCGCGGCCGAAATCGAGACCGGGCGCAGCGTCGTGCCCGCAGCCGAATGGCTGCTTGACAACTACCATCTGGTCGAGGCGCAGGTCCGCGAGATCCGCGAGGATCTGCCTCCGGGATATTATCGCCAGCTGCCGAAACTCGCCTCGGGTCCGTTCGCCGGCTATCCGCGCGTGCTCGGCCTCGCCTGGGCTTTTGTCGCGCACACCGACAGCCACTTCGACCCCGAGGTTCTGCGCCGATACTTAGCGGCCTATCAGCGGGTGACGCCTCTGACGATCGGCGAACTCTGGGCAGTCGCGATCACGCTGCGGATCGTTCTCGTCGAGAACTTGCGCCGGCTCGCCGACCAGATCACCGCCGCGCGGGCGGCCCGCGTCGAGGCGGACGCGCTCGCCGACGCCCAGATGACACCGGGCCGATCGCGCGCGGTGCTGGAGGCGCAGCTCGCCACCCTTGACGCGCTGCCACTCGTCGACGCCTTCGCTGCACAACTCGCCAAACGATTACGCGATCGCGATCCGGTGGCGACCCCGTCCCTCGGCTGGCTCGAGGCTCGACTTGAGGCGCAGGGCGGCTCGATCGACAAGGTCGTGCATTCCGCGCAGGAGCGGCAGGGCGCCTCTAACGTCAGCGTGCGCAATGTCATCACGTCGATGCGGCTGATCTCGGATATCGACTGGGCCGATCTGTTCGAGAGCGTCAGCCATGTCGACGCGGCGCTCTGCGACGGCAGCGCGTTCGCCGCGATGGATTTCCCAAGCCGCAACCTCTATCGCAGCGCCATCGAGGAGCTGGCGCGCGGTTCGGCGCGGACGGAACTGGAGATCGCGCGCCTGGCGCTCGCGGCTTCGCGTGCGCCCGGAGACGGACCGGACGCGACGCGGGCCGCCGATCCCGGCTGGAGCCTAATCGGGGGGGGGCGCAGCACGCTGGAGCGCGCGATTGGCTTTCGTCCCGCGGCGCGCGCCCGCGTTGCGCGCCTCAGCCGCCGCCTCGGGATCGGCGGCTACGCCGGCGCCATTCTGATCACCACGTTCGGGCTCGTGGCGCTGGCGCTCTGGGCGATGCCGGGGGCGGCGCCGAGCCTCGTGGCGATCTGGGCGCTCGCGGCGTTGTTTCCCGCCAGCGAGGTCGCGACGGCGCTCGTCGGCCGGGCGGTGGCGTGGAGCCATCGTGCCGCCCTGCTTCCGGGGCTGGAGCTAAAGGACGGCGTGCCGGTCGACCTGCGCACGATGATCGTCGTGCCGACGCTGCTGACCGACGCCACCGATCTCGCCGAGCAGATCGAGCGGCTGGAAGTGCATCATCTTTCGGGCGGCGGCGGAGATCTGACGTTCGCGCTTTTGGCCGACGGGCTAGACGCCGCCGCAGAGGCAACCGACGGTGACGCCGCGTTGCTTGCGCAGGGTCGCGCCGCGATCGACGCGCTGAACGCGCGACACGCACCGGGGCCGGCGGGGCCGCGGTTCCTGTTCCTGCATCGGCGGCGGATGTTCAACCCCGCCGAGAGCGTCTGGATGGGATGGGAGCGCAAGCGTGGCAAGCTGCAGGAATTGAACCGTCTGTTGCGCGGCGCGACCGACACCAGCTTTTTCGCCGAGGACGGCGGCCTGCCTGACGTTCCCCGGGACGTGCGCTATGTCGTGACACTCGACGCCGACACGCGGATGCCGCGCGACGCGGCGCTCCGGCTGATCGGGAAGATGGCGCATCCGCTGAACCGCCCGATGCTCGACGTGGTCGGGCGGCGGGTCGTAGCCGGACATGCGATCCTGCAGCCGCGGGTGACGCCGACGTTGCCCGTCGAGCACGAGGGCACGCCTTATCAGCGGGCGTTCTCCGGGCCCGGCGGAATGGACCCCTACGCCGCGGCGATTTCGGACGTCTATCAGGATCTGTTCGACGAGGGCTCGTACACCGGCAAGGGCGTCTACGAGATCGACGCGTTCGAGGCGGCGCTGGCCGGGCGGGTACCGCCGAACGCGATGCTCAGCCACGACCTGTTCGAGGGCGCCTTCGCGCGGGCCGGACTCGCGTCCGACGTGGAGTTCATAGAGGCGTTTCCGGCCCGCTACGACGTCGCAGCCAAGCGCGAACATCGCTGGACGCGTGGCGACTGGCAGCTGCTGCCGTGGATTTTCGGGGCGCGCGGCGTGCCGGTGGTCGGACGATGGAAGATGCTCGACAATCTGCGGCGCTCGCTGGTTGCTCCGCTGACGCTCGTGGCCTTCGGCCTCGGCTGGGCGATGCCGTTTCCAGCTGCGGTCGCGTCGACGCTGGCGGTGCTGTGCGCGGTGGCCATGCCCGCTTTCCTCCCGGCCGCGTTCGCTCTGCTGCCGCAACGCGGCGGTGTGACGTTGGGCGGTCATTTCCGTGCGCTGGGCGACGATCTGCGGGACGCGGCGATGCGGAGCGGCCTGACGCTTACCTTCCTGCCCGATCGCGCCTGGCGCGTGACCGACGCGGTCGCGCGCACGCTGGTGCGGGTGTTCGTGACGCGCCGCAACTTGCTCGAATGGACGACGGCGGCGCAAACGGCGGGCGCTCCGTCGCCGGATGCGGCACGGTTGGCGCGCGAGATGGCGGGCGGCCTCGCGCTCGGGATCGGCGTGCCGGCCGCGGCCCTGGTAGCTGCTTCGGGCGCGTGGCCGGCGGCGGTCCCGTTCGCGTTGCTGTGGCTCGCAGCGCCGGTGCTGGCGCTCGCCGTCAGCCGACCGTCGGGCGGTGCGCCGGTCGACTCGCTGACGGCGGAGGACCGCGACGCGCTGCGCATGATCGCCCGGCGCACCTGGCGGTACTTCGAGACGTTCACGACCTACGCAGAGAACATGCTGCCGCCCGACAACTTCCAGGAGGACCCGCGGCCCGCGATCGCCCATCGCACCTCGCCGACGAACATAGGGTTGCATCTGCTGTCCGCGGTCGCGGCGCGGGACTTCGGATGGGCCGGCGCGCTGCAGACCGCCGAGCGGCTGGAGGCGAGTCTGGACACGATGGAGCGGCTGCCAAAGCTGCGCGGGCATCTATACAACTGGTACGGCACCGAGGATTTGCGGGTGCTCGACCCGCCGTACGTGTCGTCGGTCGACAGCGGCAACCTCGCGGGGCATCTGATCGCGCTCGCCGGCGCCTGCGAGAACTGGGCGGCATCGTCGCTCGGCGATGATTTCCGTCCCGGCCTGCGGGACGCGCTGGCGCTGGCGCGAGCGACAGCCGAGACGCCGTCGCTCGCAGCCTTCGGCGCGACGCTCGGCCGGCCGGGCGCGTTCGGCGCGCTCGAGCCCGAACTGCAGAGACTGGTCCGCTCGGCCGCCGCCGAATGCGCCGATGACGAGGCCGCCCACTGGATCGCCGTGCTTGCGGACGGGGTCACCCAGAACGCGCGCGATTTCAGCCTCGGCGCCGAGGCCACGTCGTTTCTCAGCGCGCGCTTCGCGGCGCTGGCGGTGACGGCGCGGCGAATGGCGCTCGACATGGATTTCGCGTTCCTGCTCGATCCCGAGCGCAAGCTGCTGTCGATCGGTTATTCCGCCGCCGACCAGCTGCTCGATCCGAGTTGCTACGACCTGCTCGCCTCCGAGGCGCGGCTCGCCAGCCTCTTCGCCATTGCCAAGGGCGACGCTCCCACCCGGCACTGGTTCCGGCTCGGGCGAAGTTTGACGCCGTTGCCGGGGGGCGCCGCTCTGGTGTCGTGGTCGGGCTCGATGTTCGAGTACCTGATGCCGACGCTGGTGATGAATGAGCCCCCGGCGAGCCTGATCGCGCGCACCAACCGCCTCGTCGTCGCGAGACAGCGGGCTTACGGGCGGTCGCTCGGCGTGCCTTGGGGCGTCTCGGAGTCCGCCTACAACGCGCGGGACATGGAGCTGACGTACCAGTATTCGAACTTCGGCGTGCCTGGCCTCGGGCTGAAGCGCGGGCTCGCCGAGAACGTCGTCATCGCGCCCTACGCCAGCGGCCTCGCCGCGATGATCGACGCACCCGCGGCGCTGCGGAACTTCGCCCGGTTCGACGCGCTGGGCGCGCGCGGTCGCTACGGTTACTACGAGGCGCTGGACTTCACCGACGCGCGGCGCCCTGAAGGCGCGCGCGTCGCCATCGTGCGCAGCTTCATGGCCCATCATCAGGGCATGACCATCGTGGCGATCGCCAACGTCCTGCAGGACGGGCGGATGCGCGACCGCTTTCACCGCGAGCCGATGATCGTGGCGAGCGAACTGCTGCTCCAGGAACGCGTCCCTCGCGACGTGCCCGCAGCCCGGCCGCGCGCTGAGGAGGTCAAGGCTCCGCCCGCCGAACAGGGTTCCGACGCGATGGCGGTGCGGCGCTACGCCGGTCCGCCGCCGGGTCCGCCGGTGACGCATTTGCTGTCGAACGGCCGATATTCGGTGATGCTGACGGTCGCGGGCGGCGGTTACAGCCGTTGGGGCGATATCGCCGTCACCCGCTGGCGCGAAGATGCGACGCGCGACGACTGGGGCGCGCATGTCTATCTGCGCGATTGCGCCAGCGAAGCGGTCTGGTCACCTTGCCGCAACCCGCTCGGGCCGGGCGCCGGCAAGACCGAGGTCGAGTTCGTCGAGGATCGCGGACGGTTCCTGCGCCGGGAGGGGGGGCTCACTACGACGCTCGACGTGCTCGTCTCCGGCGAGGACGACGGCGAGGTGCGCCAGGTCTCGCTGGTCAACGCCGGTCGGCGGGCCCGCGACATCGAAGTGACGTCCTACGCCGAGCTGGTGCTGACCACGCCGGCCGCCGACGCCGCGCATCCGGCCTTCGCCAAGTTGTTCGTCCAGACCGAGTTTCTGGCCGAATACGGCGCGCTGATCGCCACCCGCCGGCTGCGCGGGCCCGACGAGGCCCCTGTCTGGGCCGCTCATATGGCCGTGGTCGAGGGCGACGCCGTCGGCCCGCAGCAGCACGAGACCGACCGTGCGCGCTTTCTCGGGCGCAGCCGCACCGCGGCCGATCCGGAAGCGCTGCGGAGGAAGCTGTCAAACACCGTCGGCACGGTGCTCGATCCGGTTTTCGCATTGCGCCGGCGCGTCCGTATCCCTCCGGGCAAGACCGCTCGCATCGCGTTCTGGACGGTGGTGGCGCCGTCGCGCGAGACGCTGCTCGATCTGATCGACAAGCACCACGACCGCAGCGGCTTCGACAGGGCGCGAACGCTCGCCTGGACGCAGGGCCAGGTCCAGCTGCGCCATCTGGGCATCGCGCCGCAGGAAGCCGCGGACTTCCAGCGACTCGCAGCACCACTCCTCTACGCCGATGCGCGTTTTCGCCCCAGTCAGGCGGCGATCCTGCGCGGCGCCGGGCCCCAACCGGGGCTCTGGCCGCATGCGATCTCAGGCGATCTGCCCATCGTCCTGCTGCGCATCGACGACATCGGCGACATGGCGCAGGTGCGCAAGCTGCTGCGCGCGCACGAGTACTGGCGGATGAAGCGGCTGGCGGTCGATCTGGTGATCGTCAACGAGCATCCGTCGTCCTATATCCAGGATCTGCAGAATGCGATCGAGACCGCGGTGCGATCGAGCCAGTCGCGCCCGCGCTTCGGGATGCAGATGGCCCAGGGCGTTGCGCACGTGCTGCGCGCCGACTTGATGTCGGGCGAGGCGCGCGAGCTGATCGCCGCGGTCGCCCGCGTCGCGCTGATAGCACGCCGCGGCCCGCTTGCCGACCAGCTGGGCCAGCTGCCGGCGGCGCCGACCACCACCAAGGCGCGCGCGCCGGCGGTCGCGGCCCAGACGCCGCGACGCGCCCGGCCGCCGCTTGAATTCTTCAACGGGTTCGGCGGTTTCGATGCTGACGGGCGGGAGTATGTGACCATCCTCGACGGCGCCGCCACAACCCCCGCGCCGTGGATCAACGTAATCGCCAACGCCGGTTTCGGCTTTCAGGCCTCCGCTGAAGGCTCGGGATTCACATGGGCTGAAAACAGCCGGGAGAACCAGTTGACGCCCTGGTCGAACGATCCGGTCTCCGACCCGGCGGGCGAAGCGTTCTTCGTCTGCGATGAGGCGAGCGGCGTCATGTCGTCCCCGACTGCGCAGCCGATCCGCGACGGCGAACGCTATGTTGCGCGCCACGGCTTCGGCTACAGCCGCTTCGAGCACACCGCCCAGGGTCTCGCCCTCGATCTCGTGCAATACGTGCCGCTCGACGATCCGGTCAAGATTTCCCGACTCACCCTGCGCAATCTTTCCGACACGCCGCGCCGCCTGACCGTGGCGGCGTATGCCGAGTGGGTGCTCGGCACGTCGCGCGGCGCGTCCGCGCCGTTCCTGACCACGGAGATCGACGGCGAGACCGGCGCGCTATTCGCCCGCAATCCCTGGAGCCCGGGCTTTCCGGGGCGGGTCGCTTTCGCCGATCTCGCCGGGAGCCAGACCGCATGGACCGCGGATCGCGGCGAATTCCTCGGGCGTGGCGGGTCGCTCGGGGCGCCAGCCGCATTCGCCCGCGCCACGCCGCTGTCGGGCGCGACGGGCGCGGCGCGCGATCCCTGCGCCGCCCTCGCGCGATCCGTTGTCCTCACGCCGGGAGCGGAGGTCGAGGTCGTGTGGTTCCTCGGCCAAGGCGCCTCGACCGAAGCCGCCCGCGATCTTGTCAGACGTTGGCGCGCCGCCGATCTCGATGCGGCGCTCGAGGCCGTGCGCACTCATTGGCGCGAGGTGCTCGGCGCGGTTCAGGTCCGAACCCCGGACCGGGCGATGGACGTCATGCTGAACGGATGGCTGCTCTACCAGACGCTCGCCTGCCGCATCCGTGCCCGCGCCGCCTTCTATCAGGCGAGCGGCGCCTACGGCTTTCGCGACCAGCTCCAGGACGGCATGGCGCTCAGTCTCGCGCGGCCGCAGGAGACCCGCGCCCATCTGCTGCGCGCTGCGTCCCGGCAGTTCCCCGAAGGCGACGTCCAGCACTGGTGGCTGCCCCACACCGGCCAGGGCGTGCGCACCCGCATCTCTGACGACCGCGTCTGGCTCGCCTTCGCCGCCGCGACCTATGTCATCGCCACCGGCGACGTCGAGGTGCTCGACGAGGAGACGCCGTTCCTCGAGGGCCCGCTGCTCGCGCCCGGCGAACACGACGCCTTTTTCCACCCGCTCACCACCGACGTGTCGGCGTCGCTGTTCGAGCATTGCGCCCGCGGCCTCGACCAGTGCCTCGATCTGACTGGCCCGCAGGGACTGCCGCTGATCGGGACCGGTGACTGGAACGACGGCATGAACCGGGTCGGCCAAGGCGGTCAGGGCGAGAGCGTCTGGCTCGGCTGGCTGCTGTTGCGCGCCATCGGATTGTTCGCGCCGTTCGCGGAAACGCGCGCGCCCGACCGCGCCCGTCGCTGGCGCGCCCATGCCGAAGCGCTGCGCGCCGCAATGGAAGCCTTCGCCTGGGACGGCGACTGGTACCGGCGCGCCACCTTCGACGACGGGACCTGGCTCGGGGCGGCCGAAAGCGCCGAATGTCGCATCGACAGCATCGCGCAATCCTGGGCCGTGCTGTCGGGAGCGGCCGATCCGGACCGCGCCGCGATGGCGATGGACGCGCTCGACCGGCAACTCATCCGTCGCAAGGACGGCCTCGCGCTGTTGTTCACGCCGCCGTTCGACGCGACGCCGCACGCTCCGGGTTACATCAAGGGTTATCCGCCGGGTCTGCGCGAGAACGGCGGCCAGTTTAGCCACGCCGCGATGTGGGCGATGCTCGCCTTCGCCGAGCGAGGCGACGGCGACCGGGCCGCGGAGCTGTTCGCGCTGCTGAATCCGATCAACCACGCGCGCACCGCGACGGAGGTTGAGCGCTACAAGGTCGAGCCCTACGTCGTCGCGGCGGACGTCTATTCGGTGGCGCCACATGTCGGGCGCGGCGGCTGGACCTGGTACACCGGGGCCGCCGGCTGGATGCACCGCGCTGGGGTCGAGGGCATCCTCGGCCTGCGCCGCGCCGGCGCGACGCTGATCGTCGCGCCACGCATTCCCGCCGACTGGCCCGGCTTTTCGGCCACCGTCACCTTCGGCGGCGCGCAGATCGACATCGTGGTCGATCGCGCGGCCGACGGACCCCGCGCGATCCTCGACGGCGCGGCGCTCGACGCCGCCGACGGTCGCGCGCGGGTGCCGCTCGACGGCGCCCCGCACGCGGTGCGGCTGACGCTGGCCTGAGCGGTCGCGCGGCACGTCGCGACGCGGGAGCCTTGCGCCGGTATTGCGCGACCGCGTCAGCCGCGCGTCGGCGCGTCGAGAGCGGCGAGCAGCGCCCGCCAGTCGTCCCGCTCGCTCCCACCCGGTGGGCGCTCGCCGAAGATCTGGGCGATGCACGCGCCCGCCGCGTCGTAGAGCTCCAGCGAATGCACGTCGCCGCGCAGCGAAGGTTTGCGCACGACGAACGCCGCGGCGATCCGGTCCTCGCGCAGATGCAGGTTGAACCTCGGATCGAGGACGTTAAGCCACGGACCCATGACCTCGATGCGCGACACCGGGCCGGAATGGATCTGGACGCATCCGGGGTTGCCGACGAAAACCATGATCGGCAGGCCATCGCGCGCGGCGGCGTTCAACACCGCCCGCTCGGCGTGCGCGCCGACCTGCCGCGTGAGGTCGGGGCCGCCCAGCCGCATCGCCTGCGCCCGCGACACGCCGAACCGGCGTAGCAGCGCTGCGAAATCGTGGCTGTGCCCGAGCGATCGCCAGCCTGCGACAAAGCCGGCGGCGTCGATCTCCGCATCGGGCGTTTCCGGGGTCGCGAGCGTCACGGGCTCGAACCGGGCTTCCGGCGCGGCGGGATCGGCGGCGTCGGCGACGAGGCGGTCGAACGCGACCAGATCGGTCGCGTCGGTGGCGTAGACCTTGTGGATCGCGGTTCCCTCGGCGTCGAAGAACTGCAGGCTGCGGCGCGGTCCGGCGCCTGTCTCCTCGCGAAGGTCGTAGCCGAAACGCCAGTGCCGGGTGAAGAGGCGGAGATCGATGTCGCCGACCACCTGGCCCATCGCGCCGTGAAACTCCGCTTGGGCGTAGCGCCCGCGCTTTTCATGGACGCAGGCGTCGTTGCGCGTCAGGGCCATCATCTCGCCCGCAACGCCGAGCCGCGAAACGAGTGCTCCGAAGCCCTCGACAACGTCCGGTCGACGCAGCGGCGTCGCCGCGCCGGTCCGCCGCCGCGCTTCGATCAGCGCCGCCTCGGGCACGCCGAGACACACGGCGGCGTCCCGCATCGGTGGCGTGGCGCCGCCCGCGCGCAGTGCCGCCTCGCGGACGAGCAAACCGTCGAAATCGACTGCAGCGAGCGTCTCCGCCAAGGCCGTTCCTCCAATGCGAGCGCCGGTCGCTCTTCGGGCGCGGGCGAGATGGCGTCGGCTCGTTCGCGGCGCGATCGGAGCGTAGGGTGGGCGAACCGTCCGGTCAAGAATGCGGTCCGTGCGTCCGCACCGCATCGGTCAGCCGCGGGTGATCGCCACCTCGCGGCCCGGCAGGTTCAAACCCCGTCCACGCTGGCGAACCCCTCGAATTCTGGTTTCCCGACGTAGAGGGGCTTTTTCTCGCCCGCCCCGTGATGCGCGGCGCGGAACTGTTCAGATGTCTTCCAGGCCCGGAACGCCGCCTCGCTGTCCCAGACCGTGTGCGAGGCGTAGAGCGTATGACCGTCGCCGCCCGGCCCTTTCAGCAGATGGAACGTCCGGAAGCCCTCCATCTCCTCCAGCCGGCTTTGGCGGTTGCGCCAGATATCCTCGAACGCCGCCTCCGAGCCGGGTTTCACCTTGAAGCGGTTCATCGCTACGAACATCGCAGGTCTCCTTCGTACTGGTCGAGGTCGGATCATGACCGTCGCGCAGGACATTATCGCCCGCGCCGCGGGCTTCAACCCGTAGCGGCTGGTCGCGCTCGCCTAACACCAGCCCGAACCCAGCGGCGTGGGTGAGAGGTGGCTCGGGAAATCTGAACAGGTGCGCTGAGTGGTGGAGCCGCTCGAAATTGGGAAGAAGATTGCTGAAAAACGAGGAGCGAACATGACGAAACGACCGCGCCGGAACCACGGTCCGGCTTTTAAGGCGAAAGTGGCGATGGATGGCATCAAGGGCGAGAAGATGTTGGCCGAGCTGGCC